>CAZTBS010000029.1:0-23132 GCA_964612125.1 uncultured Leucobacter sp. | reverse complement strand
CGGCGGCCTGCAGCGAACGGATCGCGGTTTCACGACCGGAGCCGGGGCCCTTAACGAAGATGTCTACCTTCTTCATGCCGTGCTCCTGCGCCTTGCGGGCCGCCGACTCGGCGGCAAGCTGTGCGGCGAAGGGAGTCGACTTACGCGATCCCTTGAAGCCCACGCCGCCCGAGGAGGCCCAGCTGATCACGGCACCCGACGGGTCAGTGATCGAGACGATGGTGTTGTTGAAGGTCGACTTAATGTGAGCCTGGCCCACGACGACGTTCTTCTTGTCCTTGCGACGCGGCTTACGCGCCGCGCTTTTTGGTGCAGCCATTGATGTTCTCCTGAAAGCTCTGTGTGTGGTCCGCGAACCTACGGTTACTTCTTCTTACCAGCGACGGTACGCTTCGGGCCCTTACGGGTGCGAGCGTTCGTCTTGGTACGCTGACCGTGCACAGGCAGCCCCTTGCGGTGGCGGAGACCCTGGTAGCTCCCGATTTCAACCTTGCGGCGAATGTCTGCAGCAACCTCACGGCGCAGATCACCCTCAACCTTGAAGTTGCCCTCAATGTAGTCGCGCAGTGCGACGAGCTGATCGTCGGTGAGATCCTTCACGCGGATGTTCCCGTCGATGCCGGTATCGGCGAGAGTCTTGAGAGCGCTGGTGCGACCAACGCCGTAAATGTAAGTGAGTGCAATCTCAACGCGCTTATCGCGCGGGATGTCGACTCCTGCGAGACGTGCCATATCGGCTCCTTGCCTGTGAGTGGAGGTGTGGAGCGCATCGGGGGTTCAGGCCTCCGCCCGAGGTGTCCCCCACTCCGGAAAGTGGAGTGAGTTCTTCGATGCGCTGTCAGATATTCAGTTGTGGATCGGGGCCCGCAAGCTCGCGGCAGCTGCTACCGCCAGGATTAGCCCTGACGCTGCTTGTGACGCGGGTTCTCGCAGATCACCATGACTCGACCGTGGCGGCGAATGACCTTGCACTTGTCGCAGATCTTCTTAACGCTGGGCTTGACCTTCATGATGCGTTCCTTCTTATGTGTTCGCTGTCCTCGTACTCACGGAGTGCCGCGAGCCGTTACTTCTCAGCGACCTACTTGTAGCGGTAGACGATGCGGCCGCGGGTCAGATCGTAGGGAGTCAACTCAACAATCACGCGATCCCCGGGGAGGATGCGGATGTAGTGTTGACGCATCTTGCCCGAGATATGGGCGAGCACCTTGTGTCCGTTGGTCAACTCAACGCGAAACATCGCGTTGGGAAGAGCCTCGACTACCTGGCCCTCGATCTCGATGACGCCGTCTTTCTTGGCCATAGCCTCACTATCGCTTCAGTGGGTGGATGCTGATCTTGCGAATGCTCGGTGCCTATCTCTGCGGGAACGCAAAAGCAGGCGCAAAGCACCAAAGAGAAATCCTATCCCGCAATGACCAGAAAGACAAGTGCGACAACGAACACCAGGCAGCCACTTATCGACGTTGCCCGGGCTAGCCTAATCATATGAGCGATCTCAGAAACCCCGGCGATGCATGGGTGACCGCCGCCGACGGGCAACGATACTGGGGTCGTTTTGGCGCAGCGGGTCTCCTGGCACACGATCCAGCGCGGGGCATCCTGCTGCAACACCGAGTTAACTGGAGCGACCACGGTGGCACCTGGGGAATTCCCGGCGGTGCACGCCACGAACGCGAAAGTGCCATTGCCGGAGCTCTCAGAGAGTCGCACGAGGAAGCCGGGGTACCGCTCACTGCAACCCGAACGATGTACACTCATGTGCTCGACCGGGGAGGCTGGAACTACACCACGGTCATCGCTGAGGTTACGACTCCGTTCACCCCTGAAATCACCGATGCAGAAAGCCACGCATTGGCATGGGTGCCGCTAGCTGAAGTCACTGACTACCCTCTGCACCCCGCGTTTGCCCAGAGTTGGCCCCTACTGCAGAGCCTGCTTGCACCTCGCCCAGCAATCGTCGTCGACGCTGCCAACGTCATTGGTTCAGTGCCAGATGGCTGGTGGAAAGATCGCCGGGGAGCCCAGCAACGGCTCCGCGACGATGTTGCGCGACTGCTGCACAGGGGTGTCCCGGCCGGATTCCTCGGCCTCACCCAGCACGATTTCCCCGGTATCGATCGAGTCTTTCCCGAGTGGATCCTCGTCGCAGAGGGCACCGCCCGCGGAGTGCCTTCCGTCCCCGGCGTGCGCCTGGTTGACGCGCCGGGACTCGGTGACGACTCGATCGTTGCGGAGGTTCGACATCTGCTCACCGCGGGGAGCCGCGTCACGGTGATTACCGCCGATGAAGAACTTCGGCAACGGGTTGCCGCTCTTGGCGCTCACCGGCGTCGCCCCCACAAGCTGCTCAAGCAGCTGGCACGCTAGCGTTCGAGCAGGATACCGTCCGCGTCACACCACACCTGAGCGCCGGGGCGAAACGATGCACCCCCGAAGGTCACCAGCACATCCGCAGCCCCCTGGCCGGTCTTGGACGATTTTGCAGGATTCGTGCCGAGGGCTTTCACGCCCAGCGGTAGGCCACCGATCGCAACACTGTCGCGGATTGCGCCGTTGACGATGATGCCGGCCCATCCGTTCTCGACTGCGAGCGCGGCGATCAGATCACCGACCAGGGCCGTCTCCAGCGATCCACCACCGTCTACGACCAGCACCGCACCTTCGCCTGGCGTCGCCAATACCGATTTCAGAAGCGCGTTGTCTTGGTAGCAACTGACCGTGCGGATGCGGCCGGAGAAGTGCGTCGCGGCTCCAAAATCACGAAACTGCAGTGAAACCGATTGCAGTTCTTCCCCGCGTTCGTCATACAAGTCGGCCGTGTTGATGTTCTCGCTCACGCGAGGTCTCCTATCTCCCCAATTGGCAGGGATCGACGTATTCGTCGGCTTATCGACATTAGGCGCCGGTCAGGCTGAGACCCACAATGAGCACCGGCACGAACGCGGCGCCGAGCACTCCCAGCACCAGTGCGGGAATCCACCGCCGATTTCTCCCTCCGGTGCGGGCCAGCAACACGAGTGCCAAAATCACTGCAATCAAGCCGATCAGCAGCGCCAGCACACCAGCGAGGGGCACCACGAGTAGAGCAGTCACCATGGACAGTGCCGGGTCACCGCTCACCGCGGACAACAGCCCAAGAATCAGCGCCAGAACCGGCAACCCGAGGGCCACGATGCCAAACACGAGCGCGGTTACTCCGAGCCCCCGCGCTTCCGGGTTCGCGGGACTTTCTGCTGCGACGATCACACGAGACATTGCATCAGCCTATAACCGCACAAACGTGCCGAGACCCATCTCGTCAAAGGAGGCGAGCCGCAGGGAGCTGGCCACACCGTCACCACCGAGCGTGAAGGTCGCGGAGGCGCGCGAGCCCCAGGGCGCATTCTCAGACCTTGGGGCGTACGCAAACGTGACGCCATCCCACGGTTCGAGGAGCAACTCTGTCTGACCTGCGGGCCCCAGTCGCGCGACGAGGGTACCGCCGGACTCGACCACCTCAAGTTGCCCGAAATAGTCACTGGTGTAGGTACCCACCAGCGCCTCAGCAGCGGGCGCTGCTTCCGGATTGTTCGGAGGTGACGCGTCAAACAGGTCTCCGACTGGCGCTGCCATTCCGGAGAACAGACCGGAGTACGCGGCAAACCAATCCCGAACCGGCTCTCCGTACTGCACCAGATCAAAGAAAGTTGCGTTGACTGCTTCAGGAACACCCACAGGCGCAGCGTTTGTCAGCGTGATGATGCCGAGGTCAAGGTCTGGCATCAGTTCTACATTCGTCGCGGCCCCCAGCAAGAACCCTCCAGAGTGCGAAACGGTGGTTCGCCCAGTGATCGTGGTTCCTGCGTTAAATCCATAGCCGTAGAACCCTGCACGCTCGCGGGTTGATGACGGATGGCCGGCAATCACCTGCGGGCTCATCGCCGCGACGAGCGCTTCGCGATCCACAATTTGCGTGCCCTCGAAATTGCCCTCAGCCAGCAGCATTCGCACCCAATTACCCAGGTCAAGCACGGTCGAAGAAACACCGCCTGCGGGGGCTTCCGCGTCAGGGTCGCGGTCGAACGCAGCCACGAACTCGCCATCTTGCTGCGCGTGCAGGACAGCGCGATTCTCTTGCTGCAGGAAGTGATCATGGCGCGCACTCGTCGAGGTCATTCCCAGCGGATCAAACACGCGTGCGGCGACCAGATCTTCCCAGGCCTGCCCCTGGGACGCGGCAACAGCCTCGGCCCCCACCGTCAATCCAAAGTTCGAGTAGTGATAGCTGGCACGAAAATCATCGAGGGGCTGCCAGCGCAGCTGTTGCAGAATCGTCTCCCTGTCGAATCCCAGGTCTTCCAAGTCATCGCCCGCGCCGGTGGCAAGCCCCGTGCGGTGCGAAAATGCGTCCGCAATGGTCGCACGTTCCGTCACCGCGGCGTCACTGAATGCGAATTCAGGGAGGTACTCACGTATGGGCGCATCCCAGGCCAGTTCGCCGTCTCCGATCACCGCAGCGACCGCTGTGGCCGACAGTGGTTTCGAAACCGATGCAATCTGAAACACGGTCTCTGGAGTAACTGCCTCATCGGTGCCGATCTCCCGCACCCCGAAGCCTTCGGCATAGCGAATCTCGTCGCCATGCACCACCGCGACTGCGAGACCGGGGACACCACTTGCATCCATGGCCTCGGAAATCAGCGCAGGAAGCGCATCAATCGCTTTCTGGATACGAGTTTCGGGATCACCGGGCAGCGCCACTGCATCCGTCAGCGGCGATTCACCCGCACTAATCGTGAGCTGCTCGCCGGTCTGTGCACAGCCAGTGAGGACACACATCACCGCCAAAGACGCGGCGATCACCCCTGTTCGTGATCGGCGTGGCTGTATCTCATCCACCCGCCGCAGGAGACACGACGTACATCATGGTGACCTTTGCCGGGTCTTCGGCATCTGGAGCAATCGTCAGGCCGACCGTCCACTCCGAGCCGACGAGCGACACGATACGTAGATCGCCCGTCTCCATATTGGCTTCCTCGGTATAGCCAGCATCAAGCAGCTTCGCGAGCACCGCATCTGCTTCGGACTGGGTCGTGACAAAGGTAGCAGTCATGCCGTCGGTAGACTTCGCTGACATCATGATGTCGCCCTGAGGCGTAGGAATATCGGGCCACCCGTCAGGGAGAGCTGCCCCGCCGCCAGCATCGATATCGACTTGACCACCGGTAGATTCCTCAGCAACTTGTTCAATCACCTGCTCAGTGCCCTGCTGCACCAACTGGTCTATCGGGTTGGCACACCCGGTGAGTGTCAGCACGCCACCCGCGAGCAGCACGCTTCCGATCATCCATTGGGCGAGTTTCGTGCGCATGTGAAGCTCCGATCGCGATTTGCTGTTGTGAGTGCTGCTATTGTCTCAAGCCTACGGCCAGGCAGCGCAGCGAAAGAAGTAACGGTTCCCGCACAATTTCAGAACGCCCCGCCGCTGTCCTCTGCAGGGCAGGCTCTCGGGCCGGTGTTCCACTTGCGACTGGGGCTTTGCTATCGCCGCTGGCGCTTTTCCCGGATACGCATGTTTAACACGATCGGCGAACCCTCGAAGCCGTAACGCTCGCGGAGACGGCGCTGAATAAAGCGCCGGTAGCCGGGGTCGAGAAAGCCGCTCGTGAAGAGCACGAAGGTCGGCGGGCGGTTCTGCACCTGTGTGCCAAAGAGAATCCGCGGCTGCTTGCCTCCACGCAGCGGGTGCGGATGTTCCTGCACCAGCTCAGCAATAAACGCGTTGAACTTCGCAGTTGGAATACGGGTGTCCCAAGACTCCAAGGCAGTCTCGAGCGCCGGCACAAGCTTCTCCAGATGCCGACCGGTCCGCGCGGAGATGTTGACACGCGGCGCCCACGCAACGTGAGCGAGGTCGGTCTCAATCTCACGTTCGAGATACTTCCGACGCTCATCATCGAGCAGGTCCCACTTGTTGAACGCAAGCACCAGCGCACGTCCGGATTCGAGCACCAGGTCGATAATCCGCACGTCTTGCTCACTGATCGGTTCAGTGACGTCCAAGAGCACCACTGCCACTTCTGCCTTCTCGAGTGCAGCTGCGGTCCGCAACGAAGCGTAAAAATCTGCGCCCTGTTGCATGTGCACACGGCGACGAATACCCGCCGTGTCGACAAATGTCCACACGCGCCCGGCGATTTCGACCTGTTCATCAACGGGATCACGAGTAGTACCCGCAAGATCGTTCACGACGACACGTTCCTCACCCGCTGCTTTGTTCAGCAGGCTGGACTTGCCCACATTCGGTCGACCGAGAATCGCCACGCGGCGAGGACCACCCAACTTGGGTCGCGCGACCGCAGATTCACTCGGGAGCACGCGAAGCACCGCATCGAGCAAATCAGCAACCCCACGCCCGTGCAGCGCAGATACTGGGTAGGGCTCCCCCAGACCGAGCGACCACAGCGCCGCAGCCTCGGGTTCCAGCACGGCGTCATCAACCTTGTTGGCAATCAGAAACACTGGCTTGTTGGTGCGCCGCAGCAGCTGCACGACGCGTTCATCGGTCGCGGTGGGGCCCACCCGAGAATCCACGACGAAGAGCACCACGTCACACAGTTCGATGGCGACCTCTGCCTGCGCTGCCACCGAAGCGTCAATGCCTTTAGCATCAGGCTCCCAGCCTCCGGTATCAACCAAGGTGAAGCGTTTTCCGCTCCACTCTGCGGAGTAACTGACTCGGTCACGGGTGACACCCGGAACGTCCTCGACCACAGCTTCTCTGCGCCCGAGAATTCGATTCACAAGTGCCGATTTGCCGACGTTAGGTCGCCCCACAATCGCCACAACGGGAAGCGCCTCGGCCTCAGGCTCGGTGAAACCGAGGAACTCGCCATCTGCACCGATGAGTTGCAGGTCGTCGTCTTCAAGTTCGAATGCGTCGAGGTTCGAGCGCATTGCGCGTAACCGCTCATCGTCGGTGACATCAATGCCCAAGGCATCGCCCTCGGAGACCTCGTTCAGCTCCGCATCATCAAAGTCTGGTGTGTGTTGATCGCTCATCGCGATGCTCCTCTCGCGGCCGCAGTCTGCACCGCAGTCACCGCATCAATGACAGCCTGAACCGACTGCTCAAAACTCAAATCACTCGTATCAATGAGTGTCACCCCCGGTGCGGGGTTCTGGAAGTCAACAACTAACGCATCCTTCGCGTCTCGACTCTGCAGGTCTTGCAGCACTGCATCGGCGGTCGCTCCTGGCAGTTCACCTGCACGGCGCGCAGCACGCACCTCAGGGCTCGCGGTTAGCAGCAACCGGACCGGAGCGTCCGGAGCCACCACCGTGGTGATATCTCGACCTTCAATCACCACACCCGGCAACCCCGATGTGGCAACGATGTCGCGAAACATCTGGTTCAGCAGCTTGCGCACGGCGGGATGCTTCGACACCCGACTGACCTGGCTGCTCACCTCAGGCGCTCGAATCGCAGTTGTCACCTCGACTGGCCGCTCAGCGCCTGGCAAAGTGACATGCATCTGCGGCGTACCCACCAGCACTGACGAGTACCGCCATTCACGCAGCAGGTCGGTCAGTGCGGGCTCACTGTCAAGGTCACAGCCGCTTTCGCGGGCAGCCCAGGCAAGCGCACGATATGCGGCGCCGGTGTCAAGAATCCCAAAGTGCAGTTGCGCAGCGGCAGCACGCGAGACACTTGATTTCCCGCTTCCCGCAGGGCCATCTATTGCCACCAGAATTGGGGACACCGCGCGCGCCTCGGTCTCAGTCATAGCGTTCTCCAGCCGCGCTCGGTCAGGTCAGTGATGGCCTGCTCTGCCACCTCAGGGAGCACCGCGATTTCCGCGAAGCCGATCTGCGCGCCAGGCGAGTGTTCGAGGCGCAAGTCCTCCATATTAATGCCCAGATCTCCGAGTTCGGTGAGGAGACGCCCCAATTGCCCGGGCCGATCGTCGATCAGAACGGTCACCGTAGTGAAACGTTCGCTCGATCCGTGTTTGCCGGGAATGCGCGCGACGCCACGGTTTCCCGCTGCCAAGAGATCCGCCAGGCGACGCCGGGAACCGGGAGCATCGGGCAACCGCAGCGCTTCGATGAACACCTCAAGGTCCGCTTGAAACGCCTCGAGCGCCTCAACCACCGGCTCACGATTAGCACCGAGGATTTGTACCCATAGTTCAGGCTGGCTTGAGGCAATCCGAGTGGTGTCCCGCAGCCCTTGACCCGCGAGTCCGATCGCTTGTTCCGAAGCTGTGAGCAGGCGACCGGCCAACAGGCTCGAAACTGCCTGTGGCACATGCGACACCAAACCGACAGCGAGATCGTGTTCTTCAGGAGTCATCTCGATCGGCATGGCGCCGAGTTCGAGGGCCACTGCTTCAACACGCGCGAGCGCTTCAGACGGCGTCTCTTCGTCACGGCAAATCACCCAGGGACGAGCCGTAAACAGATCCGCACGGGCCATAATCGCGCCGCCGCGTTCCCGACCAGCCATCGGGTGTGAGCCCACATACTGCGTGAGATCCACACCCCGACGCTGCAGTTCCAGGAACGGCGCAAGTTTCACGCTGGCGACATCCGTGACCACCGAATTCGGGAACTCCCGGAGCGCGCGCTCAACGACATCTGCGACAACATCAGGCGGTGTGGCCACAATTACCAGCGCTGGTTCCGGATCCGCAGCGTGACGAGGGCTTCCTGCACCGTAGTCAATGGCCAGTGCGAGGGTCGTCGGTGAGGCATCCTCGAGGGTGACCGGAACTCCATGCTCGCGCAGGCCCAGTCCGACGCTGGCCCCGAGCAGCCCCGCGCCGATCACGTGCACCGAGCCGCCGACGCGGCTCGCCAATCCGTTTCCTTGGGGGCTCATCATTTCTCCTTTGGGCGGCGGTTCTGCTCGCCGTTTCTCTCTCTCCCAGACCGGCCCTGCGGCACCTTCCTGCCGTGAGGATTGCCGCGAGCCGCTACCCCACGCATCCCGCGCGCACCCTTGCCGTCACCCGGACGGCCCGCTGTGATAACTGGGCTGCCCCCCTCAGCGGCATTCAATAGGGCACCGCGTTCCGCAGCAGAGAGTTCTCGCATCTCGCCCATCCGCAGGGTTCCCAGATGCAGCGGTCCAAATTGTCGCCGCACCAGTTCTTCAACCGGATGCCCGACCGCAGCGAGCATTCGCCGCACGATACGATTGCGACCGGAGTGAAGGGTCACCTCAACCAGTGAGTGTTTCGCATCCGATCCGTGCAGAATCTTCGCCGCGTCAACCGCGATCGGGCCGTCCTCAAGCTCGATGCCATCACGGAGCTGCTGCAAGCTCGCTGGGGTCATGCGACCACGCACCCTGGCAATGTACGTCTTCTGAACGCCGAACTTCGGGTGAGCGAGACGGTGTGCCAATTCACCATCGTTGGTGAGCACGAGCAAACCAGAGGTGTCGGTGTCCAGGCGCCCCACGTTGTACAGGCGTTCGCCCAAGGGTTCCACGAACTCCTGCAGGTCTCGTCGACCGTGTTCATCTGCCATCGTTGACACCACACCGCGCGGTTTGTTGAGCACAAAGTACCGCTTCGAAACATCGAGTTGCACGGGCACCCCGTCCACTCGCACCTCATCACTCTCCAGAGCGATGCGCGTACCTAATTCACGCACAATCGCGCCGTTCACCGTTACGCGACCACCGGTGATCAGCGCTTCACACGCGCGACGAGAGGCGACCCCAGCGTGCGCGAGAGCTTTCTGCAGGCGCACTCGCCCATCGTCGCTGTGCTCGCTAGCCCCACGCGCATCAGAAACGGCTCGATCCCAGCCAAACTCGGCAAGGTCAATGTCGATCGTTCGCCCATCAACTGAAAACGCACCACCAAAATCGCCGCTGCTCCCACTCTTGCCACGGTTAGAACTGGTCATCTGAGAATCCTTCGCTCGGATCGTCCAACAGTGGGGCAATGGGTGGCAGTTCGTCGATGCTCGCGATCCCCAGGTAGCCGAGAAGCGAGTCGTCTGTGCCATACAGAATCGCACCGGTCTCTGCATCGTGGCCAACCTCGGTGATGAGACCGCGCGCTACCAGCGTACGCACGACGGAGTCAACGTTCACCGCACGAATAGACGCGATTGCCCCGCGCGTGATCGGCTGACGATAGGCAACCACCGCGAGGGTCTCCAGAGCGGCTTGCGACAGGCGCTGCGCGGTGTGCTGATCAACAAAGTTTGCAACGAGTGGATCCAGGGCCTCACGAACGTACAAACGGTACCCGCCCGCGACCTCTCTGAGCTCGAAACCACGGCGTCGCCCGCTTCCAGCGCCATCGTAATCCGCAATCAGGTCCGCGATTGCCGCGCTCACAGTCGACACCGGCCGGTCGGTTGCGGTTGCTAGCGCAACGACTCCCAGGGGCTCATCTGCCACCAGCAAGAGCGCCTCTAATTGCTCATGCAAGGCGTGCGTGTCCTCAGTCATAGTCACCACCCAGGGTTGCCAATTCATCATCTGACCAGCCAGCACCGACCCAGGCCACACGGAGTTCGCCGAGCGGCTCTGCCTGGTGAAAGCTCACGGCATCGCGGCGATACAGCTCGAGGATCGCCAGGAAGCGGGCCACAATCACACCGCGCTCATCAGCGCCAGCCGCAATCTCGCGGAAGGTTCGTGACCCGGCGGTGCGGAGAAGCGACACCACGATAGCTGCCTGTTCACGAATTGACACGAGTGGCACGTGCAAATGCTCGAGACCTACCGTCGGGGTTACACGAGGAGTAAAGGCCAGGGCAGCGAGGGCAGCGAAATCTTGCAGCGACAGCGTCCACAGCAGTTCAGGTCCGCGTGATCGGTATTTCGCTTCGAGGGGCACCTGACGTGGGTGACGCGATTCTTCAGCCGCCAAACGCTGCCGAAACCACTCACTCGCCTGTTTGAAGGCACGGTACTGGAGGAGACGCGCGAAGAGCAGATCGCGGGCCTCGAGCAACGCGACATCCTCGGCATCAACGACCTCGCCCTGCGGCAACAGGTTGGCGATCTTCAGATCGAGTAGCGTCGCCGCAACCACCAGAAACTCAGATGCCTGATCGAGCTGCGCGAGACCCTCACCTTCCAGGCGAGACAGGTACGCGATGAACTCATCGGTGACCAAGCTCAGCGAGACCTCAGTGATGTCGAGTTCGTGCTTTGAAATCAGGTTCAGCAGCAGATCGAACGGTCCATCAAACACTTCGAGGGAGACGCGAAAGCCAGGCGCGGCTGCGTCTCCGTTCCCGGCTAACTCGTGCGCTCCCGGTTCATGCATCTCCGAGGTCTGCGCGACCATACCAGCCTCAGGCAACCGTGCCGCGATCCACCAGCTCGCGTGCAAGCTGCAGATACGCTTCGGAGGCCGGGTTACCCGGCGCGTATTCGAGAATCGGTTTTGCCGCAACCGAGGCGTCAGGCAGCTTCACGGTGCGTCCAATCACCGTGTCAAACACCTTCTCATCAAAGGTATGCACAACGCGCTCGAGCACTTCGCGCGCATGTAAGGTGCGGGGGTCGTACATGGTGGCGATGATGCCATCAAGCTCGAGCTGGGGGTTCAAACGATCTTTGACTTTTTCGATCGTCTCAATCAGCAGCGCCACACCTCGCAGAGCGAAAAACTCACAGGCGAGCGGAATCAACACGCCGTGACTGGCTGTGAGTGCGTTCACCGTGAGGAGCCCCAGTGAGGGCTGGCAATCGATCAGAATCACATCGTAGTCATCGACGACCTTCCGCAGCACACTCGCCAAGATTTGCTCGCGCGCCACTTCGGTGACGAGGTGCACTTCGGCCGCCGACAAGTCAATGTTTGCCGGAATCACATCGAGATTTGGCGTATTGGTGTGTTGGATCACGAGTTGCGGATCTTTTTCGTGCCCGAGCATCAGATCGTAGATTGTCGGCACATCATGCGCGGGCACACCAAGCCCCGCAGAAAGCGCACCCTGCGGGTCAAAATCGACCGCCAGCACGCGGCGACCGTATCTCGCGAGTGCCGCCGCCAGGTTAATGGTGGTCGTCGTCTTACCGACGCCACCCTTCTGGTTACACATCGAAATAATGCGGGCAGGGCCATGCCGTTCGAGCCCCTGGGGAACCGGGTAGAAGCGTTCGGGCCGACCCGTCGGTCCCAGCTTCTGCGCACTCTGTGCCACCCGCGCACCCCTTCCGTTACGTTCAGCGGCAATCCTATCGCGCTCGCGCGTTGGGAGGCGGTCGCGTCTGGGGCTACTTCGCCCGCGGGTGGGCCGAAAGGTAGTGCTCTCGGAGCGTGTCGGCCGTGACATGAGTGTAGATCTGAGTTGTAGTCACCGATGAGTGACCGAGCAGCTCCTGCACACTGCGCACATCTGCGCCACCCGCAAGCAGGTGGGTAGCAAACGAGTGCCGCAGAGTATGCGGGGAGACTTCGACTGCGATCCCAGCCCGCTCGGCTGCCGCGCGAATCACCAGCCATGCGCTCTGCCGCGACAATCGTGCGCCGCGCGGGCCGACAAAAAGCGCGGATGTGCCACGGCCTGCCGACACCAGTTGTGGCCTGGCACGCACGAGATACGCAGCGAGCGCCTGCCCCGCGTAGCGACCGTAGGGCACCACGCGCTGCTTGCCCCCTTTCCCGAGCACACGCAAGAACCCTCCGTTGGCAAGCGCGTGTGAGGGGTCAGCCCAGCCATAGCCCACGCCTTCTCCGCTCAGCAGATCGTCGAGATCGAGCTGTGTCACTTCGCTGATGCGAGCGCCGCTTGCGTACAAGAGTTCCAGCAGTGCGCGGTCGCGAAGTTGTACCGGTTCTTCCCCGCTCGCCGCGGCCAGCAAGTCCTCAACTTCTGCAAGGGAAAGCGCCTTCGGTAGTTGGCGGCCTGGCTTCGGCGTACGCACGCCCCGGGCCGGGTCCTCGGCCAGAAGACCCTCCTCGCAAAGGAAGCGGTGCAGACCGCGCACGGTCGATACGCGACGCGTGATCGTGCTCACTGCAAGCGGTGTGCTGCGACCCGGATCGGTCCGTTCAGCGCTGCCAGTAGAGGTTGGCGCACCGTTGAGGTGAGCGACAAACTGCGCCACGGTATTCGGGGTGACCTCTGTGAGATCGTCGATACCCTGCTCTGAGAGCCAAGTCGCATAGGCAGCGAGATCACTGCGGTAGGCAGCGAGCGTGTTTGCAGCGAGTCCGCGCTCGAGACTGACATGACGCAGATACCGGGTGGATCCCACTTCCGGTTGCATCAGGAGCTACTTACGCGTTGAACAGGCGTGCAGCCTCACGCCGCTCAATCGCCGCACCTACCAGGCCGGCAAACAGCGGATGCGGGGTGCCCGGTCGCGAACGCAGCTCGGGGTGTGCCTGCGTCGCGATATAAAAGGGATGCGTCGCCTGCGGCAGTTCGACGTATTCGACGAGCTGCCCGTCAGGGCTTGTGCCCGAAAACACAAGTCCCGCCGCGGCGATCTGCTCACGATACGCGTTATTCACCTCGTAACGATGACGGTGCCGTTCACTCACAGTGGTCGAGCCGTACAGTTGTGCAGCCAGCGAGCCGTCGGCAAGATCTGCCTGGTAGAGCCCCAGACGCATCGTGCCACCCATGTCGCCACCGTCAATAATGTCGACTTGCTCAGCCATCGTCGCAATCACCGGCACCCGGGTCTCGGGATCAAACTCCGTTGAGGATGCGCCGGACAGGTGAGCAACATTCCGCGCATACTCAATCACCATGCACTGCAACCCCAGACAGAGCCCCAGCGTCGGAACTCCATTTTCGCGGGCGAATCGGAGCGCCCCCAGCTTGCCTTCGATCCCACGAATTCCGAAGCCGCCGGGAACGCAGATCGCGTCAACGTCGGACAGCGCAGCACGCGCACCCTCCGCTGTTTCACAGTCATCGGAAGCCACCCACACAATGTTGACCTTGGTGGAATGGGCGAATCCCCCGGCTCGCAATGCCTCCGTGACGGAAAGGTACGCATCAGGCAAATCAATGTACTTGCCGACCAACGCAACGGTGACCTCACCCTTGGGGTGGTGAACGGCGTCTAATACCGGCTGCCAGCCCGACCAATCAACGCCGTGTGCGCGATCCACCAGGTCAAGATGTTCGACGATGGTCTGATCAAGCCCCTGATCATTGAGGAGTTTGGGCAGGTCATAGATGCTCTTTACATCGATCGCATTTACTACAGCGTCTTCGTCGACGTCACACATCAGCGCGATCTTACGCAGGTTGTCTTCGGTCACCGGGCGGTCACTCCGCAGCACGAGCGCATCGGGCTGGATACCGATCGAACGCAGCGCTGCAACCGAGTGTTGGGTTGGCTTGGTTTTTTGCTCTCCTGATGCCCCCATAAACGGAACCAGAGACACATGCACAAAAAACACGTTCTTGCGACCGAGTTCGTGTCTGACCTGGCGCGCGGACTCAAGAAATGGTTGAGATTCGATGTCGCCCACGGTGCCGCCGATCTCGGTGATGATCACATCGGGCTGCGGAATCTCCTCGGCCTGCAAACGCATCCGCCGCTTAATCTCATTCGTAATGTGCGGGATCACCTGCACGGTGTCCCCCAGGTACTCCCCGCGCCGCTCCTTGGCGATCACCGTGGAATAAATCTGGCCGGTCGTCACATTCGCTGCCTGCGACAGATTGATGCCCAAGAAACGTTCGTAATGACCAATATCCAGGTCAGTTTCCGCGCCATCATCGGTCACAAAAACCTCGCCGTGCTGGAAAGGATTCATCGTCCCGGGATCCACGTTCAGATATGGATCGAGCTTTTGCATCACCACGTGCAAGCCACGCGCAGTGAGCAGATTCCCCAGGCTCGCGGCCGTCAGGCCCTTCCCCAGAGAGGAAACAACACCTCCGGTCACGAAGATATGTTTCGTTATTCCGGCCGCGTTTCGCTCTACTCCCACGGGCTTCAATCCTATCACTCTAGATGTGAACTCTATGTACGGCGGTGTTCGCGCTCCCGCGAGCGTTACTGCAATTCCTGGCGCGGCACCCACACCTGTTTGATGATCATCAGCACCATTGCGGTCACCGGAATCGCAATGAGCGCCCCCAGCAGACCAAGCAGCGTGCCCCCAGCAAGAGCGCCAATCACTACGAGTGCGCCCGGCACAGACACCACACGGTTCATGATGCGCGGGGTCATGACGTAGGACTCGATCTGCATATAGATGAGGTAGTAGATGGCTGCAATGATCGCGGCAGTCGGAGACTCGAACAGCGCAACGACCGAGACCAACACCGTCGCCAAGACAGACCCGATCAACGGAATCATCGCGAGCAAGAACACCCCGACCGCAACCAAGCCAGCAAACGGCACGCCGACAATCGTCATCATGATGAATCCGAGCACAGAGTTCAGCAGGGCAAGCAACACCATCCCACTGACGTACCCGCCAACGGACTTCGTGATTTGCTCAGTGATGTCGATGACCTTGGCTCGGTTGCTCCGCGACACCACACTGTAGAACGCGCGTTTCGTGCCCTGTAATGAAGCGAGAAAATATAGGCTCAGGATGAGCACCACCAGCATGGCGGTGAGCCCGTTAGCAATACCTACGCCAGCTTGCCAGACACCGCCAGCGACCTGCGCCCAGTTCTCAGGCCGAGCAACGAAATCTTGCGCCATACCAAGCAACCCATCGAAATCAACGTATTGGCCGAAGGATTTCTGTAGAAACAGGAACCACTCTTGGTTCTGCACATCCACAAAGTAGCTCGGTGCAGTGCGCACCAACTGCGCGATCTGTGTCGCCAGCATAGGGATCACCGTAGCGAGGACTCCTGCCACAATGAGCAAAAAGCCACCAAACACAATGGCGATGCCGAGTGGTCGCTGCACCGAACGACGTTCCAGCCATCGCACCACGGGGTCAAGCGCTAAGGCGATGAACAATCCGCCGACGACGTACATGATGATCGTGCTGAGCTGGCCGATCATCTGCCCGAACAGGATTGCAGCGAGGGCACCAAGAGTGACCACGAAGCCCAGCTGAAATGGGCTGCGCACCACAAATTCTCGGACGTGGTGCTGACGCGCAGCGTGATTCTCTGCACCTTCGCGCGCGGCGGCGCGAGCGTCACGATACATCTCACGCGTCTCCGAGTCGAGCTGCTCGAGATCCGCGTGCACCACATCAGGATGCGTGTCGAGATAATCGGCGCGTTCCGCGGGCGTGATGGGGAGATCCGAACCTGCCGAAGCCTCTCCGTGGGATGCCACAGGGACCCCGTTACGACGCCAAAACATCTTCATGTTGGGAGCGTAGCACCGGCGAAGTCTGCTCAGGCGGAGGCGCCCAGCGCGAGCAGTTCCGCCGCGTGTTCGAGAGCGCTGCGGGAGTCACTGAGGCCGGAGAGCAGTCTCGCCATTTCAGCGAGGCGCTCCTCACCCTGCAAACGGCGGCAGGAGCTCTGGGTGATTTCACCAGCGGAGTCTTTCACGATTTGCAGATGGTTATTTGCAAACGCTGCGACCTGCGCGAGATGCGTGACGACGATCACCTGAGAGGTGCGGGACAATCGTGCGAGACGTCGTCCAATTTCTATGGCAGCCGCACCGCCTACGCCCGCATCTACCTCATCAAACACGAAGGTTGGCACCGGATCGACCGCTGCGACCACGACTTCGAGCGCCAACATCACCCGTGACAGCTCACCGCCCGAGGCACCCTTCGCGAGCGGTCGCGGAGATGCGCCGGGGTGTGGCTGCAAGAGGAGTCGCACCTCATCGCCACCAGTTCGCCCCAACTCACACGGAGCCACCTCGACGACGAAGCGGGCGTCAGGAAGCGCGAGCTGCTGCAGTTCCGCAGTCACGAGTTCACTCAGCGCGGTTGCGGCCGCTTGCCGCGCGGCAGTCAGGTCCGCGGCGAGCGCGCGTTCCTGAGCTTCAAGTTCAAACAGCTGTGCAGCGAACTGATCGAGTCTCGCATCATCACCTTCAAGCTCGGAGAGCCGCGCGATTCCCGTGCGTGACCGCTCGATTACTTCGGTCTCGCTCGCACCGAAGCTGCGCAGCAGTGCGGTGATCTGCGCCAGACGCTCGTTCGAGCGCGCAAACTCACCTGGACCGTCCTGGTCAAGGTCACTTGCGTAAGCGGCAAGCTCACGGGCTGCGTCGTTCACCTGGTCGAGGACTCCCCGCAGTCGTGCGGCAAGACCGCCGAGTCGCTCATCTGAGTCCGAAACTCGTTCGAGTTCCCGCGCCGCTGTCTCAAGCAGCGTGCCAGCATCAACGGCGTAGGGGTCATCAGATTCAGCGTTTAAGGCCTGCATAGCAGCGGCGGTTGCCGCGCGCAGTTCCTCGAGATTACTCAGTCGATCAATCAGCTGTCGCAGTTCAGCTTCCTCACCGGGTTGCGGATCGACTGCGGCAATCTCCTCCAGTTCCTGCCGCAGCTGTGCGGCTTCAGCGGCACGCTCCTCGCGCGCCGCCGTAAGTTCAGAGAGTTCAGCCGCCACACGACGCCGCTCACTGTGAACGCGCTGGTACTGCGCGAGTAGCGACTGCACCGTTGCGCCGGCGAATCGGTCAAGCATCTCGCGCTGTGCAGTGCTACTGCGCAGCCTCAGCTGTTCGCTCTGCCCATGCACAGCAAACAGGTGATCCGCCAGTTTGGTGAGTAACCCGACGGGCGCTGCCGATCCACCGGCACTTGCACGACTGCGCCCCTCTGCGTTGACCGTTCTGCTCAGGATGAGGTCCCCGTCACTGACGTCTCCACCAGCCTCGCTCACTGCTTCGACAACCCGTGGATCACTCGTGCGAATCAAGCAGCCAACGCGCGCCGCTTCAGCGCCCGCGCGTACCGCGCCGGCATCAGAGCGCGCACCCATCAAGAGACCGAGCGCGGAGACCACCATGGTTTTGCCCGCGCCAGTCTCACCCGTGATCGCAGTAAAACCCGGCCCCAGTTCCAGGGTTGCATCGGCAATGACGCCGAGATCACGAATACGCAGTTCCTCGATCACTCCTGACCTGCTTCCCCTGCGGCGGTTGCGGCTTGCGTAGACACAGCGCGGGCGCCTCGCCAACCCGCTACGGGCAAGTGAAACTTATGCACCAGCCGTTCAGTAAACACAGCCCGATCGATGCGGGCGAGACGCACCGGCACCGCAGAGCGCTGCACCTGCACCACTGCCCCCGCAGGAAGCTCAGTGCGCCGACGCCCATCACACCACAGCACGCCGAGGCCAATGCTGTGCGGCAGAATTTCGACCGCAAGCACCGAATCTGGGCCCACCACAAGCGGCCGGTTGAACAGTGCGTGCGCCGCAATCGGCACCATCAGCATCGCCTGCACTCCCGGCCAGACGATGGGCCCACCTGCCGAAAAAGAATACGCAGTAGACCCGGTGGGGGTAGCCAGCACGACGCCGTCGCAGCCAAAAGAGGACAGTGGCAGCCCATCCACGCCGATAGCCACTTCGAGCATACGCTCGCGTTTCTCTACGCTTGCCTCATTGAGCGCCCACGTTTCAGCGATCACTTCACCGTTCGCAACCGCACGCACATCCAGCGCAAAACGCTCTTCGACCGAATACGCGCCGGCAAGCACTCGCTCGACCGTAAAATCAAGGCTGTGTGATTCTGTTTCAGCTAGGAATCCCACGTGTCCAAGATTCACACCGAGAATGGCGCAGGGCACGCCACGTAGCAATTCCGCAGCGCGGAGGATCGTGCCATCCCCACCGAGTACCAGTGCGATCTCCAGAGCTTCCGGCGCGACGTCGCGGCTCAGCTCCGCGGTAAGCGACAGGTCAAGGTGTGGGCCGAATTCCTCGCGATCACTCGCTGGCATCACCACCAAAACGCCGGCCTCACGCAAACGCTTGACTACGCTCACGGTGGCGGCAATGGCCTCAGGTCGTGCGGTGTGAGAAACGACCAATATCCGCCGAGCTTTCGCTACAGGCTCAGTCATCGGTCTCCTCTGGTGAGTTGAATGCGGTGGCCAATGGAGAGTGCGGCCTGGCGGTCGCTTTGGTCATTGCGCGGATGTGTGGGTCCCATTCTCCCGGATTTGGCGCTGGCTCCGCGACGAAATAGGCGACGAACTCCTGGTTGCCGCTCCCGCCACGTAACGGCGATGGGATCAGGCCTCGGGCGCCGTAGCCACATTCTGCAGCCGACTGCAGCACAGCACTGACGGCCGCCGCTGCGAGCTGAGGGTTGATCACCAATCCGTCTCGGATACCGTGCCGCCCCACTTCAAACTGTGGCTTGATCAGCATCACCAGTTCGGCGTCAGGACTCGCAACTGCTGCGATTGCCGGGAATATCAGTGAGAGAGAAATGAAGGAAAGGTCGGCGACAATGAGGTCAGGTGAGTCGGATACTCCGCTGACCTCCGCGAGCATTGCGGCAGTCAGTTCTCTCGCGTTGCACCCCTCAACAACACGCACGCGGGGATCCTCACGCAGTTCATCGACTAATTGCGCATGACCAACATCAAGCGCAATGACGGCTCTCGCCCCCCGCTCGAGGAGCACCTGGGTAAACCCACCCGTGGAGGCGCCCAGATCAAGCGCCAGGCGCCCCGCGACGGGCACTTCGAAAACGTCCAATCCGGCGATCAGCTTGTGCGCGGCGCGGCTCACATAGTGGTCGATACTCAACACGCGCACAGTGGATCCGGAGACCACGGGCGCACTCGCTTTCGTGACGGTGCGACCGTCTACCTGCACTTTGCCTGCGGCAATCAGCTCTGCCGCTTGGCTGCGCGAACGTGCCAAGCCCAGCTCCGGCAGGATTCGATCGATCCGCGCGGGACCGCCTTGCCAGTCGGCAAATCGCATCGTCTGCGCCACGGGGTCTGTCACGCGGGATCTCGCAGAACGGTATCGGAATCGCTGCGTTGCAGCTCAGCGAGCAGCTCTTCTGCAAGCTGTTCATACCCACGAGCACGATCCGCGAGTGGCTGTGACTCAATCACTTCGATGCGGCCGAGCAGACTCATCTCCTCGCCGTGCGTGCGACCCTCAGTCATGTCTCCCAGACTAGCGCCAGTGGTCCGCATACAACTCGGCGGGCACCTGCAGTCCGTATATTGCCAACCCCGATGCCCAGATCGCCGCGCAGCCTGCCCGGAGCAGATTGAGATGCGAGTCTCCGCGATCCACAATTTCGACAACGTTGGCGCGCATGCGGACTCGAGCGGATCCGACCCGCACGATGCCCGCAGCATCCGTCTCAGTGACCGGATAGGGTTCGTGCAGTTCCGACAGACTCGCCACAATGAAATCAGGGCGCATGTCCGCACTCGCTGCAACGAGCTGCTTCGGACGGTCAACGCCCGTCAACACGTGCAGCGCCGGGATCCCGGCAGCTCTCGCACCCTTGATATCAGTGTCAAGCCGATCGCCAATCATCAGTGCGTTACGCGTCCCGAAGCGGCCGAATGCCGTCTCGAAGATCGCAGGCTCAGGCTTTCCCGCAAATACTGGCAGGCGCTGTACCGCGGTGTGCACGGCACTCACGAGTGTGCCGTTGCCGGGCGCGAGTCCGCGTGCGACGGGAATCGTCCAGTCCGTATTCGTGGCAATCCACGGCAGTGGATCTTGACCAGGCTCTTCTGCGAGCGCAAACGCCGCCTCTGCGAGGTGTTCCCAGCCCACGTGAGGCGCGAAGCCCTGCACCACAGCAGCTGGGCCGTCATCAGCACTGCGGGTGATCCGGAACCCAGCCTTCTGCAGCTCGTCTAC
Source organism: uncultured Leucobacter sp. (assembly GCA_964612125.1). Lineage (GTDB taxonomy): Bacteria > Actinomycetota > Actinomycetes > Actinomycetales > Microbacteriaceae > Leucobacter. The sequence goes on along the minus strand of CAZTBS010000029.1, from coordinate 2,408 downwards.
CAGTCCATCACCTCCAACGACCAACACCAGAGCGCCTGGCGACACCGTACGCGCAAGCAGTTCGGTGGCTGCCTGGGGTGAGGTCACGACATGTTGCGCTTCAGCGACGAGACCCAGACTGCGGAGGTGGTCGGCGACGCTCACATCTGTGCGCGAAGCATTGTTGGTGACATACCCCAAAGGGATGTTCGCGTGTGCGCGGTTGAGATGCTCAACTGCTCCGGGAATCGCGACCTCGCCGCGGTAGACCACACCGTCGAGATCAACTAACAAGAGTTCCCTGCCCGTTACAGGTGCTGGGCCGGACGGTGTCGGTCGCTTTGCGAACCAGGCCATTATCGCTCCTCTACCTTAGGCGCCTCCGATTCTGCGTCTGCTTTTGCTTCTATTTCTACTTCTACTTCTACTTCTACTTCTACTTCTACTTCTACTGCGGGTGTCTCTCGAACCGCCGAGGATTGCTCGTCAGATTCCGCAAGCACTTCTTCCCACACCTCGAACACTTCATCGTCTCCGGCCGCCCCATAGAACACCCGGAGTGCCGCATCGGCTTGTTCGGCGCGTGCGCGCCACTGCTCCGCTTCTTCGAGACGTCCCAGGTCTTCGAGCACATTCGCGTAGGCCGTGAACAGGTCAGGGCTCCAGCTGAAGGCGCGACTGGGGTTCAGCTCCGGAATCTCCAGCTCGTAGAGCGCCTGCTGCGTTTGGCCGAGATCGAGGCGAGCCCCGGACATGGCGATCGCCAACAGCACCCGCTGCTCGGTGTCGAGCTTATCAACGTCGGCAGAGAGGCCGGTCTCAATCGCCTTTTCGGGCCTGCCGAGGCCGCGCTCACAGTCGACCATCAGCGCAAGATGGCCTTGCGAACCACTCAATCGCCGATAGGTGCGCAGCTCGCGGAGCGCAAGCGCGAAATCGCCGGTCCGGTAGGCGGTAATTGCAAGCGTCTCGCGGGCGACCGGAATACGACCCGCCCGCCTGCTCGCAGAGATCGCGTGCTGATGCGCAAGTTCAGGGTCGCTGTCGAGCAGCTCCGCGACCATTGCGAGGTGACGGGCGACACGCTCCTGTACTGCTTCCTGCAACGTCTTCAACTCATTGCGGGCTGCCGGGTGGAGATCCCTTGCCCGCACTTCCTCTGGAATCTCAGGGTCAAGATGCTCGCTGCGCACCGGACGCAACTCGTGCGCGAGTCGCTCGGCTTCGGTGAACTCACGACTCGCGCCACCCCGATCGCTGCGGCCACCACCGCGCGTGCCACCGCGACCAAACTCCCGGTGCTGGCGATCGTTCCGCTGCCCACCACGCTCATCTCGAGAATCATCACGTCGCGCAAAATTGCCCTGTCCTCGACTGCCACCCGCGCGCGGCGGCTTGCCAGTTCCAGCCGAGCGGTTTCCCCATTCAGCCCGCTCACCCGTACGCCGCGACCGGTCACCGCGCTCGGGTCGCGCACGATCGCGCTGCGGGTGATCGGAGTCACGTGCTCGGTCATCGCGTTGCGGACGAGCACCGCGCTGAGACCGATCTGCGCGATCTTCGTCCCACCGCGTGCGCTCGGTGCGCTCGGTGCGCTCGAAACGATCATTATCTCGGCGCGGCCGATCGCTGCGCTCAAAGCGGCCGCTGTCGCGACGAGGCCGATCATATTCGGCCCGATCGCCGCGGGGCCTCGCTGCAGCACCGTTACGGGCTCCACGCGCGGAGAAATCGCCACGGCCACCATCGCGTCGCGCACCGTCAGTGTGAGGAGCTCGCCCACCAGGATCAACCTGGCCGCCTGCCCGATACGACCGTTCACTGTTCGTCGATCGACCCGTGCGCTCGTGATTTCCGGAATTTCGATGGAGACGTTCGCCAGGCTCTGAACGCTCGTTAGAGCGACGAGGACGGTCCTGACGCTCGAAGCGATCGGTCTCACGTGGCCCCTGATCGTTGCGCCGTGGACGTTCGGCACGATCTTGGAAACCGCCACCACGGGGTGAGCGTTCAGTGCGCGGCGAACCCACATTGCGATCTCGGTACCCACCGTCGCGGGCGGGACGCTCGTCGCGTGCAGAGCGACCGGCTCTTTGCGACCCGCGATCGTGCTCGCGCGCTCGATTCTCGCGCTGCGGTGCGCCCGCAGCGTTCCCAGGCTTACCCTGCCGGGAGTGATCAGACTGCGGCCGACGAGACCCGCCCTGACCCCTCTGGCCACGGTTGCGGTCTGACTCTGATCGTTCGCTCATCCTGTTACTCCCTGCGGGCGTTGCCCAAATCTCTATGAAGATATAAAAGCCTAAATGCGAAAAGGGCCGCCCAGAGCGAAGCACCAACTTTGGTGAACTTCTCTCTGAACGACCCTTCTCTCTGAAGAGGTCCGGCGGTGTCCTACTCTCCCACACCCTCCCGAGTGCAGTACCATC
>CAZTBS010000028.1:22244-23134 GCA_964612125.1 uncultured Leucobacter sp. | reverse complement strand
TAATAGAACACTTGCAGTGTTCTAATCACTTACAGATTCCGGGGCAAAAGCAAACTATAATTATAAAACCAGAAGAGGCAGATGGAGAAGAAGAGACGGAAGAGGAAAAGGCAAAATTGGATTTTTTGGCGGTGATAGGTCAGGAAGGTGTCAAGCGTGCGGCGCTTATTGCGGCGGCGGGTTTTCATCATTTTTTGATTGTTGGACCGCCTGGAGGAGGAAAGACGATGATTGCCAAAAGAATTCCGACGATTCTTCCACCTCTTACGCAGGAAGAGCGACTTGAGGTGTCTTCTATATATAGTATATCTGGAAAACTTCCGGAGGGAAAACCTCTGATAAAGTACCGTCCATTTTTAAGTCCTCATCACAGTATTTCACCACTGGCATTGTCGGGAGGTGGAGCAGTTCCCAAACCAGGAGTGATTAGCCTTGCGCATAGAGGGGTATTGTTTCTGGATGAGTTGCCTGAATTTAAAAGACAGACACTGGACTTGCTACGGCAACCTCTGGAAAATAAAGAAATTCAGATAGATAGAAGTGGGGGCTCGTTTACTTATCCGGCTAGCCTGATGTTGGTGGCTGCTATGAATCCTTGCCCTTGTGGTCACTATCCAGATAGAAACAAATGTAGATGTACACCTTATGAGGTACATAATTACCTGAGCCACATTTCGGGACCTATACTTGACAGAATAGATATTTGCGTTACAGCACCTAAAGTGGAAATAGGACAGCTACAAAAGAAAATAGGCGGAGAGAGTAGTGATGATATGCGTAAAAAGGTTTTGGTAGCACATGAAAGGCAAACTGCCAGATACAAGGGGACACCATTTTTGTTTAACTCAGATTTAGGGGCAGGAGTAGTAGAGGAGTATTGTCTTTTGGGG
>CAZTBS010000028.1:0-22234 GCA_964612125.1 uncultured Leucobacter sp. | reverse complement strand
ATGCGCAAAAGAAAATGATTGAAAAGATGTTTCAATCAATGGATTTAAGTGCTAGAGCATACCATAAGATACTCAAAGTGGCACGAACAATTGCAGATTTGGAGGACTGTGAGCAGATAATGGAGAGCCATCTTGCACAAGCTGCTTGCTACCGTACGATGGACAAGTTTTAATGTGAAGGAAAGAGTGCAATATTATCATGATTAGAGAACAAGAAAAGATATATCAATTTTGGATACATAATTTGCCAGGGGTGGGAGATGCAACCATTGAAAAAATGTTGGCAGCATTTGGGGATGAACAGACGATTTATAGAGTGGTTTGTGGGAAAAGTGAAGAAGAAAAGGCGCAACTCCGACGTATTGTTCATGACAAGAATATGGAAGCTATTTTAGCATTTTCAAAGACCTGGGATTTGGAAGGTACTTATGATAAAATGCGGAAAAATAATATTTGTTTTCTGACAAGGGAGGATGAGGAGTATCCTAAACGAATTAGGAAATTGGAGAAACCACCTTTTGCAATTTATTATATGGGAAAGCTACCCGAAGAAGATAAACCGTCCTTGGCAGTGATAGGAGCTAGAGAGTGTTCTGAGTATGGAACATTTATAGCCCAATCTTTTGCTGGGAAACTTTCGGCTGCAGGAATTGAAATTATTAGTGGCATGGCACGGGGGATAGATGGAATAGCACAACAGGCAGCTATTGATAATGGGGGGAGAACTTATGCAGTATTGGGGAATGGAGTGGATGTCTGTTATCCGGCGTCAAACAGGGGACTTTATGACAGGATACTTGAAACGGGTGGAGGGATTATTTCTGTGTACCCACCGGGGGCAGAGCCCCAGAAAAGGCAGTTCCCGGAGAGGAATAGAATCGTAGCAGGACTATCAGATGTGCTTTTGGTGGTTGACATAACGAGTCCAACTTTGATACAATGTAAACAACAAGAAATGGCTTGAAATAAGGCTTTTTCGCAAGCGTAACGTGGAGTTATTCGCACCTGTTGCCCTGATAACGCAACACAGGGGCATTAATTCTGACAAGCAAGGAATACAAAATAACGATAGTACCCTTATCGTTAACAGCATATCTAAATGTTAAATGGTTTATAGTAGTTTGTGTATATATCAACCAATTCATTTATTGCTTTCTTTCTATATCTGGAAAGCATTGTCCGAGAGCAATTTAATTTCTTACACATCACATCCCAGGTTAACCGTTCTACAACGTACATGTGAAGAAACAAGGGTAGATTATCAGAGAGATTGTTCATAGCAGATTCAAAGAAAATCAGCCTATTGTTCAAGGTCCATATTTGCTTGTTACAGGCATTTATTTCCGTTACTATAGAACAATAATAGGTATCGTCATAATTCACGGCAATGCTGCCTGTTCGGTCGATTGTGCCGGGGTCTATAGCTCCGTATCTAGTGTGCGGTTTAAAATTTTGTAGCATGATGAATTCTTCCTTGGATATTTCCAATAGTCTATTCACCATATCACGTAGTACAGCCTTCTCTCGAATCATCGTATTGTAGTTATTTATCATATGTTCAACTTCTTCTCGCATACGTTCTCCTTTCAAATATGTGCGAATAATTCACTAAAGAGTATTATTAAATATAAAAAGAATATTATCAATCAGAAAAAGAATATTGACAAGCAGAGATTTGGGTGATATAAATAATACATAAAGAATATTATTCATCAGAAACAATTCAATATTGATTGGAGGATGACATGGAAAAAAGAAATGTGCAATTGCTGTTAAGCGAGGAAGAATACAAAGAAATTGAGATCAGAGCAAATAGGGTCGGTTTAACGGTACCACTATTTATTAAGAGTGAGATTCTTAAGAGTGATGATTTTGGTACAGTTTATCAGAAGTTAATTAGTAAAGTCGAAGAATTGCCCAGTGGAACGGAATTCAATATCAGGTCATTATTTGGCGTTGAATGGACCATGAGCAGAGGAATTAAGCTAAACTTGGGAAAAACATATTACAGTAGAGTGAATAGCGGAGTTATTACGAATGTAACTATTGTAGGAACGGATAGTTCTAATGTTATGGTTTATAGAAAAAAATAGGAGGATAAACGATGCTAATTTCGGTGGATACAGGAAAAAGAGTGACAAGGCTTCCACACAAGAAAGACTTCAATAAATGGATGAGTAATCTTTCTGCAGCAGATTATAAAGCAGTGGTCGATGATATTAATGCTAAGATTAATGCCAGTGATATCAATACAGCAGGATGGTTGCCCGGACATAATTGGGACGGTACAGTCTACGAAGCATTGTATGATGCTTGTGGTAAAAATCAGACTCAGGCAGGAATGTTTTTTGGACTACTGGTATTTCAAATCCTAATGGATAGAGAAGACCATGCGTGGGGTTTCGGAAAGTATGAGAAGGATGGAGTTCCAATTGCAAGCATGACCTATTTCATATTGAAGAACATACCGGAAAGAGACTAAGGAGGAAAATAAGATGGATATCAAAAAGAGAATTGTTTTAAGTGCAGCCGAAGAGAAAGAATATCAAGAGAAAATTGTTAATGTTATACCGCAGTGCAAAGGGAAGAAGTATTATAAAGATTTCTATAAGAGTGGCGAGGTAACGTCAACGAGAATAGGCCGAAGATTCTATGAGGATGTGGTCGATGGCAAATTCCCCAATGTTACATTGGTGGGTAAAAGAGCAAGGGACGGTTATAATATCGCTTAGAAGAACAATATATCGAGTTGTTAATTTCATAATGTGGATATGGACATCTGGGAAACTGGATGTCTTTTTCTTTGAAAATAGTTATTAATGTAATGCTTTTTGTTGCAATTCATGAGAAACAGAGCGTTCATAGTAATAAAATGAAAGGAGGACACATTGTGAATGATAAGCAACGTGAGTTAATTAAAGAATTAAGGATTAAAGGAATGGGTTACAGATTAATTGGAAAGGAGCTGGGGCTATCCAGAGACGTTGTAAGAAATTATTGTATTTCACACGGATTGAGCGGTTATGCAGGCAATAACGAAAAAGTAAAAGGAAAACGATTTGTGATGAGAGAGAATGTGGGAATTAACTGTCTCATGTGTAGAAAAGAACTGGAGCAGAAAAGCACCGGGAGACCTAAAAAGTTCTGTTCTGAATCTTGTAGAAGAAGGTGGTGGAGTGTGCATCAAGACTTGCTTACCAGAAATCAGAAGAGTATTTATAAAGCAGTCTGCCACTACTGTGGAAAAGAATTTGAATCCTATGGAAATCAAAAAAGGAAATACTGCAGCCATCATTGTTATATATTAGATAGATTTGGACCTGCTGATATAAAGTGAAATTTTGGGGTTGTGGGATGAATAAGTCCGTTTTTTGGTACAGTAAATTATGGTATAATTAGGTCACTTAAGGAAATGAAACCTTTAATTGAAAAAATTTGAACTTATCCCTCTTGCTGTATGTGCATGGCTGTAAAGCTACAAGAGTGGAAAGATGGTGTAACCTGTAACCATGCATGGGCGATTGTAAAGTGGGGATCATTCCCCACCACCATACTATTTTTATCTTATGAAAAGAACTTATTGATAAACCATAAATAAGAGTTATAGGAGAGCTTGTTATGAAAGAATATCGTACCCCTTTTTCTAGCGTATGTTTGTATAAAAACGGAGAAAGAATGGAGTTCTCTATAATGCCTGCAACGAACTGGTACAGTGAGCAGGGAGATGCAGAGCGTGAATTATACAGAATTAGTCTGGATATGAAAGAAGTCAATCCAGGAGATGTGATTGTCTGCGAATATTCTGATGGTAATCTTAGCTGTGATGGTGGCGGTGAGAATATGCTGAATATCGTTGGTATCATTGGCAAATATACTGTGGGGATGGGAACTGTTGATACAGCTGAATTAGGAAACTCTGTACCTTATGAACTTTACACCTATACGAATAGAGGATTTGAGGTTCATGTTAATGACACTCCAGTTAATGCAGGAAACCCTTTATTACAGATTTACTTTTTAATTGCGTGGGTAGAAGCAACAGATGATATAGCATGGAACATGGTGTCATGTGCGACCAGCTAGTAATAATGGCAAATGAAACTCCGAACTGATGAGGATGGAAATGCAGATAGCATAAATGATATTAAAAAGATTAAAGGCATAAAGCATAAAAGGGAGTGGGTGATGTAGTGAAGTTTCTATTTGAGTATCTGACGGATTCGTTTTCACTATTTAGTGATCCGATAAATAATTATATTGCAATGGCTGTTGTTGGAGCGGTAGCTTATACAATCGCATATAATCTGGTGGGAAAACTATATAGGTCTGATATGATAGATGGTCGTGGTGCAGGACATTTCCTTCACTGGATAATACGATTGGTGGTCTTTGGAGTTATTTTTTATGCAGCGGCTACCATCATTAGAGTATATTTCTGGTTTTGTGGTTTACCAGATGTTAAATGGTGGATTATTGGATCAGTAATTGGTATTAGTGTTATTGGTATCATAGCGATTAAAGTAATACAGTATAGAAGAGAAAGCCAATAGTTCATAAATAAAATGATTTTGACTTCTTAGCTTTAAACTACATATATCAAAAGATATTGAACGTGCATAAGGTATCTGAGTATAAGAGAAACTTTCCGGGTTAACCCATAATAGCTTATATGTATGAGAGCCATCCTGTCTATGCGATTGCTGGCAAGATATGTCTTGGTACTTAGAATATAAACTTAAACCATTTTGAACTGAAACCAAAGGGGGGATGCATATGGATTGGAATGGAAATGGAAAGTACGATGTAGAAGATGATTTTATCACATTTAGTTTATTGAGCGAAAGCGGAAAGAGAGCTGGAGGCAGCTGTTGTCTGCTCCCTTGTTTGTTCGTTTTCATCATTGTTGGATGTATTATAGCCATTATTGTATAGGTGATAGAAAGGATGAACTTGTATGGAAGCGAAAATACAGTATATTTGTACTCTGGATATACCTGAAAAGACGTGTGTCAGATTAATGAATGATGGTGTTCATTGTGATAATCATACTTCCTGTGGATTTTGTAAGGAAGAGAATCCAAAAGATATGAATAAACCCGGATACGTGAGACAGGAACGATGGTATGAGAAGTATTATAAGTAGGGAAGGGGAGTCATTATGGTTTTGTGTCCAAAATGTAAATCAGAAAATGTTGTACCCATACTTTATGGATTGCCGGACAGCGAGGGATTTGAGATGGCAGAACGTGGTGAGGTACAACTTGGAGGATGTATCGTATATAAAGGAATGCCAGAATATGCTTGCAAAGAATGCGGACGGAAATGGTCATTTTCATCACTGCCTGCCACAGCCATTCAGAAAGTTAGAGTAAAAGTGTGGTCAGGTCTGCCGGATGAAATGGACATAACAGTCTATGAACTGAAAAATAATGGCCGTTATGCTAAGTATGAGTATGTTATGAATAGTAGGAAATGTCAAAGTAAAGAAATACAAATGGTCGGTTCACAAAAGGCACTAAAACTCTTTCGGACAATAAAGAAAGTGGTGGATGAAATACCACCGTATCCACAACCGGAAATAATTGTTGACGATATGGATTATCGGATACAAATTACTTATATAGATGGCAGAAAACAAATCGTTGAACGAGATGTTTGCAGTAGAAAGATGGACGATATTTTGGTACAATTCACTTAGTATTTCTGTAGAGAGGAAAGGAAAGACTATGCCAAATAAACAGTGGGGAAAACTAAATAATTTGCAACTGGGGCGGTATGGTGAATTGTATGCTCAAATGGAGTTTTTGTCATATGGAATGGATGTATATCCGTCAGAGGTTGATGATCATGGTGTAGACTTGATTGTAAAATCCAAATCCGGAAAATATTATGAAATACAAGTTAAGGGGATGTACAAAACAAAGTATGTATTTGTGAAAAATGAATACATAGATGATAGTACAAGGGAATATCTGGTATGTTTGATGGTTTTTGTGGATGAGCAGGAGCCTAAAATGTACTTGATTCCATCTGATGCATGGAAAGATACCAGTAGTAAACTGTTTGTAGATAGAAGTTATGAATATGGCATTAATGTTTCAAATAAAAACGAACAGCAACTTGATAAATATATATTCGATAAGATGATAGATTGTCTGTAGTTAGTAACCTTACTATGGTGTAGGTCATAATCTTTAATATTTATTTATGAATTTAACGATATTTTAGTGAAAAATAATGTAGCATTTATGAAAAAAACAGCCGGGCTATTTTACCCGGCTGCTTGAGATTATTAGCGAAGATGAGATTTTAACATCTTCAGTAGTTTAGCCTTGCGGTCATGTAAAGTTGTCTGTGGAATTCCCAACGCGATAGCAATATCACGTTCAGTTTTTTGAGCAGCAAGCATTCTGCAAATGGATTTGTTTTCGGATGAAAGTGAACTAAATTCTTTAAAAAGTGATTCTAAAAGAAGCATATCCGAAACAATATCAAATGGGTCATTATCATCAATTGCAGCATCATAACCGTCGTCTTTCAGTGCATCATAAGACTGTTCATGTTCATTTTGACGCTTTTTCTGTCGACTGGCTTGCCTAGACAAACGGTTAAATTCACGATTCAATAAATCGGCTTCTTCCTGTGTGTCTACTTCAATTAGTGCGTAGAGATGTTTGACCCCGTTAAGAGTAATAGTACGAATCGGAACACCATTTTCATTAAAATGTTTGATTGAATTGGGGTCATTATCCTCAATTGGATAAAAAGCTATAGGTTTACGAGTTGCTCTTTTTTCTGTTGTCATATTGATTTTCTCCTATGATTTGCAAGGTGGAGAAAATCAAGACAATCAGAATAATTGATAGCTGGGTTGACCATTCCATATTGATTTCCTCCATATGGGTTTGGCCAGCCGTTCCAATTACTGACAGGTTCTATTCAGTTGCCCCTTCGGTGGATTTTTGGAACGATGCCTGATCAGGGCAAATCCAGCTCTGGGGTGGTATAGTTTTATGTCATACTCCAGGACAAAAACCAACTTTTGATTGTGGTTTTTTTAATTAGAAGATATAATAATACGTAGGATTAACTATGAATAAATCGTACCAACGTAATGTATCTACTAATCTTTCTTATACTTCTATGATAGCTTTAAAGAATCTTTTTTTCACGGAATGTACTGGGGAAGCTTCATGGAAGGTTATAGAAAGTTTTAGCTTTTATATCGAAAGTTATAGAAAGTCACGAAAAGAGGAAAAATCAGTGAAATACGATGCTTTTTTTAGGCGTTTTTATATTGAAGGAAATGATGGATGTTTAAAGGGACATTTTACAACATGGGAAATTCCAAAATTTTTTGCTGAGATGATTCTTCCAGATGACGGAAGCCGTGACAAACTTCCGGAAGGACCAAGTTATGATAAGTGGTTTCAGGAAGGTGGTTCATCACCAAGAAATCACTGGAAGAATTTTGCAAGGCATTACAACGAAGAGAGTTTTGTGAGTTCATTACTTGATACTGTTGAAGAAGATAATTTATCAATATTGCTTAGCAATTTTGGGGTTAGTATTCCAGAAGGGGAGGAAATAAACAAAGAATTGCTCTGTAGAGCAATTGCACAACAGTTTAAAACTATCATTGAAGGCAAGGGAGAAGCTAAGGATGTAGTTGCCGATATTTACCGTTCAGGTAATATCAAAGCAGACTTTATGGATTATATTAAGAAATCAGTAAAAAGATAAAATACTATGAAACTTATTGGAGGAGATGAAGTATCTCTTACAGATTTTTTCGTTTGTAATACTATTGGAGTGAGAGAAAGAGTATTTGCAGAGAAGAAGAAAATAAACGGTGAGTATTTAGGTAATCCGGATTTAACACAGATAAAAGAAATATTTAAGAAACGTCCTAGTTCCCCGGATAATCTCCGTACGATATTAATGGGGAGTGGGGGTTGTGGAAAGTCATTAATGCTACAACATTTGTTTCTTAAAGCAGCAGAAGACTATAAATTTACGGGAATATTGCCAATTTTTGTTGAACTAAGGAACTTTAAGCATAGTGACAACCTTAAATCCTTTATAATTAATTCAGTGCATTCAAAAGACAAAAAGTTCAATGAAGAAATCGCAAATAGCCTTTTTTTAAGTGGTCGATGCCAATTGTTATTAGATGGATTTGATGAGATAGATCCAAATGAAATTCCAGTTTTTCTGCCTGAACTAGATGAATTTTGTGTAGAGTACGAAAATATCCAGATTATCATAACATCTAGGAATAATGAGTTTTTAACGGGATTACATGGTTTCAACAAATTGTACGTTTGGCCATTTAACACCGAGCAATCATATAAATTAATTGACAAAATCCTTTCATATAGTCATCGAATGGATTCACGTGATGCTGTTATAAAATATATCAATGATGGTTTCTTGAAAAAAGACGGAGTGTTTGCATCCCATCCTTTACTATTATCATTCGTAACATTAAAACTTCCTGAAATTGACAAACTATATGACAATCGTATATTGTTCTATAAACTTACGTATGAGGCACTATTGTCAGGACATGATGATAATAAGAAACCATATGCTAGGGTTTTTATGAGTGTTGATAATTCGGATCAGTTCTCAGATGTATTTAAGCAATTTTGTGCGTATACATATCGTGCCGGTGTGTTAAAGGTTAATACTGAAGAATTTGAATATTTTTTCAATATGCTGACAGTTCACAAATCATTTGAGAATCCACATAAAATGAATTTAAAAAATTTCAAACATGATGTTTGCTCCACTGCATGTATTATGTACGAAGAGGCATATGATTTATTTTATATTGATCCTGGTTTTCAAGAGTATTTATTTGCTGAATATTATAAAAATGCTGCTGTTAGTGAAGTACAAGTACTTCAACAAGAGTTACAAAAAGTTCCATACAAATCATTAAGTAAATTTGATGCGCTGAATATGTTTTACAAATCGGCAGAAGTGAAATTTGACATGTATGTCATTAAACCTTATTTAGATGTGATTTTTAAAGACGAGGATGAGGAAGCATTTTTACGCTTTTTACAAAACGGTTTTGATGAAGTGTCATTTGCCAATATTAATGAACAAGTTACCAATACATATTATAAGATTATCAGTGCAAAACAAATATACTTACCTACAGTCGAAAATTATCCTAAGTCAATCTTGTTAAATTACGTTTTAGATACCATTGGAATACCTTATGATTATGATTTTTCTCTGTATTCTAAATATAATGCAAAGCTACCAGATGATGTTACAGAAAAGGGAAAACTAATTGGACAAGAGAATCTCTTAAAAGGTAATAAAATTTTACTTATTGATGCCAAACCTAATGACGTAGTTAAGTACTTTAATAGTGTTAGTTTGAAAGGACAAGATAACGGTTTCTTTATTGGTACAGACAAATTGCTTGTAGATTTTGGCTCCAGAATGTCAATAGATAGTTTTTTCTTATGTTCTGAACCAGAAAAATATAGAGAGTTAGTAAAAGATATAATAAAAAATAGCAAAAAGACATATGAGGTTTTTTTGAAAATTAAAGATTATTACAAACAGTTGAAGATTAAATTATTTAAGAGTGGACTCAAGTAAGGAGATATTATGAATAATTCTGAACGTTGGCTAAGCTTAGAAGAGATTGCAAATCATATTGGTTGTAGTAAGGATACTATTAGAAATTGGATTAAAAAGGATACGATTCCGTACCATAAAGTTGGAAGAATGTATAAATTTAGGCTATCCGAAGTAGATGATTGGATAGAGAGCGGACAAAGTGCTGGTGCAGATAAAATAATTCCAATTGGAGGAAATGAAGATGGCAGATAACAAAAAAGAACAAGAGCGTGAGGAACTTCATCGTGCAATATGGGCTATAGCTGATGAATTGCGTGGTGCAGTTGACGGATGGGATTTTAAGAACTATGTTCTTGGGACAATGTTTTACCGCTATATCTCTGAGAATCTTACAGCCTATATTAATGAAGGAGAACATGCAGCTGGTAATAAGGACTTTGATTATGCAAAAATGAAGGATTCTGATGTAGAATCCGCAAAAGATGGTTTAGTTGAAGAAAAAGGTTTGGTAGATTTTGAAAGAGGAGTAAAAATTTCTCAGAAAAACTGTAAGGATGAAAGTGCAACATTTATTGATATAAAAGAAAAAGATGAAAAAAAGAGGGAAAAAAATCTCAAAGAAAATCTAAACGAATTTATGGAAATGGTATTTTTTAATATTGAAAGTTCCGCACAAGGAAGTTCTTCAGAGGGAAGCTTTGCGGGATTATTTGATGACTTTGATGTAAATAGCAACAAACTTGGTTCTACTGTTGCAAAAAGGAATGAACGTCTTGAAAAACTACTTGATGGAGTTGCAGGTATGAATTTAGGGTCTATGAAGGATCATGACATTGATGCATTTGGAGACGCGTATGAGTATTTGATGACAATGTATGCATCAAATGCAAAGTCGGGGGGAGAGTTTTTTACCCCAGCAGATGTCTCGGTGTTATTAACGCGATTAGGAACTGTTGGAAAGACAAAGATAAACAAGGTGTATGACCCTGCATGTGGATCGGGTTCTCTGTTGCTGAAGGCAGAGAAAATATTAGGTAAAGATGCTGTCACAAGTGGTTTTTTTGGTCAAGAGATTAATATTACAACATACAATTTGTGTCGTATTAATATGTTTCTTCATGATATTGGTTTTGATAAATTTGATGTTGAATGTGAGGATACGCTTACAAATCCGCAACACTGGGATGATGAACCCTTTGAATTAATTGTTTCCAATCCACCTTATTCTATCAAATGGGAGGGAGATGATAATCCGCTCTTAATAAATGATCCAAGATTTTCTCCAGCGGGAGTGTTAGCACCTAAAAGTAAAGCAGATCTTGCTTTTATTATGCATAGTCTTTCATGGTTAGCATCAAATGGTACAGCTGCAATTGTTTGTTTTCCCGGAATCATGTATCGTGGGGGAGCAGAGCAGAAAATAAGAAAATATCTTGTGGAAAACAATTATATTGATTGTATTATTCAGTTACCATCAAATCTCTTTTTTGGTACTTCTATAGCCACTTGTATTATGGTTATGAAAAAGGGTAAGTCTGATAACAAGGTTATGTTTATTGATGCCACTAATGAATGTATAAAAGTAACTAATAATAACAAATTGACACCGGATAACATTGACACAATTGTCAATGCGTTTACAAACCGAGAGAGTATAGTTCATTTTGCCAAGTTGGTATCATATGATGAAATCGCGGATAATGATTTCAACCTTTCTGTTTCGACATATGTAGAAACAGAAGACACAAGAGAAAAGATTGACATTGTAAAACTAAATGCTGAAATTGAGGAAATAGTAGAAAAAGAGCAGAAACTTCGTGATGAGATTAGCAAAATTATCGCAGAAATCGAGGTGTGAAAGTATGAGTAAATTGGATGAGTTATTACAAGAATTGTGTCCAAATGGTGTTGAACATAAAAAAATTAAGGATGTTTATACTCGAATCAAGGGAACTCCTATTACAGCAGGAAAGATGAAAGAAATTGCTAATGCGAAGGGAGAAATCAGGATTTTTGCTGGAGGGAAAACAGTTATTAATGCTTTTGAAAAAGATATACCAAAAGCAAATATTACTAGATTCCCTGCTGTTATTGTCCAATCAAGAGGAATAATTGATTTTATTTATTATGAAAAACCATTTACATTTAAAAATGAAATGTGGGCATACACAACAAATGAAAAAATAAGCGTTAAATTTCTTTATTATGTTCTTCAAAATGATGCGGCTTTTTTTAGGGAAGCAGCATCTGGAATGGGAGTTTTTCCGCAAATATCGCTTCCAGTTACGGAAGAGTATGTAATTCCTGTACCTCCTCTGGAGGTACAACGTGAAATAGTCCGCATGTTGGACTCTTTCACGTTACTTACAGCGGAGCTTACAGCGGAGCTTACAGCGGAGCTTACAGCTCGCAAAAAACAGTATGAGTATTATAGAAATGCACTTCTCTTTAAGAAAGAAACAGTACTACTAAAAACCATAGAGAAAGTGTGTAGAGTTTCGGCTGGAGGAGACGTTCCGAAAGAAGCTATGTCAAAAGAAAAAACAGCTGAATATGGAATTCCTATAATAAGTAACGGAGTCGGAGAAAACGCACTTTATGGTTTTACTAATGTAGCAAAGGTAACTGAACCAGCTGTTACAGTTGCAGCAAGAGGAACGATTGGATATGCAGAATACCGAGATTATCCATATGTCCCTGTTATTCGTTTGTTATCTTTAATACCCTTTGATAAGAATGAATTGGACACCAAATATCTATATTATTGTTTACAAGGTAAGCAATATAATGTACCAACCACTGGCATTCCTCAACTAACGGCACCAATGGTTAAGCAAGTGGAAATACCAGTTCCAAAATTGGAAGTCCAAAAACGAATTGTGCATGTTTTGGATAATTTTGACAAGATTTGTTCAGACCTTAAAATAGGTCTTCCGGCAGAGATTAATGCTCGCCAGAAACAATATGAGTATTATCGTGACCAGTTGTTGACATTTACAGAAACTGGTAAGAGTATCTTGACAGACAGACAGACAGACAGACAGACAGACAGACAGAGCTTGATTAAGCTTTTGCAGTATGTGTTTGGATATTGCCTAGTAACATTAGAAGATATATCCGAGAACTTAGATAATAGGCGCAAACCTGTGACTAGTGGAGATAGAGAAAAAGGAAGCATTCCGTATTATGGTGCTTCTGGTATCGTTGATTATGTAAAGAATTATATTTATGAAGGAGATTATTTACTGATTTCGGAAGATGGAGCAAATCTAACTGCAAGAGTAACACCGATTGCATTTTCAGTCACGGGTAAGACTTGGGTTAATAATCATGCCCATGTGCTTAAGTTTGAAGAATATGCAACCAGAAGATATGTCGAAATGTACATAAATTCGATTGACTTAACACCATATATAACAGGCGCAGCACAACCAAAATTAAATCAGAAGAACCTTAATATGATAGAGATTCCTTTGCCTATAATAGAGGAGCAAAGGAGAGTTGTTGAAATATTGGATAGATTCGATACACTTTGCACTGATATATATGAGGGGCTTCCGGCTGAAATTGAAGCTCGCCAAAAGCAATATGTGTATTACAGAGATAAACTTCTTACATTTAAGGAGACGGATAAGGTGGAATAAAATGCTAGATAAAATACAGCAAGGACAAAAACTTCTGATCTTGCGATATGGAAAACAGATAGTTGAAAATTGCATAGAATTACATCAGGGGGTTATTGAAGAAACGGGATACTGTTGGTTTGGAAAACTAGGGATTGTTCCATCAAAAACATCTATTGATGCTGTATTGGATGAAGAAAAGCCAGCCATTATTCTATATGCCCGTGGTTCAGCGTTTTTGTGTGAAATTAGTGAAGTAATATATGAGAAACCTGATGTAGGATATCCGAGTTATTACAAGACAGAATTGTTTGATAAACTCTCATATCCAACAATATATTTTAAACTAGTTTCGATAGAACCACTGAATATAGATGAGTTAGAAAAGTTTACTGTAATTAGTAGTGGCAATAATGTAATTAATACATTATTACATTCCATGTCATCATTTTTATTTATATCATATGGGAAAACGGATGTAATAAAAGAAGAAACTAACGAGAAAAAGAAGATAACGGCTCCAAAAAAAGAGAAGTTAGCAGAGAATGATTGTGTATATAAAAAAGATGGGAAGTGCAGTCTAAAGAGTTTTGTGAATTATCAATATGAATGTGAAAGACCAAGTACCTGCATGAAGCAGAAAAGATAAGGGAGGCGAGCTGACATGCCATATTTTAATATAGTAGCGGAGACGAATGAGAATACGGTTGTTACTCAGTATGAGCCAGTGAAACAACGCTCCGATGCATACCAAAGCGAGGCAGAACTAGAAAAAGAATTTATTCGTATGCTGACAGAACAAGGCTATGATTATTTGCAGATTCATACGGAAGAAGATATGGTAGCTAATATTCGGGAGAAGCTTGAGGAACTCAATAATTATAAATTCTCTGATACAGAGTGGATACGTTTTTTTAAGGATTGCATAGCAAATGGTAATGATGGAGTTGTTGAAAAAACATGTAAAATTCAAGAAGATAATGTACAAGTATTGATACGTGATGATAATATGACAAAGAATATCACGCTCATTGACAGGAAAAACATTCATAATAATAGACTACAAGTGATTAATCAGTATGTTGTAACCACTGAACAGGGGGCAAAGCATGATAACAGATATGATGTTACTGTTCTTGTAAATGGATTTCCATTGGTACACATTGAATTAAAAAGACGAGGAGTAGCTATCAGAGAGGCTTTCAATCAAATTAATAGATATGAAAGAGATTCTTTTAGTGCAGGCTACGGATTATTCGAGTATGTTCAGATTTATGTTATTTCTAACGGAACAAATACAAAATATTATTCAAACAGCACCAGATATAATGCCATTAAGGATGCTGAATCATCAAAAGCAAAAAGAGGGAAAACAAGTAACAGTTTTGAATTCACTTCTTTCTGGTCAGATGCTAATAATCACATAATACCAGATTTACTTGATTTTACGAAAACTTTTTTTGCAAAACACTCCTTATTAAATGTTTTGACAAAATACTGTGTATTTACTTCTGAAAACATGTTGATGGTTATGAGACCATATCAAATAACTGCGACTGAGAGAATACTTAATAGAATTGATATTGCCCATAACTATAAAAAATATGGAGATATTGCAGCGGGTGGTTATGTTTGGCATACTACTGGAAGCGGAAAGACTCTTACTTCGTTTAAGACCGCTAGACTTGCCTCTAATCTCCCTTATATTGAAAAGGTACTGTTTGTTGTGGACCGTAAAGATTTGGATTACCAGACCATGAAAGAGTATGACAGATTTGAAAAAGGTGCGGCAAATAGTAATTCATCGACAAAAATTTTAGAGAAACAACTTCGTAATACCAAATCAAAAATAATTATTACTACAATACAAAAACTTTCATCTTTTATCAAGAAGAATAGTAAAGACCATCCTGCCTATAATAAACAAATAGTTATTATTTTTGATGAATGCCATCGTAGTCAATTTGGAGATATGCATAAGGCAATAGTGGATAACTTTAAAAAGTATTATATGTTTGGTTTTACAGGTACTCCAATTTTTCCAGCAAATATCGGACAAATTAAAAATCCAAAATTTGCAACTACAGAACAGACCTTTGGAGACAAACTTCATACATATACAATAGTTGATGCAATAAATGACAAAAATGTACTTCCATTTAAGGTAGAATATCATCAGACGATGAAAGCAGAACCTGATATTGATGATGAGTTGGTTCGTGATATTGATAGAAAGAAAGTATTTGATGATCCAAAGCGAATTACTGCAATTACTGAGTATATATTAGAACACTTTGATCAGAAGACCTATAGGGGAGATAAATCATATATCTATAATTCACTCATTAACATTTCAGAAGTAGCATCAGCTGAAAGGGGAAAAGTAGATGAAATAAAGCGGAAGCAAAGGATTAATGGCTTTAATTCCATTTTTGCGGTTTCATCTGTTGAAATGGCAAAAGCATATTATGAAGAATTCCGAAAACAAATAAAAGCTAATCCCACTAAGGCAATTAAGTTGGCTGTAATTTATAGTTATAGTGCAAATGAAGAGGAACAGGAAGATGAAGATATATTAGAAGAAGAAAACCCAGAGGACACATCTCAGCTGAGCAAAACGGCAAGAGATTTTCTAGATAGTGCAATTCAAGATTATAATGTGATGTTCCGTACAAATTATGATACATCTTCTGACAAGTTTCAGAATTATTATAAAGATGTATCCCTGCGTATGAAAAACAAGGAACTTGATATGCTGATTGTAGTTAATATGTTCCTTACTGGATTTGATGCTACAACATTGAATACTCTCTGGGTGGATAAAAATTTAAGAATGCATGGTTTAATTCAGGCATTTAGTAGAACAAACCGTATACTTAATAGCATTAAGACTTTCGGAAACATTGTATGTTTTCGTAATCTGCAGAAGAGAGTCGACTCTGCCATCGGTCGGTTTGGAGATGAGAACGCTGGTGGCATTGTCCTTATGAGGAGTTTTAAGGACTATTATGAAGGTTATAAATCCGAAGATGGACGACAGATGCCAGGCTATATTACTTTGATAGAAAACTTGAAAACTAAGTTTTCACTTGGGGATACCCAGATTATTGGTGAACAAAACCAAAAAGACTTTATTTCATTATTTGGCTCTATCCTCCGTATGCGTAATTTGTTGATTGCTTTTGATGAGTTCAAAGAGAAAGAAATCATTAGCGAAAGGGATTTACAAGACTATTTAGGACGGTATCAAGATTTAAGAGATGAGTGGAAACGAAAACGGGAACAGGGTGAACTCTCTGACATTTCGGATGACATTGTTTTTGAGGTGGAGTTAATTAAACAAGTTGAAATTAATATTGACTATATTCTCATGCTTGTAAAGAAGTATCATGAGAAGAACTGTGAAGACAAGGATATTCTTGTTTCCATTAATAAAGCTGTTGATTCTAGTCCTGAACTGCGAAGCAAAAAACAACTCATTAATGCATTCATTGATGAAGTCAATGATGTGGATGATGTTATGAATGAGTGGAATAATTATGTGGTTGAACAGAGAGAAAATGATCTTGTCCAGATTATTTTAGAAGAAAAGCTTAAACCAGAGGAAACACGAAGATTTCTTGAGAATGCATTCCGGGAGGGGGAAGTAAAAACAGTAGGAACTGACATAGATAAGATTATGCCTCCTGTTAGTAGGTTTGGAGGGGGAAATCGGGCAGCAAAAAAACAAAACATAATTCAAAAACTAAAAACATTTTTTGAAAAATACTTTGGTATTGGAGGAACTTTTAAGTTTATAGATTCAAATGACTAGTTCATAATATCAAATAGGAGTGTTAAGGTAAATTAAAACAATACATCGCCGGGTATAATTCCGGCGATGTTATCACTCTTTTTTATAGAATTCTGTTTCATACCCATCGGCTCTTAAAAAGATGCCGGATAACCATTCCGGGGATCTACCCATTTGCTTACAAACAGTATCCAATGATACATCCTCAGTACATTCAATGATTACTTCATCGTGGACGTGACCACAGATGAAGTAGTGTGACAGTGTTTTCATGGCATAACACAATATATCACGAGATATGGCTTGCACGATGTTTTCCACGAATTTTGGCCCATAGGATTCTATGCGTTCCCATTTTTTTGTAGATCCGACACCTTCATAATTAACGGATTCCCCACCGAATCTGTTCTCCCCAATTCTCGGTTTTACGTAGGAGAGCATTCTCCCGGATGGTAGCTGAATAAATAGCATACCACTTTGATAAAATATTCTAATATTTTTCACAATGACAGAAGTTCTCTGTTTGATTGCTGTTTTCACAGCGTTATCAATTTCCCACCAAAATGCTACAATATTTGGATTTGCATTTCTCCAAGCATTGACTAATGGCTGTAATTCTTCCTCGTTCAAACCCATATCTAAAGCGCCCATAGCGGTCAGAGCACCAACAGAACCACCATAACCAAGGGCAAGTTCAGCAATTTTTCCTTTCTGGCGGAGATGTGAATTTTGTCCATGTTTTTCAACCGGAACTTTAAACATAGCAGAAGCAGAAGCACAGTAGATATCCCCATTATTTGCAAAGACATTCATTCTCCATTTTTCATTTGCCAAAAATGAAAGGACACGTGCTTCAATAGCACTAAAATCGGATACTATGAATTTATATCCTTCTTTAGGAATAAAGGCAGTACGGATGAGTTCGGAAAGAACTCCCGGAATGTTATCGTAGAGGAGATGTAACATTTCATAATCACCAGATTTCACAAGACTACGTGCTAAATCTAAGTCTTGCAAATGGTTCTGAGGTAGATTTTGCAATTGAATAATACGTCCGGCCCATCGACCAGATCTGTTTGCACCATAAAACTGAAACATTCCTCTGGCACGACCATCTGCACATACCGCATTCTGCATGGCTTGGTATTTTTTAACGGAGGATTTAGCGAGCTGTTGGCGGAGAGTAAGGACATCGGCAACCTCTGTGGGTACAGCCTTAAGTAATTCTATTACCGCTTTTTTATCTAATGAATCTGTATCGATTCCTTTGGAAGATAACCATTCTTTCATTTGTACTACTGAGTTTGGATTATCTAGTGCGGTTTTATCCTGCATGGCTGCAATAAGTGTTGCTCTGCTGATACCATCTATTTTAATGGCATTTTGTACGATATCCATATCCAGTTGAATACCACGGTCATTTATTTCCTGATCAATATGATATTCATCCCATATGAAATCCGGGACTGGAAAACGAGAGAGTTTCTTTTGAATATTCATTTCCACTTCAACATCTCGCTTGTTATACTCCTTAAACAGAGCCCATTTGTCTGGTGCGTGATTCGGAAGGTTGCGAGTTCGACCGCCGTTCACTTTAGTGGGGGAACATGGTTTACAAAAGTAGCGAATCAAATCTTTTCCTGCCTTGATTTTTTGCTCTTCCAATCCAAGGACAATGCCTACTCCTTCGAGTGACAATGGTAGTCCCATATATGCAGCCCATATCATTGAACAACGCCATGAGTCGGGATTCAGATAATTGCTTACAGTGTCTTCCGGTATACTATATGAAGTGAAGTATTTTGGATAATGTCGTTTCAGCCAGATAGAAAGAAAAATTCTTTCAAAAGAAGCATTATATGCCCATTTTATAACCGAATCATCAGAAATGGCTGCAAGTATCTCATTTGGAATGGTTTCACCACTTGCCACATCAATTACTACAACAGGTTCATTATTTATGGAATAACCAAAGAGTAGTATCTCTGCATTTGGGCATTCAGCATATTTGTAAACACCACATTTCTGTAAATCATATTCTGAATAAGTTTCTAAATCTATAGATAAAGTCTTGATTAGTTTCATATTGTCACATCCTTTTCAAATTATGGGTGGTAAGATTAATCCTTACCACCCATGTGTACTAATTCCTATGAGAGAAAATCATCCTCAGTTTCTGTAGAAAAATCATCTTCTGCACGGGACTTACCACCGAGTGGTTCTCCGTCACGTAATTTCTGAAGATTGTTCAATCCACAAGCAATTCCTTTGTTTCCGTTGGAATTGAATGCATATAGATTGATTGATGCTCTACCATAGACTCCGGAGTAAACCTCGGAACGTTCCAGAATAGGATTGCGGTCAGCATCGACAATGCCAGGAGCAGAAGATGAGTTGGCATTAATGAAATAGCATCCAGCATATGCTTCGTCATCTGGTCTTTCTGCATCACCATCTCTGAGAGGTGTCTTCAGAGAAGAAAGAACAGGTACAGATTTACCATTACCTTTTAACTTTGTCAGCCCTTCCTCGTAAGCAGCCTGAATTGCAGCTTTGATTTTGTTAACAGTTGATTCATCCGATTTGGGGATGATAAGAGAAACACTATACTTTGGTGTTCCACCATTGATTGATTTGGCATCCCAGACATTCGCATATGAAAATCTGGTGTTAGGACCTGTGATTACCTTTGTTGGGTTTTTGTACGTTGTCATAATTATTTCCTCCATTATTCTTTGAAATCGTCTTTTGCAGTATTAAGTGCGGGACGTTTGTCAGTATCTGATACTAAGGTTGGTTTTCCGGGTGGTTTATGAATTAAATCACCGAGTAATTCATCAAATTGCTTTTTGCCAAGAAGTGAAGTCATGGCAGTAATACCAAGAAGTTTCTTTTCATAAGGATCAAATCCTGCATCCGTAACAACTGATGCTACAACAGTATCATCTGTATATTTCCGATTTGATTTACCTTCTACAACTTTAAAACCTGTATATTTCACTCCGCTCAATGCCTGTTGAAGGGCATATTCTTTAATGTCGTTTGCCCATGAAACCAGGTCATCAATCTTTGGAAGGATATCTGCAATTTCTGATTCATTCAGATTGGCAGGTGCTTGGAAATCATATTTAGCCAGTTCCATATTGTATTCAGCACGTTTTCTGCATGTGGCTTTTATTCTACAGAACTGACAGTGGTCTCCCGCACGGAAGTCTCCTTCCCCTTTAATTGCAAGGGCAGCAGTTGGAGCGAGAACCTGTTCGGCCCATTTAAGC
Source organism: uncultured Leucobacter sp. (assembly GCA_964612125.1). GTDB lineage: Bacteria > Actinomycetota > Actinomycetes > Actinomycetales > Microbacteriaceae > Leucobacter. The sequence continues at coordinate 1,937 of CAZTBS010000028.1, read as the reverse complement.
AGCTCATCTTTGGTGATGGTGTAAGTACTGATGTTATCACGGCGAGGCTGGAAAATTGTCATCTTAATGGTATGAATGTCATAGATACCATCAAAGATTTCTAAGGCACCAAGGGCATAACACATCATTTGCGAGTTTTTTTCGGCTGAAACAATGATACCGAGCCCGTGCTTATAATCGATTACATGGAGAACATCGTCTCCAACGATGATACAATCTCCAGTTCCACATCCCTGTGGCACCCATTTGGAAAAATCAAGGTGTTGTTCAACCATTATTTCTGGGTCAGGGCAGTGACTTTTTATATCTTCCAGTCCTTCCATTACATAAGAACAGTAGCTGTCAGAGCAGTTATCCATTTCCGAATCAAAGAACTCCAAATTCTCTGTTGGGTCTTTTACATTTCTGCCTAGAGCATGTTCCACCTTGTATTGGCATAGCTCATGAGCATCTGTTCCCTGCTGGGCATAAGGACTTGCTCTGTCATCCTGCTCAGCACAGAGCTTGGCGCTTGGGGGACAATGAATCCACCGATGACTAGAAGACGCAGATAGTAAAGCATGATTAGTCATTTCCAAGAACCTCCACTTCTGCTACCAGGGAAGCATATTCGGCAGGATCCAACTTCGTAAGATTCTCAACGCCACGTTTTGTAATTAAATCTTTGACCTGCTCTCTATATCCGGCTTTGGATTTCGCTGAAAGAATAGCTCTCACTTCTTCCATACTGTAAGATTTAGAGGGCACTTTTGGAGTTTGGGGCTCCTCTTTTTCTGTTAATTGAGGTTCCGAAGTATCTTCTGAAGAAAGATAACTTCTTAACGCATTTGCCACTTGGACTAGGTTGTTGCCACATTCTGTCATGTTGTCGATAATCATCGACAATTCTTTTATTTTGCTCATTTGATTGTTCCTCCATTGATAAGCATTTCTCCGGTTTTTAGGTCATGTTTACTGATACATACCCGATAAGGATGTGAAATTCCAAATCCTCTGGGATGTCTGTGTGGAAGAATCACAGCAATAAGATAAAGAGGATATTCTGCTAAAATCTTCACTGTCTGCTCTGCATATCCCCAAGGATAAGCATCTGATTCTCCGGCTTTGCGTTTCAATTTGACTGTCTCTCCAGTCAGTCCGTATTGTCTGTACATTGTTTTTCTCCTTTTTGACTAAGATTTGCACTGATTTTTCTTGCAAGACGTTTGGCTATGACACTGATAGCAATCAGGACATCTACTAATTCTTCATTTACGGAATCCTCCTGAAACGTTTCTGTGTTTTCTGCCTTCTCATCTGCCATTTACAACACCACCTTTCTGTTTGACATCTTTGCCTTTCGCTTTCCTATGGACATGAAATCCGAATTTGAACGGATAATTTTGAAAAACTTTTCAGAAATATTATTTCTTCATTGCCCTTCACCTTCCTATGGACATGAAATTCGAGATTGAACGAAATAAAAAATTGGTTTGAAATTTTGCATTTATATGGAAGAAACACAAATGGAGAAAAAATTTCATGAGAAATCCGTTCAAATCGGTAAAACGTGTCCATAGGAAAGTGAAGGGATATTTCCCTTACTTTTAGGAAAGGAGAAGACAATGGGAGTTAGTTTTTTTAATCAAGAAGGTTATGGTGACCCTGTTCCTTATATGGCAATCAATTCTTTAGATAAGAAGAATTGCTACAGACCTGTTGTGTATATTTGCTCACCCTACGCGGGGGATGTTGATAGAAACTCAGACAATGCAAGAAAGTATAGTAGATTTGCCGTGGATAATGGTGTGTTGCCAATAGCACCTCATTTATTGTTTCCACAGTTTATGAAGGAAGAAACGGAACGGGAGTTGGCTTTATTCATGGGAATGGTATTGCTGACAAAATGTGCAGAACTGTGGGTGTTTGGAAATAACTTATCTGAGGGAATGCAGGCT
>CAZTBS010000027.1:21153-24234 GCA_964612125.1 uncultured Leucobacter sp. | reverse complement strand
CGATCTCTGCGGCAACGCGGTTTGCGGCCGCTAACTCGTCGCCGAACTCGATACCGGCAATGCCTGAGGGGGTCACCATCGACGCGGTGTCGCGTGTGACTGTGCCGATGAAACCGATCCGCACACCATCACGTTCTTCAATGTGGTACTCCTGCAGCGCGGGTATGTCGGTCCCCTTCAGGTACACATTCGCGCCGAGACCGAACTCGTCACCGCCAAAACCATCAGCGCCGAGCACCCGATCAGTGAGATCATCGAAACCCTGGTCGAACTCGTGGTTGCCGACCGCGCTCACATCGAGGTGCGCACCAAGCAGTGCGTCGATGGTGGGGGTGTCATCCGCGATGAACGAGGTGAAGGTGGAGGCGCCGATGTTGTCACCCGCAGAAGCAAAAATGGTGTTCGGATTCTGCGCGGTGAAGTCGGCAATTGCGCCAGCGAGCACTGCGGCGCCCGCCTCGCCATTCGCGAAGTTTGCCTCGATACGACCGTGGAAGTCGTTGATTGTCAGTACCTGGAGATCGGTCAGGTGATCATCGATCTCGAAGAGGGTCGTCGTGCCCGACACTTCATTGGCCACGGCAAGCATCGGAGCTCCGGTCACCGACTGTTCTGCCGAGATGAAGGTCAGACCCTCTGGACCCAGATCGCCAGCCTGCGGCAGATCGCCAGCCTGATCCGCCGCGGTAGCGACTGACACTGTGAAATCGCGGTTATTGAGGTAACTCACGAAGCTCGTCTCTGTGGGCACCGTGATGTCGTAGATTGCGATGCCGCCGATCCGCTCAAACCCAATGAATGCGTAGGTGCGACCGTTGACCTGACCGATGGTGAGACTCTCCGGCTCGGGACCCTTGTCGTCGCTGCGACCCTCGAGGTTTGACTCGGTGTGGTTGGAGTTAAAGAAGGCCGGTGACGCTGCGGCGGTGATCTGCTCGAAGTCATCGCCCGAGTCAAACACCTGTGTGCCGTCTGTGGACCAGATCGAGAAGGAGCGGCCACCAAACGCATAGAGCTCGTCGTAGCATCCGAGTGTTTCGTTGAAACCATTCTCGATCGTGACATTCAGTCGTCCGAGCTTGGCATCACTCGTCATCGCTGACAGGTTGTCACACACCGGGCCACGGCCATTACTTGCGAGGCTCTTAACGCGCGATGCTTCCGCGTAGCTGCCCCACTCGCGGGCGTCGCCCTCAGTCGCGGTGACTAGATAGGTGGATCCACCCGCAGTGTAGGCCTGCAGACCGTCGGGCATGTAGACGCCCTTGAGGCCACTGACGGTGCGGATGTCGATGCCACCGTCTTTGTCGCTCGGATCCAGTCCGTTGCCTGCGACGCTGTGGTCCTTAAAGCCGAGCGACCAGATGTCGGTGATTTCTGCCGATACCAAATCGATCACCGCGACGGCGTTTGCTTCCTGCAGAGCAGCGTAGGCGACGGTGCCGTCGATGGCGATGTACTCTGGCTCGAGATTGCGGCTGACTGGGTGGTCGTCGCCGTGTGGGCGCGGGCCGAACACACGCACCTCTGCAGGGAGGGTTTTCGAGCCGCCTGCTTCGAACGCGTGGAAGTTCGCGGTGCGCACCTCGCTCTGGCCGGGGGCAATGAGGCCCACTGGGAGCGACACGACACTGACCGATCCTTCGGGGTCGATCGAGAAGTCGTCGGCTGGTTCACCTTCATTGGCGACTACCGCGACACTGCCGTCGGCAGAGATGGTGACCATGTCTGGAAGTGCGCCGACGGTGACGGTGCCGAGCACTGCGCTGGCGGCATCGGCGGCTTTGGCGTTGAAGAAGACGAGTGTTCCGGGGTCGGTCTTCACCGGCGCTTCGAAGGCGATCACCCCGAGACCATCAGCGCGGATCGCTACTGAGTTCGCTACGCCTGCGGCGGTGATGGCGAATTCTTTGCGGATCGCCGCAGGGTTAGAGGAGTCGAGCACATCGACCGCTCCGGCCTGCGCATTCACCACGAACAGCCGCGTGCCGTGAGCCTGCACAATCTCGGCGGCTGAGGCGTTGAAGACTCCGGTCTCGTAGCTGCCAAGCGGCTTCAGGCTCAGTGCGGCTTCAGCCGAGTCATAAGCGATCGGTGCCGGAACAACTGCCGCAAGTGCTGGCATCGGAGAGAGCGCGAGGGCGCACGCTACGGTCGAAGCGGCGACGGTCCAAGCAGTGCGCCGTGTTCGTAAACGATGAGATGCGCAGTCGTGAATTTGTGGGTGTGCTCTCGGGCTGACCCCCTACCATCGAGGTATGAGCGACCCCACGGCCGACGATTTTGAGCGGGCCGGCCGCATCGGTCGGCCAATCGCCCGCTTCATGCAGAAATGGCGGGGGTGGATCCGCGAACGACCCTGGTTGAATGTCGTCTACCGCGTGCTCATTACCGTAATCGGCGTGCTCGTGATTGTTGTTGGGCTCATACTCGTGCCGTTGCCCGGGCCGGGTTGGTTGATCGTCTTTGTCGGGTTGACAGTTCTGGGTTCAGAGTTCCATTGGGCGCGACGCTTTACCAGCTGGCTGCGCATGCAGCTCGCGAGGTTCTGGTTGTGGTGGCGCGCGCGACGAACCAAGAACCAGCAGAATCGACAAGGTTCCGCAAGCGAAGATCCACAGACATGACAAAGGCTCGGTCGGAGCGAACCGACCGAGCCTTTGTGAACTCTTGCTCTACTTGATGATCGGCAGGTTGAAGACGAACTCGGGTCGCCCGCCGCGGCGGTACGCCTCGGGTGCCTTCGCGGCCGCCATGATGTGGAAGACGAAGAGCACGACGGAGCCCACCCAGATGAGCAGACCCAGGATCCAGCCGATGTAGGGGATCATGCCGAAGATCCAACCGACAATGACGACACCGGTGCGGAGCAGCGAAAAGTTGAAGTTCGCAACGTGGAACTCATTTGCGCGCTGATTGCCCTTGTCCTTCTCGATCATCCAGAAGATGAGCGCTGGCAACCAGGTGAAAAACACCGAAAGCCAGTAGTTGAGGGCGATGGTGCTGGCGGGGTCTCCTGCCGGAGCTGGTTGCTGGTAGCCAGCCTGCGGCTGCTGGTAGCCCTGCTGCGGCTGCTGGTAG
>CAZTBS010000027.1:0-21053 GCA_964612125.1 uncultured Leucobacter sp. | reverse complement strand
TGGTTGCTGGTAGCCAGCCTGCGGCTGCTGGTAGCCCTGCTGCGGCTGCTGGTAGGCGCCCGCGGGGGGAGCCTGATACTGCGGCGCTGCGGGAGCTGCCGGAGGCGGCACCGGTGCCGCGGGCTGCTGAGGCGTCTGAGCGTCGGGCTGCGGGGGCACGGGCTGTGCGCCAGCATCACCCTGTCCGTTGTTTTCCTCGGGGGGCAGCGTAGTCATGGGAGTCTCCTCAGTGTGAGATGTATGTATTACCCAAGCTACCGCACGTCAGTGTGACCGCGGTAGGGTATCGACGCCAAGTGGCAGCTCGCGATGCCTCTCAAATCGGCGCAGCGGCCTCTAAAAACGATCAGGGCTGGGCGTAGAGCTCTGCAGAATTGTGACGTCTGCGTGACGGTCGAATCGGTATCCGATCCCGCGCACGGTGCGCACAATGTCTTGGTACTGTGCGAGCTTCACACGGAGCCGGCGCACGTGCACATCGATCGTGCGCTCGCTGGGAACCTCAGTCTCATCAGCGTCACTCCACAGGGCGGTGATGAGTTCGTCGCGACCCACCGTGCGTCCCTCGCGCAGCACGAAATACTGCAGCAGTTCGAACTCCCGGAAGGTCAGTGGAGCAACAATGTTGTCGAGCAGCACACGCTTACGAGTGAGGTCGATGGTGACACCGCTGGCAGCGCGATCTTCCGAATCCTGCGCATTCTGCTTCTGACGTGCGTGTGCTGCAGGCTCGCCGAGTGCCAGACGCACTACATCCACGTCCCGTCCGCCTACGCCTTCGGGAGCCAGTGCGACTGCCGCGTAGGTTTCTGCTTCGGGAGCGAGCTGGGCGACGAGCTCTTTGATCTGCGAAACGATCGCGCCGAGTTTCGGGTCGTTGTCTGCGAGGCCGACATACACGGCGAAACCGCGCACCTCCGTGCCTTCTGGTAGTCGGCGTGCGGGTGCTGGGCCTAGGTCTGCTGCGAGATCGGGGCGGGCCTGGGTGAGAGTCTGGGTGGTCATGGTGCTGTCCTTATGCGCTGTGTGCCGTTACGCGGCGGGCGGCAGTGCGCCGCCAGAGTGCGGGGTCGAGTGCGGGCCGCCAGGGGCTGCCTGCACTCAGTGGATCGCGGCCAAAGGCCGCGGCGGGCAACAAATCTGCTATCGGGGAGCAGATGATGCGGGCGAATTATCCGTTTCAGATGCACATTCGACAGCGCATCGCAACACGGCGGCACATCATCATGCCAGCCTGCCCAAAGTTCACCTCGATGGCGTACCGGGTCTGCGTCTTGCGATTCATAAGGTTTAGTGAAACAAACTATTACGTGTTTTGTCAAATGGGGGTGGTTGGCGCCAGCGGAGGCCTCTGCGTTGCTTTAGTCTGCCGTGCCGTACAGACGGTCGCCCGCGTCACCGAGCCCCGGCACAATATAGGCATGCTCGTTGAGCCCCTCGTCGAGTGCGCCAAGTACCAGCGTCACGTGGCGATCGCCAGCTGCTTCGCGGATCGCAGCGACGCCCTCGGGCGTGCCGAGCACGCAGATCGCGGTGACATCCTCCGCGCCGCGCTCAAACAAGAACTCGATTGCCGCGGCGAGTGATCCACCAGTTGCAAGCATTGGATCGAGCACAAAGCACTGTCGACCCGCCAGAGATTCGGGGAGGCGCTCGGCGTAGGTCACCGGCTGCAGTGTGGTTTCATCGCGCGCCATGCCGAGGAAGCCCACTTCGGCGGTTGGAATGAGTGTGACCATGCCTTCGAGCATGCCGAGGCCTGCGCGCAGAATCGGCACGATGAGTGGCAGCGGGTGGCTGAGCTGTACCCCCGTTGTCGGCGCCACAGGGGTCATGATCTCGAGCGGCTCTACTCGCACCTCACGTGTTGCCTCGTAGGCAAGCAGCGTCATCAACTCTTCGATCAGCAGGCGGAACGTCGGTTGAGGGGTGTGCTTGTCGCGAAGAACCGTAAGCTTGTGAGTGACGAGCGGGTGCTCCGCGATGAAGAGACGCATGGCACGATCCTACCGAAGAAGGCTCCTGTGAATCCGATCCCGGTAAGCGAGGATGAGTCAGCCCTCATGGGGTTGGCTCTGCATGAGGCAGAGCGGGCCGCAGCCGCGGGGGAAATTCCGGTGGGAGCTGTCGTCGTGGGTGCTGACGGGCGCGTGTTGGGGGTCGGCCACAATGCTCGCGAGGCCGCTCATGACCCCACTGGCCATGCCGAGGTGATCGCGATTCGTGAGGCCGCTGCCACCCTCGGTGATCGAATTCTCGATGGCTGCACCATTGCTGTGACGCTCGAACCCTGCGTGATGTGCGCCGGTGTGATTTTGGCTGCCCGTATTCCGCGTGTGGTGTTTGGAGCTTGGGACGACAAAGCGGGGGCAGTGGGCAGTGTGTATGACCTGCTGCGTGACGGTCGGCTGCCGCATCCGGTGCCTGAGGTTGTCGCTGGCGTCTGCGCAACTGAGAGTCAATTGCTGCTGCAGCGCTTCTTCGCTGCGCGCCGTTGAGTCGTGAGATTTTCCCAAGGCAAGACTCGATGGTGTGCGGTGGACGGCCTGACGAAACGCAACCTCGCGGAAGCTGACGCGTCTCGATTTGCGCATATGTAAGTGGCCATTTATATTTGGCATATAGGTCGCGGGTGGCCAAGAACGGATTTCCCGTCGGTCTGTGACTGGGGGAGCACATGCCATATGCCGCGCGGAGCCGCTTGTACACGCTTGCAGTGCTGCCGGATGATCGCAGTGATCTTCTCCGCCTGCTCAGCGATGCTTTTGCGCAGGGGAGCATTCAGCCGATATTCCAGCCGATTCTTGCCCTGCAAGAACAAGCGGTTGCAGGCTTCGAGATACTGCCCCGTTGGCATCACCCCGATCACGGTGAACTCAGCTCCGTCGCTTTTCTGCAGCATCTTGATCGACACGGTTTGCTGGATGATCTCGCTGGGCCGCTGCTCACCGCAGCACTCGCTGATGCGAAGCACAGCGAGGGTGATTTCTTTGTCGCCTACAACCTTTCGGCGTCGCAACTTGAGCGCTCCGGTTACGCAGATCGTATGGCTGCGATTGCTGCAGACACTGGTTTTCCGCTCGAGCGAATTCACCTGGAGATCTCTGAATGCGTAGTGGCAAAAGCCAATGCTCGCGTATTTGCGTCACTGCGTGAGTTTGCTGCGGCAGGAATACGGCTTGGCATTGATGACTATGGCGCTGCGTATTCCAAGCTCGCCCACTCCAATCTGACGCAGCTTCCGGAGTTTCATTTCGATGCGTTGAAGGTCGATTCCGAGCTTGTGCGAGACCTGGACACCAGCCTGCGCAAGCGGCATATCTTTGAGCACCTGATGCACATTGCGAGTGCTCGGGGCATGCGTCTCATTGCGAACGGAGTGGAGACCGTTGGGCAAGAATCTGCGCTGCGGAAACTCGGTTGTCGCTTTGTGCAGGGTCTGCGGTACCTCGCTGGCGAGTCAGCGCAGAGTCATCGAGTGGCTTGGGGGTTGGGGTGATCGGAGGGGCGTTGTTCTGTTGTGTGCGCCACGTCGCTGGGTCACTGTGTGCGAGTGCCTGTGTGGTGGAGTCGGAGGGGACAGAAGCTGTAGGAAACCTCCATAGGAATCCGGCATTTTGCTGGAGGAAGTATAATAAAAATGCCACTTAAATTTGATACTTTCGGTGGAATTTCTATACAGTACGTAAGCGATGGCAAAACAATGTTTCGATCCCGGCTGGGCCTGTTATACGAAAGAACTGGGTTCTCGTATTCAGCGGTTAAGAGTCGAGCGCGGACTCAGCCAGGAGCGTCTTGCCTATGCCGCCGGCATCACCAGGTACACGTTTCAGAAGCTGGAGAAGGGGGAGTCAACCCCTGGTTCCGCAGCGAACCCGACGCTGCGTACCGTGGTTGCGCTTGCCCAGCAGCTTGAGGTGACCCTCGACGAATTGCTGCCACAACCGTGGCCTGATTTAGATTCTGAAAACTGAGGTCGTTGAACCTGACGTTTCACGGCCCGTGAGCCAAGAGAGGCGGTACCTGTGTCCGTCCCCACCTGGCAGGTTGATCCCTGCCCCGACTGGTGCACCATTGAGCACCAGGAACACGATCACCCCGATGACCGCGCCCATCGCGATGATGGGGTTGCGGTTGCCATCACCATCCGTATTCGCACCTTCGAACGTGAAATTGTTGAGCACGTCGAACCGGTCGAGGTGATTCTCGGTCGGTGGAAGCGCGATGGTGAAGCGCACACCTGGCGATTCATCGGTGCTGACACCGGTTTAGAAATTGAATTGAGCGAAGAGAGCTTCCAACGGGTACTCGACGCGATGCAGCAGTCTGCTGCATCGAGCTCCAGTCGCAGCGAAAGTCGTTTGATTTCGCACTGATGCCGTGACATCAGTGCCCACCAAGCCGGAGCGGTGAGACTTGCCCCCAGCCATGTCTCACCGCTCCACCTGACGGCGTGGAGGCGCATCGCCACTTGCACACTCGGAGTCCATAGCCTGAGTGCGTGAGCTAGAGAGGCCCCCACGTCCGGTTCCGGGTTCGACAGCGGTGCGGCTGCCGAACCCGGAACGCCTCACTGTTTGTGTGACGGCAATCCCATGAGCCTAGTCGCTCGAGAGCATGACCACCGAGCTTGTGGTGGGTTGGGTCGCGTTGGGGTCGATCCACACATCGGGTTCGATATAGATGATGCGCGCCGCGGGCACCGCCTCACGCACGCGGCGTTCGGCGAGGTTCACTATCACCGACACCTCCTTCATGGTGCGCTCGGCAGCAAGGCTCACCTTCGCGCCAACCATGAATTCGTCGGGGCCGACATACAGAGTCTTCATATGGATGATGCGTTCGATATCGCTGCTTGCGAGCAGCGCGGCCTCAATGCTCGCAACGTCTTCATCGCTGGCGCCTTCGCCCACTAGCAGACTCTTCACCTCCCAGCCAATGACGGCGGCGATCAGGATCAGGAGGACGCCGATGCCAATCGTGGCGGCGCCGTCAAACACACCATTTCCGGTGAGTACAGACAGACCGACACCCAGGAACGCGAGGACCAAGCCAACGAGCGCCCCAGCGTCTTCGAGCAGCACCACGGGAAGCTCCGGGGCCTTCGAACGGCGAATGAAACCCAGCCAACTGCTCGTGCCCTTGTGCGGGCGACTCTCGCGAATTGCCGTGCGCAACGACAGACCTTCCAGAACTATCGCTACGGTGAGCACCAGCATCGGAAGCCACCACAGCTCAATGGGATGCGGCTCCCGGATCTTCGCAATGCCCTCGTACACCGAGAAGACGCCGCCCATGGCAAACAACACGATCGCCACCACGAAGGCGTACACGTACCGCACCCTCCCGTAGCCGAAGGGGTGTTCCTTATCGGCGTCTTGCTTGGCCCGCTTTCCGCCGAGGAGCAGCAGCAACTGGTTGGCTGAATCAGCCACCGAGTGCACGCTTTCGGCGAGCATTGAGGAGGAACCCGAGAACAGCCACGCAATGAACTTCGTGATCGCGATGCCGAGGTTCGCGAGAAAAGCAGCGATGATCGCCTTGCTCCCGCCGGTTGCGCTCATGTGGTGATTCCCTTCGTCGCAATGCAACCATCCTAGACTTGAGCGCTATGAGTGAGACGAATGAGATTGCCGCATTTCCGAGTGTGTCCATGCTGGGGGTTGGCTCGATGGGGCGCGCCATTCTTACCGGTCTGCGAGGCCCGAGTGTGCGCACCGAGGGTCCGATCGTCGTGACCACCCACAGCTCACGCAGCGCGGCTGCTTTCGACGGCTTCGACGATGTTGTGGCCTACGCCATCGAAGATCAAACAGACGCGAATCGGCGGGCGGTGCGCGGGGCTCAGCTGGTCATCTTGGCGGTGAAGCCTTGGTTGATTCACGATCTCTTGCGCGAGATTCACGATGATCTGCAGCCCGGTGCGATTGTTGTCAGTGTCGCCGCGGGCATCACCACGGCAAGCATGGAGCCACTCGTGCCAACCGGAGTCTCGGTGCTGCGTGCCATGCCCAATACCCCGGCACACCTGGGCAAGGGTGTGACCGGGCTTACCGCGGGTGCAGCTGCCGATAGCGCAGCCATCGACACGGTGCGCCGACTGTTTCAGACGGTCGGCCAGGTGCTGGTGCTTGACGAGGAGCGGCTTGACGCGCTGGGCGCAGTCTCGGGATCGGGTCCGGCCTACCTCTTCTTATTCGTTGAGGAGTTCCAAGCTGCCGCCGAACGCCTCGGGTTTTCTGCCGAAGAGGCACGGGTGCTCGCGCAGGGCACCGTGATCGGTGCAGCGGAGCTGTTGGCGCGATCCACTGACAGCCCTACTGAACTACGACGCCAGGTGACTAGCCCAAACGGCACCACCGAGCGCGCGATCGAGGTGCTACGCACGGGGGAGTGGGGGGCACTGTTTGATCGTGCGTTCGCTGCGGCGATGGCCCGATCGCGCGAAATCGCCGCTGGTCAGTGACCGCTGCTAGGCGATAGCAGCGAAACGCTCCACATCCGCTCCCGCGCCCGACACAATGATCAGGTCGTGCGGTGACACGACCGTGTCTTGGGTGGCGTGTGTAAATGGCTGCCCGGGGGTCTTTACCCCGACGACGGTCACCCGGTAACGGGTGCGCACTCCGCTGGCTTTGAGCGACTGACCGCGAATTGAGCGTGGCGGATACATCTTGGCGATGACGTAGTTATCGTCGAATTGAATGAAGTCGAGCATGCTGCCGCTGAGCAGGTGCGCAACGCGCTCGCCCGCTTCGCGCTCAGGGTAGATGACGTGGTTCACGCCGATGCGCTCGAGGATCTTCCCGTGCGACTGCGAGATTGCTTTCGCCCAGATCTGCGGAATGCCGAGATCCACCAGGTTGGCGGCGATCAGCACGCTCGCTTCAATCGAGGCGCCCGTTGCGACCACCGCGATCTTGAATTCCTCGGCTCCGATCTGGCGCAAGGCTTCAATCGACTTTGCGTCAGCCTGAACCGCGTGCGTGACGCGATCAGCCCATTTCTGCACGAGCACGGGATCGGTGTCGACCACCAGTACCTCGCGGTCTTGACGGTCGAGTTGCCCAGCGGTGGCGGCGCCAAAACGACCGAGGCCAATCACCAGGACGGGGGCATCAGAACGGATATCAACCAACGATCGGCCTTTCTTCGGGGAAGCGGAAGGTACGGCGGCGGCTGGTCGCAGCGATTGCGGCGGCCAGGGTGACAGTGCCGACACGGCCTGCCCACATCGTGGCGGCGAGCACGTATTTGCCAGCATCGGGGAGCATCTCAGAGAGCCCTGTGGATAGCCCGCAGGTGCCGAAGGCTGAGATGACTTCGAACAGCACCAGATCGAGCGGAAGTTTGGTCATATGCAGAATCGCGATAGATGCGGCAGCGACGATCGTCGAGCCCCAGATCACAATCGAGACCGACAAGCGCAGTACTTCAGTGGGGATGCGGCGTTCGAAGGCCTGCATGTCTTGGTACCCGCGTGCCTCGGCGTATGCCGCGAGGAACAGCACCGCAATCGTCGTGACCTTGATGCCGCCGGCGGTTGAGGCTGATCCACCGCCCACAAACATCAGCATGTCCATCACCAGCAGCGTGGATCCGTTCATCTCGGCGGGGTCCATGATGCCGAGGCCACCGGAGCGTGTCATGACGGAGGTGTAGCCCGCGCTCATGACGGTTTGCCAAAAACCTTGCGAACCAAGGGTGGCTGGATTGTCCCACTCCAGCGCGGCGATGCCGAGCCATCCAAGGATCACAAACGCAATGGTGGTGGTGAGGGTGAGTTTGGCGTGGAGACCGAGTCGCTTGTGGCGACGCAAGCCTTTTCCTGCAACCGCGCGGTAGAGAGCAAAAATCACCGGAAAGCCAATGCTTCCGAGGAACACGCCGATTGCCAGCACGCTCAGCATGTAGAAATCGGTCGCGAATGGCGCCAGGCCATCGGGAAGCGGGACAAACCCCGTGTTGGTGAATGCTGAGGCGGCCAAATAGAAGCCGTTCCAGAGGGCCGATCCGAAGCTCAGACCTTCCATCATCAAGCGCGGCACAATGAGGAGAGTGAGCACGGCCTCGATAACCAGCAGGCTGATGGCCACGGCGATCAGAAGGCCACCGATATCGCCGAGTCCCACCGCCTGGCTCTCACTGGAACCCTTGCTGGTGCGTGCAGGGTTGGTATCAGCGGCAGCGAGTAGTCGCTGTCTGAGACCGAGCCTGCGGGTGACGGTCAGGCCCAGCATGCTTGCGAGTGTGAGTACACCAATGCCGCCGATCTGCAGACCAGCGAGGATCAGGATCTCGCCGAAGAGCGACCAGTGCGTGGCCATATCAACGGTGGTGAGGCCAGTGACGCAGATCGCAGACACTGCGGTGAAGAGCGCATCGACCAGCGGGGTGACCTCGCCCTGAGCGCTTGCCCAGGGCAGTGCGAGGAGTGCCGTCCAGAGCAGAATGAGGGCGGAAAAGACGAGGAGTGCGAAACGCGCGGGCGATGACTCAATCAGGGCGTGCAGCCAAGATTTCTGAGTCATCGATGCCGAGCCCCGACGGGCCCGTGTGTGCGCCCTCACGTCACCCTTCTTCCCGTCAATTGCGCGGATGCTCGCTGTTGAGCCGCCAAGCATGGATACCGCACAGGTCATGCTACATCGCAGAAAGGCGATGCTCAGATACCCTTGAGGCTATGCCAGACATATTCGGGGTCATCGCAGACGCAACCAGGCGAGACATCCTGCAGGTGCTCCTGGAGCGGCACGTGCAGGAATCCGAGATCAGTGTTTCGGAAATCGTGGCCCAGCTTGAGATGAGCCAGCCGACTGTCTCGAAACACCTGAAGGTGTTGCGTGAGGCTGAGTTGGTGTCGGTGCGCGAAGAGGGGCAGCACCGTTTCTACTCGCTGAACCCTGAACCGCTCGAAATGGTCGAAGACTTCGTGATCCCGTTTTTGTCGGCGGGCTTTGATACTGAGGTGACCGTCGAGTACGTGTCGGAGACCGGTGAGATTCTGGCGGACCCAGAACCCCTGGGCGGAGATCCCGCTGACCAGGGTGAGGTGTTGCCCGAGACTACCGCCGCCGCCGCGGAGCGGATTGGCCGGGTTGCGGCGTTGGCGGAACATCGCGTGAAGGAGCTGGTGGCGCGGTTCAAACTGCGCGAATAGAGCCGCCAGGGGCGGGCTGCACGCCCCGCCACGATCCGCGGTTCGCGGCGGGGCGTGCATCACGGTATTATTGATGTTTTGTGGGCCACAAACTGTCGGCCCGGAAGACGTTGTGAGGTTACCGTGGGTTCAGTCATTAAGAAGCGCCGCAAGCGTATGTCAAAGAAGAAGCACCGCAAGTTGCTGCGGAAGACGCGTCACCAGCGTCGCAACAAGAAGTAGTGCGAGACAGCGGTTGGCATCGGTGGATCATCGTTGCCAGCCGCTTTTTCATGCCGTCTCCCGGCCGGAGCTGATTACAGTAGGGCCCTGTGGACGGGTAGCGGGAGTGGTTCTGTGGTTCTCTGCCCGCGACAGGAAGCGTCAGAGCTGACGTCCTGCGCGCCGCGCAATGAGGTGAGGCCCCTCTGGTTCCCTGCGCCCTCTACACTGAGAACGTGTCCAAGACCGTTGAACTGCTGCTGCTCAGCAAGCCCGGCTGCCACCTGTGCGATGACGCTCGCGCGGTGGTGTCGCAGGTGCGAACTGAGCTAGCGAGTCGCGGGATCGACACGATGCTGAGCGAACGCAATATCCTCGAAGATCCCGCGCTCGCTCGCTTGCATGCAGAAGACATTCCGGTGCTCTTCGTCGCCGGGAAACAGCACGCGATCTGGCGGGTAGATGCCCAGAAACTCACCCGTGCGATTGAACGCGCCGTGGGTTGGCGCGGCATCTTCGCGCGGAATGCCTAACTGGGTGGATCGCGGCGCGATCCACTACTTGTCTTTGCCACCTATAACCAAAGGAACCCTCATGACCCTGCGCCACGTTGTCACTTGGAAACTCAGCGGTGAGACGCGCGAAGCCCGTGACGTGCAGGCCGCTGAAATCATTGCGGCACTCACCCCGCTCGTTGACACCGTGCCGAGTGTGCGAGCGATCTCTGCGCACCGGAACGATCTCTTCGACGGTGACAACTGGGATGTCACACTCATCGCGGACTTTGACGACGCTGATGGGCTTGCCGCATACGTGGTGCACCCGGAACACGAGGCTGCTGCCGAGGTCATCAAGCGACACGCTATCGGGCGTGTGGCTACGGACTTCACTATCTGATCCCGTCTCGCAAGAAGGCTGCGCATCTGCAGATGAGTACCGCACCGACGTCGTTTCTGGTGGCCGCTGATGTGGTTGCGCTCACGCACTGTGAGGGCGCGCTGTGCGTGTTACTGATTGAGCGCGGGCATGATCCCTATCGGGGCCGGCTCGCACTTCCGGGCGGCTTCGTAGAGCCGGGCGAGGCTGCAGAGCAGGCTGCGCGGCGCGAGCTTGCAGAGGAAACCGGCATTGCTGAGGCTCCCGAACGGTTTGTGCAGCTCGGAGCCTACGGCCCTGCCGGGCGGAAGGATCCACGCGGGGACATTTTGACTGTCGCGTTCATCGCCGTCACCGATGCCCCGATGGCGGTTCACGGCGGTGACGACGCGGCACACGCTGACTGGTACCCGGTGGCTGAGGTGCTCACACCTGGGACGCTCGCATTTGACCACGCAGAAATCCTGGCAGATGCACTCGCGCGAGCGCGCGAGCTGCGCTGGCTGCCTTAACAAGCGTTGCGCCGAGAACGACGCAGCCGGTTAGGGGAGCAACCGTGTTGGGCCACGGAAGAGGTAGGTGACCTCGCGGATCGACGACTGCTGCAGCATGAGCATGAGAACGCGGCCGAGGCCCATGCCGAAACCGCCGTGTGGCGGAACCCCGTAGCGGAAGAAATCGAGGTAGAAGGCGAGCTCTTCCGGGTCCATGCCCTTCTCGCGCGCTTGCGCTTCGAGCACCTCGACGCGATGTTCGCGCTGCGCACCCGTTGAGATCTCAACGCCGCGATAGATCAGATCGTAGCTCTTCGTGAGCTCCGCATCGCCGTCGTGACGCATGTGGTAAAAAGGGCGAATCGACGTGGCGTAGTCGGTGAGGAACACGAAATCGTGTCCGTACTTCTCGCGCACGTACGCAGCGATCTGACGCTCGCCCTCAGGATCCATATCGGCATCGGCACGGGGCACTTCGTAGCCGCGGTCCTTCACAATCTGCTTCGCCTCGGCGAGGGGGATGCGCGGGAACGGACGCGACGGTACCTCGATGTCAATACCAAACAGCTTGTGGATCGCCTCGCCGTGCTTCTCTTTCACGGCGCTGATGCCCGCAACCATCAGTTCCTCGTGCAGCTCCATGACGTCCTCATGGGAGTCGATCCAGCTGAATTCGGTGTCGATCGAGGTGAACTCGGTGGCGTGGCGTGAGGTGAACGAGGGATCAGCGCGGAAGGCCGGTCCGACCTCGAAGATGCCACCAAAACCGGCAGCCTGCGCCATCTGCTTAAAGAACTGCGGGCTCTGCGCGAGGTACGCGGTGCGCTCGAAGTACTCCACCTCGAAGAGCTCGGCGCGTGATTCCGAGGCCGAAGCCATCAGCTTCGGCGTCTGGATCTCAATGAAGTCGCGGTCGATCCACACCTGGCGTAGTGCGTTCAAGAAAGTGGTCTGTACACGGAAGATGAGGTTCTGCTCGGGGCGGCGCAGATCAAGGAAACGCCAGTCGAGGCGCACGTCGATGCCGGAGTCTTCGGCGACCGGGTTATCGGGGAGTGCGCGGGTGACCACCTCGATGTCTTCGATCTGGATCTCGACCCCGCCGAGCTTGACGCGCTCATTGTGCTGCAGCTCGCCGGTCACCGTCACGAACGTGCCGTGTGTCAGGTCGCTGATGGTTTGCGTGCGGGGCACCAGGATGTCAGAGCGCGGGTTCTCGGGATCCGGCTCGCGCAGTACGCCGCCGTTCACCAACTGCACTGCGCCGGTTTCGTCGCGGAGCACGACGAACTGCACGTAGCGCTGATCGCGCACCTTCTCGACCCATCCCGCGACGCGCACAGGCCCGTCGGTACGCTCGGCCAGATCCTTGATCAATACACGCTCAGTCACCCGCCCAGTCTACTCGGACGGTTGTGTGCGTGTTCTCTCGTTTGCCTTCCGCTCCTGCTGGGGTGTCAGCTCGGACGGATATTTCAGTCTGGTCGGATGGATTCGCAGGATGTACCCGACGGAACTGAAATATCCGACGTGAGCGCACCCCGGGCGATGTTCGGCGAGGGCACCGGGTGAAGGCTGACGGGCAGGCTCTCAGCCACTGAAACCTACAATGGGCGTGTGAGCGACAAACTCCTGCACTTGGTGCGCCACGGTGAGGTGCACAACCCCGATGGCGTGCTGTACGGGCGTTTGCCGGGATTTGGTCTTTCTGAACTCGGCACCCAGATGGCCGAAGCAGCTGCTCGTGAGCTGGCGGCCGCTGATCGCAGTCTCGTGAGGCTCATCGCTTCCCCGTTGCTGCGGGCACAGCAGTCGGCGGATCCCATCGCCCAGACATTCGGGCTACAGGCTGCCATCGATGAGCGCATCATCGAACCGACGAATCTGTTCGAGGGACAGGTGAACCGCGGGGGTGCAGCATTTAAGAACCCTCGTTACTGGTATCGCTTCTGGAACCCGCTGCGTCCCAGTTGGGGAGAGCCTTACCGCAGCATTGCCGATCGCGTGCGTGCTGCGATGGATGAGGCGTGGGAATCTACTTCGGGTGGCGACGTTGTGATGGTCAGCCACCAAGCAGTCATCTGGATGGCGCATCTCGACGTTGCAGGTCACTCGCTCGCGCACAATCCAGCGCGTCGCCGCTGTGCACTCTCGAGCATCACGAGTTTTGAACAGCGCAGCGGCCGCTGGTTTGAGGTTGACTACCGCACTCCAGCTGCAGAGCTGATGGATGACGCAGTTGATGTGGGAGCAGTGTAAGTATGCGCATGCAGGTAACGGCATATGGTGGATCACAGCGCGTGAAGTTCGCAGCCCTCTGTGCGCTGCCGCTCGCCGCGGCGCTGATACTGACGGGGTGCTCGACCGGCGAAGCTGACACACTCGCGCAGCAGTGGGAAGAATCTAGCGAGAAGGGCTTCGTTTCGGGCGATGGTTCGTCGCTCAGTATTCCGCCCGCCGAGCGCACCGCGCCGGTCGAGTTTTCTGGGGTCACTGAGTACGGTGATGAGCTGGGGTCTGCTGACACACGTGGCGCTGTCACCGTGGTGAATTTCTGGTACGCGGGATGTGCTCCCTGCCGCGCCGAAGCTCCCGACCTCGTCGCCTCCTACGAAGAATTCAGCCCACAGGGGGTGCAATTCATCGGGGTGAACACCCGTGATCAGAGTGCGCAGGCAGTCCAGTTCGCCGAGCAGTTCGGCGTGGAGTACCCCTCGATCATGGACACCGCTGGCGGTCGTGCGGTGCAGCGTGCCTTCGCCGGACAGGTGCCACTGAACGCAGTGCCGACCACTCTGGTGCTTGACACGGAGGGCCGGGTGGCGCACCGCGTGCTCGGGCAGCTCGCTGGTGAATCGCAGCTGCGCACACTCATCAACGAGACCCTCGCCGAGGGCTAGCCCAAGCACTGGGCCGCCGCGCGATGTGAGGCGCCCTCGAACACATAAGGAATCATCGACGTGGGTGTGCAAGATCTCGTGGCAGACGGGCAGTTGCTTGTCGCGACGCTGATCGCGCTCGCGGCCGGTCTCGTGTCGTTCTTTTCACCCTGCGTGCTGCCACTGGTGCCTGGGTATCTCGCCTACGTCGGCGCATCGGCTGGCGATGCCACCGGTAAGACGGCGCGATCCACCTCGCGCCGTCGGCTCATGGCGGGTGTGTTGTTGTTCATTGCCGGGTTCACCGCGGTGTTTGTCGTGATGCTGTCGCTCGCTGGGAGCGTCGGAGCCTGGCTGCTTGAATGGGAAAACGTCATCACGCGGGTCATGGGCGTCGTGATCATTGTGATGGGACTGGTGTTCATCGGTCAGTTCGCCGGGCTGCAGCGCACGTCTCGTATGCGCATCAAACCACAGCTCGGTCTTGCGGGCGCGCCGCTGCTCGGCGCCGTCTTTGCGGTGGGGTGGACCCCCTGCATTGGCCCGACCCTGGCCACGGTGCTGACACTCAGTTTGCAAAGTGGATCAGCTGGCCGTGCAACTGTGCTGGCCTTGGCCTACTGCGCGGGCCTCGGTATTCCGTTTGTGCTTGCGGCACTTGGCTTTGGGTGGTTCGCAACTGCCACCACATTCATGAAGCGGCATATACGCATCGTCAACATCATTGGCGGCGGGCTGCTCATCCTCATCGGTATCCTCATGGTGACCGGAGTCTGGAGTCAGATGATGTACGCATTGCAGGCGGTGATGAACAGCTTTGTCCCGGCCCTCTGATTACGAAGACGGTTCCGGCGGCGCAGCCGTCCGAGTCGAATCCCCTGAACTCGGCATACGCGGTTGGGGTCGCTGGTTCTGGCGCCAGCTCACCAGCATGCGCGTCGCGCTGATCTTGCTGCTGCTGCTCGCAGTTGCTACGATTCCCGGTTCGCTCGTGCCACAGCGCAGCGCCGACCCCAATGGCGTGGTGCAGTACGAAGCGGATCACCCCGAACTCTTCAAGATCCTCGACTCGTTCCCGATCCAGGCATTTGATGTCTACTCCTCGGTGTGGTTCTCGGCGATCTACCTGCTGCTCTTCATATCTCTGATCGGGTGTGTGCTGCCCCGTATCGCGCATCACTGGAAGGCGCTGCGAAGTGCACCGCCGCGCACACCGGCCAGGTTGCAGCGGATGGCGGGATTCTCAGAGCAGCGGCTCTCGAATCCTTCCGCAACTGACGCCGAACGTGAAGCGTTTGCCGAGCAGGCGATCGCCGCTGCTGCAGAGATCCTGCGCCAGCAGCGGTACCGCACGGAGGTGCAGCGATCCACCAGCCGCACCGGGCAGCTCGAGATTTCGGTGTCTGCCGAGCGCGGCTACCTGCGTGAGACCGGCAACCTGCTGTTTCACATTGCGCTGGTTGGCGTGCTGATTAGCGTCGCGATTGGTGGGGCCTTCACCTTCAACGGGCAAAAAGTGCTGGTTGAGGGCGAAACGCTGGTGAACCAGCTGATCGACTACGACTCGGCAACCTCTGGCACGTCATTCAGTGATAGCAGCCTGACGCCGTTCGGTATGCGCCTCGATTCCCTGGAGGTGGATTATGTCACCCCTGAGGAGGGCAATCTTGACGCGATTGGTCTGGTGCGCGAGTATCGCGCGAATGTGACGCTGATCAATACCGATGACAGCGAGGAATCCAGCGTGATCCGCGTGAATCATCCGCTGCGCGTGCACGGGTCGCCGATCTACCTCATCGCGAACGGGTACGCGCCGACGCTCACCATACGCAACGCCGACGGCGAGATCGTCTACAGCGAGTCCATGCCATTCATTCCGCAGGACCAGAACCTCACCTCGCTGGGTGTCGTGAAGGTGCCCTATGGTCTGTCGTTTGAGGGTGAGCCAACGCAGCTCGGGCTGCGCGGATTCTTCTACCCATCGAAGGTTGATCTCGAGTCGGGGGCGTACACCTCAAGCTACCCCGACCTGACGAACCCGGTCTTGACGCTTGATGCATTCGTGGGCGACCTCGGCATCGATAATGGCATTCCGCAGTCGGTATATGCGCTTGACACCGCGAACATGGAGCAGCTCACGGGCCGTGCCATTAACGTTGATTCGCTTGAGTTAACAGTGGGCGACACGGTGGATCTGCCCGGCGGCATGGGCAGCATTAGCTTCGAAGCTGCTCCGCGTTATGCCTCCTTTGATGTCATGCAGAATCCTGCGCAGGAGTGGGTGCTGGTCTTTGCTCTGCTCGCACTCGCAGGGTTGGGCGCGTCACTGTTTGTGCCGCGTCGCCGCATGTGGGTGAAGGCACTGCCGGTAGTTGACGGAGTCGTGCTGCAGTACGCGGGCCTGGCGCGCGGTGATGATCCGACGCTTGAGCGGGCGACGGAGCAGCTGCGCGACGAACACCGGGCTCGGCTGTGAGTCTCGCGCACGGAGAAATCCACAGTCTCGGATCCCTGTACGCTGTGTGATCCGCGATGCTGCATTTTTCCGAATGAGGGAATGCGTGAGGGGGTGGATCGCACTGCGATCCACCCCCTCACCTGCATGTGCAGGGCCTGCGATACTGCCCCCTACGGAATCGGCGGCGTAGGCACGCGCATCGCGCGCCGACGCTTCGAACCGCCACCCTCTGCGCCCGACTGCGCGCGCTGCGAGAAGTACACGGGAATCAGCGACAGCAGAATGATGATCGTCGCGACCACATTCACCTGGTTTGCCTCATTCGGGCGAGCCATCTGGTTCATGAACCACAGTGGCAGCGTCTCAACCCCCGGCGGAGCGGTGAAGATGGTCACCACGACCTCGTCGAAGGACAGCGCGAAGGCAAGCAGGCCACCGGCCATGAAGGCGGTGCGGAACTGCGGGAAGGTGACCAGGCGGAAGGTCTGTCCGATGCCAGCACCGAGATCCATTGACGCCTCTTCGAGGTTCGGGTTCATGCGGCGCAGGCGTGCGATCACGTTATTGAACACCATCACCACACAGAAGGTGGCGTGCGCGATGATCATGCCTGCGTAGCCCACTTTGATGCCGATCGGATCGAGCACCTGGTAGAAGGTGTTTGACAGCGCCACACCGGTGA
Source organism: uncultured Leucobacter sp. (assembly GCA_964612125.1). Taxonomy (GTDB): domain Bacteria; phylum Actinomycetota; class Actinomycetes; order Actinomycetales; family Microbacteriaceae; genus Leucobacter. Next base: position 4,303 of record CAZTBS010000027.1, on the reverse strand, counting down.
CGATGCCGGGCAGCGTGATCGGCAGGATGATGAGGAGGTTCACGACATCGCGGCCGAAAAATTTGAAGCGCTGCAGGGCAAAGGCAGACAGCGTACCCAGGATAAGCGCGATCACCGTGGCGCCCAGCGCGACGACCACAGAGTTGAACACTGCCTCGTGCATGGCCGGGTTTGTGAGGGCCTTTTCCCACCAGGTCAGTGAGAAGCCGGAGATAGGCCAGCCCGCGATGCGGCTGGGGTTGAACGAGTTCATGACGATCACCAGCAGCGGCACGTAGGTGCTGATGAGCACCAGTGCGGCGATGACGGTGAGGGTGATCTTGGCGCCTCGGCCGAGTCTCAGCATTCCGATTCTCCTTCGGGCCTAGATGTTCTCGAGCGCACCGGTGCGGCGCACAGCGAGCAAGTAGATGAGCACCAGCACAATCGGCACGACCGAGAAGGCTGCTGCGACCGGCGGGTTGAGGTTGATGTTCGAGGCAATAATGGTGCCGATCATCTGGGTGGATCCGCCCACGAACTTCGCGGCAATGTAATCACCGAGACTCAACGAGAAGGTGAAGATCGAACCGGCGATGAGTGCGGGCTTCATGAGGGGCAGCATCACTGAGGTGATCGTGCGCAGACCTTTTGCACCTAGGTCGGCGGAGGCGTCGAACAGGTTGGCGGGAATCTGCGATACGGCTACGTATACCGGGATCGCCATGTACGGGAACCACAGGTAGACGAGAGCGATGATCGTCACGGTGACGCCGTAGCCCGGGCTCTGAATTCCCAGCGGTCCAAACAGCCAGTTAATGAAACCGCCCTCGCTGAAGACGATGCGCACAGACAGGATCTTCACCAGGTAGCCGGCCCACAGCGGCAGGGTGACGGCAACGGCGAGCACGGCTCGCAGCCATACGGGCGCGATCTTCGCCATGAAGATCGCGAGCGGCACAGCAAACACCGCGCAAATGATGGTGACGGCCACCGCGATGCCGAGGGTGCGCAGCGACGCGGAGAGATATGCGGGAACCGTGAAGAGGTTGACGAAGTTGTCGAGTGTAAACCCGGGCTTCACCTTCGAGGTGAAGGGGTCGGTGACCCAAAACGCGGTGATCAGCAGGAACGCAAGCGACAGGATGTAGACACCGATCAGCCACACCATTGGCAGGGTCAGCAGCGACGCGAGTCGCCCCTTGGGGTGGCGCTGCAGCGCTGACGAAAGCGGCTTTGGCTTCGTCGAGAGCGAGAACTGGGTAGTCACGGTGATCCTCATCTGGTGAGCGGAAAACTCGGGGTCTGGCATGCATTCCTCGGTGGCAACAGCGCGGCCGAGGTGATGCGGGTGAAGCGGTGGGGCGGGAGCTGCGAGTGCTGCCCGCGGCGGGCGAGGGGGGAGGCTGGCCGATCCACCGAGGAATCAGTGGATCGACCAGCACGTGGGATTAACCCTTAATGGTGGCCCAGGCGTCGGTCCACTGCTGGAAGTTGGTGCAGGTGACCTCGGTGCGGCCGTCGATGCACTGCTCGATGGGGGTGGTCCAGAACCAGACCTTCGAGAAGTACTCTTCGTCCTCGGCGTGGAAGAGCTCGCAGTGTGCGGCGGCTTCCTCGCTGGTGTCGCAGAACGCGGCGTTGGCGGGAGCCATGCCAAAGTTCATTGCGATCTTGCCGTTGACCTCGGCGCTGGAGGTGTAGTCCATCCAGGCGTAGCCACAGTTCGGGTTCTTGGCCTCGGCAGCCAGCATCCAGGCGTCGGACCAGCCGGTCGAGCCCTCTTCGGGCAGGGTGCCCTGCAGCGACGGGTTCTCCGACAGCTTGCGCAGGATCTCCCACGAGGTGCCGACGGTGACGTCGCCACCGTTAAACGCAGTGATCTGCTTCACCGGGTCGGCCCAGTAGTCGCCGATGATCTCGTTCTGCTGCTTCAGCAGATCGACGGCTGCAGCGAGCTGATCCTCGTCGAGGGCGTAGGGGTTGGTGATGCCGAGATCGGGCTGCGTGGCCATCAGGTAGACGGCTGCGTCGGCGATGTAGATCGGCGCGTCGTAGGCGATGATGCTGCCGGCGGCCGGTGAATCGGCCTCCCACACCACGTCCCAGCTGGTGGGCGCTTCGGTGATGACCTCGTCGTTCCACTGCAGAATGTTCGCGCCGCGGCCGATCGGCACGCCGTACGACTTGCCGTTCAGGGTGTCGTAGATCTGACCCTTCATGCCCTCAACGATGTCGTCGCCGAAGTTGGGGATGAGCTCCGGGTTGAGCGGCTGGACGTCGCCACCCACGATCAGGCGCAGGCTTGCGTCGCCGGAGGCCGACACCAGGTCGTAGTTGCCGGTGCGCATGAGCTGCACCATTTCGTCGGAGGTGCCGGCGATCTTACGGTTCACCTTGCAACCGGTCTCCTCGGTGAACGCGTCGGCCCACTCGGGCTCGACGAAGCCCGACCAGGCGACGATGTTGACCTCGTTCTCGAACTCGCCGAGCTCCTCCATCATGGGGATGTCGGGCACGTCGATCTTCAGCTCGCCGCTTTCTGCGGTTTCGCCGCTTGCACAGCCCGTCAGGGCAAGCGCCAGCACGGCCGCCGCTGCGGCGGGTGCTGCCAGCATTTTCTTCATCGGTACTCCTTTGTGTGATGTGCCCATGCGGGCGGGGGTAGGGGGTCTGGGGGTGGATCCCGCGCAGTTAGGCGGTGGCTCCACTCTCGCCGGGTACCGCAGTCGCGTGCTCGCGGCGGAAGTGCACGTTCACCGCATCGCCGCGGTTGACGCTCGGCTCGGTGCGTGGGGTGTGTGAGTTCTGCTTCTCAGCGATGAGACGCACGCCATCAGTGGTGTCAATCAGGTAGCGCGTGTGTGCGCCTGCGTAGACGGTCTCTGCCACGGTACCGGGGAGACTCACGGTGTCGGCATCTGCGGGGGCGGTGGGATCCACCAGCTGCACGCGCTCGGGGCGCAGGCTGTGGATTTGAGCGGTGCCGAGCAGGCGCTGCGACAGGTCAGCGGGCAGAATGTTCGTCACCCCGAGGAAGCGAGCCACGAACTCGGTCTGCGGGAATTCATACACTTCGCGTGGTGAGCCGACCTGCTCGATCTTGCCGTTGTTGAAGACAGCGACGCGGTCGGAGAGGGTGAGTGCTTCTTCTTGGTCGTGTGTGACGAAGATGAAGGTGATGCCCACCTCGCGCTGAATCTGTTTCAGCTCGATCTGCATTTGCTCGCGCAGCTGCTTGTCGAGTGCGCCCAGCGGCTCATCGAGCAGCAGCACCTTCGGGCGCAGAATGAGCGCGCGGGCGAGGGCGATGCGCTGACGTTGCCCGCCGGAGAGCTGCGTGGGCTTGCGATCGGCGACATGCCCGAGGCGCACCTGCTCGAGGGCCTCAGTCACCAGCTTCGTGCGTGTGGCCTTGTCGACCTTACGTACGGTGAGACCGTAGGCGACGTTTTCAGCGATGGTGAGATGCGGGAAGAGTGCGTAATCCTGGAAGACCGTGTTCACCTCGCGGTCGAACGGGGCCGATCGGGTGACGTCGGTGCCGTGCAGCAGGATCTTGCCCGCGGTAGGTTCTTCGAACCCTGCGATCATGCGCAGCACGGTGGTCTTACCCGAGCCCGAGGGGCCGAGCATCGAGAAGAATTCGCCTCGCTGAATGTCAATGTCGAGGTCTTTCACTGCGGTGAGTTCACCGAATTGCTTCGCGATGCCCTGCAGTGAGACTGCGGCGTCTACGTTGGCGTCGTGCTGCGTGCTGGGCTGAGCCATGATGTCGTGTTTCTCCTCAACAACGATGTCGAACGTTCAGAAGGCTAACATACGGTTTTAGATGTATATTCGTCGAGACGGCAGATGGTGCATCACGATTCGGTTACGCAGTCGGGGTGTGTGCTCCGGTGAAGCGCTCGAAAGCTGGGTGTGTGGGGTGCGGTCAGCTCGGGAGAATCCAGCAATCACCAAGGCGTGCCGTGGCACACTCAACGACGAGGAACGAAGGGGAAAGCGATGAGCAGCGCGCGCACACCGGCATCGCACTCCGCTCCGAGTCGCCTGCGTAACGCCGCGTTTGCGCCCATCGGTGACGAGGGTCGCGCTGAACTCGTCGAAACCCGGATCGTGCAAGCGATCTCCTCCGGCGCATTCGTTGAGGGCGACCGCCTGCCCAGTGAGAACGAGCTGTCGCAACTGTTTGGCGTCGCTGTCGTGACGGTTCGTGAGGCGCTCGGGACGCTGCGCCACCGTGGCCTGATTGAAACTCGACGTGGTCGCAACGGAGGCAGTTTCGTGCGCTCAAGCCGCGGCGCCGTGGTCGAGGTGAACG
>CAZTBS010000026.1:0-26158 GCA_964612125.1 uncultured Leucobacter sp. | reverse complement strand
GGTCGACGACGATGGCCTCGCCCTTCGCCTGGCAACCGATGAAGTAGCTCGCCTGCGCGAGGTCTTCGTCATAGATGCGCTCAAGCAGCATGATCAGTTCCTTCGTGGGGGTGGGGTGTGTGGGTGGACCAGTGGGTTAGCGGCACTGGCAGCGGTCGGCCTCAGGCACGCCCCAGAGGGCTTCCTCGATGTGGCCTCCGCAACCGGCCCAGGTGGGCTTGCCGCAGGTGGAACAGGTGGTACGTGCGCACATGATGGTGTTCCTTTCGAAGTGCTGTAATGGGGTGTGGGTGGGTTATGCCGCGGGCTGTGATTCGCGTTCCGCGATCTGTCGGCGCACATCGTCCATGTCGAGGTCGCGTGCGCCCTGAATGAGGTGTTCGAGCTGTGCTGCGGGGAGTGATCCTGGCTGTGAGTAGACCATGATGCCGTCACGGAAGACCATCAGGGTCGGGATCGAGGTGATTCTGAACTCAGCCGCCAACTGTTGCTCGGCTTCGGTATCAACCTTGCCGAACACGATGTCAGGGTGTTGCTCAGAAGCCCGCTCGAAAGTGGGTGCGAATGCTCGGCACGGGCCGCACCATGCCGCCCAGAAATCGACGAGCACGATTCCGTCGCCGCTGACCACTTCTGCGAAGTCGCTCAGGGTGAGATTCTGAGTTGCCATGAACTGAACCTTTCTTGCTGGAAGTTATTTGCCAAAGAGGCGAGAGAAGAACCCACCGCGCTCTGCCTTAGCAGCGTCGATCTGCGCCTGCGTGTGCTTCCCGTTGCACCACTGCGATGCAGGTACGGATTTCTTCACCATGTTGATGTGCTGTCCGCACCCCGCCCAGGTGGTCTTTCCGCAGGTCTTGCAGGTCACTGCTCTACACATGTGCCAGTTCTCTTTCGTTTCAAACTTGAACCATTGATACCCTGGGGGGTATCTGTTTCGATATTGCAAATATACCCTAGGGGGTATCTGGTTTGTCAAGTTGGGCCGCAAAGAAATTTCTGGCATGGATACTGAGTGGGCTTCATGCAGGTGCGGCTGAGGAGTCTCGTGCTGCCGCGACCCGCAAGAACGGCAATCGGCTTCGCCGCGCGCACCGACAACTCGCGGCGGTGATCGCCGCAGTCGAAGAGCCACTCGGTGATATGAACGTCGTCACGACGTGTGCGGCAGGTGGCTCGGACGCCAAACGAGTGTTGTGAAATTCGCATGTCTATGATCGCGACCAGATCGCACCCGGGCAGCGGCTCTTGCCCTGTCTGTCATGATGAGAACATGGAACAGGATCCAAGCGAAGCTTTTTGGGACGCGCGCTACGGCGCAAGCGCGCCCGTATGGAGCGGGCAACCGAATCCGTTGCTGATGGAATCGGTTCAAGAGCTGCCGCCAGGACGCGCGCTGGATGCTGGTAGTGGTGAAGGGGCCGATGCGATCTGGCTGGCATGCCAGGGGTGGACAGTCCATGCCGTTGATTTTTCGTCAGTGGCGCTGAACCGTGCGGGATCCCATGCTGAATTAGCTGGCGTGAGTGACCGTGTCACTTGGATGCATCAAAACATCGCGCGCTGGGTTCCTCCGGCAGCGAGCTATGACCTGGTTTCGACGCAGTTTTTGCATTTGGCGCCCCCGGTGCGGGAGCAGGTGTTCCGAAATCTTGCTGCCGCGGTCGCACCGGGCGGAATGTTACTTATCGTGGGTCACCATCCGACTGATCTGAACACCGGCGTCAAGCGCCCGTCACGAGAGGATCTGCTCTTCACGCCGGAAAGTGTCGCCGAAGCCCTGGACTCTCGTGACTGGGAGCAAGTGATCTGCGAGGTGCGCCCGCGACGTGTGCAGACGGCAGACGGAAACGCGGTCACGGTTCATGACAGTCTCGTGAGAGCGTGCCGCCCGCGCAGCGAAGAGGAGTCTTCCGCGGCGCGCTGATCCGGGCCCTGGCATACTGTGCCCACGATTGCGTTGACCCATGTGCAACGCAGCGGCTCCGACCATCGCCAACATGATTCGGGAAGGCGGTGGAGCGCGTGTAGACGAGGCCGCGATGCCAGAGCTTGCGGCGGTTCGTCGTGCATCCACTGGGGCTGACATGTTCCATGGTTCCGCCGCTTCGGATTTGGCGTCAGGCCGGGATGAATTGCATCAGCCCAAGTTGGCCCCGTGGATCAGTCAGCGCAAAAAGCCCCTGGATGAGAAATATTCCAGCCGAAGCTGACGATGTAATTGCTCAGGGAAGAATCTCCGCAAGAAGAGCTTCAACGCGTGCTTTGATCTCGTCGCGGATGGGCCTCACCGCATCGATGCCCTGCCCTGCCGGGTCGTCAAGTTTCCAGTCCTCGTAGCGCTTGCCAGGGAAGAACGGGCACGCGTCGCCGCAGCCCATGGTGATCACGGCGTCGGACGCCTGCACCGCTTCGGTGGTGAGAATCTTTGGCTGCTCAGCGGTGATGTCGATACCGACTTCGCGCATCGCTTCGACTGCGACGGGGTTGATCTGCTCGGCAGGCATCGAACCCGCCGAGCGCACCTCGACGAGGTCGCCGGCGAGCTCGCGCAGCCAACCGGCCGCCATTTGCGAGCGACCCGCGTTATGCACGCAGACGAAGAGTACGGTGGGCTTCTGTTCGGTGGTCATGTGTGTCTTCTCTTTCAGTGTCAGGCGAGGGTTTCGAGCAGTGTGCGCACGCGGCCCGCGATGTCGTCGCGAATTGCCGCAAGCTCTTCAGGGGAGGCGAGCGCGGGATCGCCGACCGCCCAATCTTCGTAGCGCACTCCAGGAATAATTGGGCACACGTCGCCGCACCCCATAGTGATCACCACATCCGCGGCGCGCACGGCGTCATCGGTCAGCGGTTTCGGGAACCGCTCCTGTGCCTGGTCGCCCTCGATCTCTGTGAGAAGCGACTTGATGCGTGGGTGCACCTCGGTTGCTGGGGTGGATCCTGCGGATCGTGCGATGACCTTTCCACCCGAGAGCTGGTTGACGAGGGCTGCCGCGAGTTGTGAACGGCCAGCGTTCTGCACGCACACGAAAAGCACCTGGGGGACCCCGTTCTCGCGGTCGCGGGTGAGATCTGTGAGCCGCTGGCGCGCGAAGCGCTCGGTCAGGGGAATGAGGTGTCGCGTCACCGTCGCAGCACGCGCGAGGCTCGCGTACGATTCGCGGACGACGGTCACGACTAGGTCGCGAGCGAGCTCGGAGTGTTCCTCTGCGAGCTCGTCGGCGAGGCGGGTGACACGTTCGTCAAGGTTCTCTGCAGGCTCGGCCGGCATGCGGGAACGCTCGTGCTCTTCAAACGACTCGGTGGCGAGCACTGCGGCGGGCGCGAACGCCTCCAACAGCGCTCTGACCGCCGCCTCTTGGGCTGGCTGTACCCGGTAATACACCCAAGTGCTGCGGCGCTCGGAGGTGAGGAGTCCGGTGTCTTTGAGTACTTTCAGATGGTGCGAGACGGTCGGTTGCGACACCTCGCCGAGTTCGGCGAGGTCGCAGACGCATGCCTCGCCGCGCGGATCGGAGATGATCGCTGACAGCATGCGCAAGCGCAGCGGGTCGGAGAGTGCCTTGAGTCTGCTCGCCACGACGGTTGCGGCATCGATCCCGATCGGATGCGAGGCGTCTGGCGGGCAGGTGCGGTCGATGGTGGTGGTCTCGCTCATGATTCCCTCGCAGGGGTGTGGGGTGTGGTGGTCGCTGTGGCGGAATACGGGTCGGTGTGGAACCAAGCACGGGCAGCCCACAGCGACACGTATACGAGGCCGACGAGCACCGGCACCTCGATGAGTGGGCCGACGACGCCAGCGAGGGCCTGCCCGCTCGTGGCGCCGAAGGTGCCGATCGCAACCGCGATCGCGAGTTCAAAGTTGTTGCCCGCCGCGGTAAATGCGAGCGAGGTGGATCTGGCGTACCCCATGCCGAGCGTCTTGCCGAGCAGGAGACCCGCGAACCACATCACGCCGAAGTAGATGAAAAGCGGTAGGGCGATGCGTGCCACGTCGAGGGGGTTCGCGATGATCGCGTCGCCCTGGAGTGCGAAGAGCAGCACGATTGTGAAGAGGAGCCCGTACAGTGCCCACGGGCCAATCACGGGAAGGAACTTGACTTCGTACCAGTCGCGTCCGCGTCGCCGCTCGCCGATCCACCTGGAGGCGAACCCGGCGATGAGGGGGATGCCGAGGAAGACGAGCACGTTAAGTGCGATCTGCCACACCGACACCTCGAGCCCTTGCGTGTCGAGGCCGAGCCAGCCCGGCAGCACGGTGAGGTAGAACCAGCCGAGCAGGGCGAATGCGACCACCTGGAAGACGGAGTTGAGGGCGACCAGCACCGCGGTCGCTTCGCGGTCGCCGCAGGCCAGATCGTTCCAGATCACGACCATGGCGATGCAGCGCGCGAGCCCGACGATGATGAGACCGGTGCGGTACTCCGGCAGGTCGGGGAGGAACAGCCAGGCGAGTGCGAACATCACCGCGGGGCCGGCGATCCAGTTCAGCAGTAGCGAAGAGATGAGGAGTCGTGTGTCGCCGGTGACCGCGGCAACCTTGTCGTAACGAACTTTCGCGAGCACTGGATACATCATTACGAGCAGGCCGATGCCGATCGGCAACGAGATCCCGCCGACCTCGAGTCGGGTGAGGAAGTCGGAGAGTGCGGGAACGAAGCGCCCGAGGAGCAGGCCCACAACCATGGCGATGCCGATCCACAGCGGCAACCACTTGTCGAGCGTCGACATGCGTTTCGGGGTTGCCCGGGATGGTGCGGTCACTGACACGCTTCCTTGATTCGACATTCTTCTATATTGGTGAATATCGATGGCCTGGTCAAATTCTCCCGCCGAGCTTAACGCGCTGCTCGATCGCTGTTCACTTGGCGTTCATTCTGCTGGAGTGCGCGCGTCGAGATTCACCCACACGGTGAGGGTGATGCCGTTACGACGCTGCTGCAATGAGATCGCGCAGCGCCCGCGTCACGGGCACTTTACCCGAGACGACGACCTGTTCGTCGATGACGAGCGCAGGGGTCTGCATGACCCCGTATGCGGCGATCTCGGCGTAGTCAGTCACCTTGGAAACCGTGGCGTTTTTCCCGAGTTCAGCAAGAGCTTCATGGGTGCGTTTTTCGAGTGTGGCGCAGTTGCGGCAGCCGGGACCGAGAATCTTGATGTCCATGTGTCTGACCTTTCGATAGTGGATCTGTGAGCCAACCCGCGCGATGGGTGCGGTCTGGCTATCAGACGACCGGGATGAGGTTGAAGATGAAGCCGATTAGGAAGATCGCGGTAAGTACGATCCCCGTGAAGATGGCCAGCAGTGGCCATTTCATCACCCGACGCAGCATGATGAGCGAAGGAATGGAGAGCGTAACGAGGCTCATCATGAACGCCATGGTGGTGCCGAGCGCAACGCCCTTTGTGTAGAGCGCTGAGGCGAGCGGCACGACCGCTGCTGGGTTTGCATAAAGGGGGGCCCCGGCGAAGGTGGCGATGAGAAGCGAGAACGGGTTCTCGGGGCCTGCGACCTCGGCGAAAAACTCGTCGGGCACCCAGCCGTGAATCGCAGCACCGATGAGCACGCCGAGCACTAGATAGGGCAGAATCTTGCCGATCATCTGACGGGTCTCCGCCCATGAAGCGTCTACCCTGTCGCGCATGCTGGGCCGCTGTGCGGCTGTTGCAAGTTGCGTGGTGCGACTGGTGAACACGAACTGCTCGATCCACTGATCAAGTTTGAAACGCGACAGCACTAGCCCGACCGCTATCGAGACGGCCGCACCGGCGATGGCCCAGCCTGCCGCAATTTCCCAGCCGAAGGTGCCGCCCATCAAGATGATGCCGGTCTCGCTAATCAGTGGTGATGAGACGAGGAATGCAAGGGTGACCGCGAGGGGAACGCCCGCGGCGACGAGGCCGATGAAGATTGGGATCGAGCTACATGAACAAAATGGGGTAATCGCGCCGAGCGCTACCGCCAGCAGGATGCCCACGAAGAGTCCCTTGCCGGTGAGTACTCCGCGCACTTTCTCAGGTGAGATCTGGGTATTTACCAGGCCCACAAGGAACAAGAGTCCCAAGAGCAGCAATGCGACTTTGAATGTGTCGTAGAGAAAGAATTCCACGGCCGCGCCCAGTGTCGATGCGAGATCTACCCGCAAGAGGTCGCCAAGCAGCCACGGCCACAGCATCTCATTTACGGCAAAAACCACGCCCCAAACTACCGCCAGGCCCACCAGGAGGGCCGACACTCGAAGATCGTCTCTGCGTGGTGCGGGTCTCGTGGCGTGTGCACTTTCGACCGCCATGTGTGCCTCCCGGAATTCGTGCGTACATCGATGATAGTCGATACAAGGCACGCTGAGAGTTCATGCGAGATCCCTGAGGTGCCGACCAAACCGGCCTTGTGAGCTGCGCATCGTGGCGCATCTGATGTATGTTAGGTGAGGCTTACTTACCGCGATACTCCGTCGCACTCATTTGACCAGTGGATTAGAAAGTTACTCATGTCTCAGAAGCGCACCCTCGTCCTTGCTGCCGCACTCGCCACGGCAACTCTGTTGTTGGCCGGGTGCGGCAGTGCTACGCAGACCGGGGATGCACCGTCGCAGGAGAGCGTGGAAGACGGTGCTTTTACTCTGTACTCGGGTCGCAGCGAGGAGCTTGTGCAGCCGCTCATCGATATGTTCGAGGAGGCGAGCGGCATCGAAGTAGATGTTCGCTACGGTGACACCGCTGAACTCGGGGCACTGCTTCTCGAAGAGGGACAGGCTACTCCCGCACAGGTATTCCTGTCTCAGGACGCCGGCGCACTGGGAGCCCTCTCTGAGGCCGGTCTCTTCGCGCCACTGCCCGCTGAGCTCACCGAACAGGTGGAGCAGGGATTCACCTCCACCGATGATCGATGGGTGGGCGTCACTGGCAGGGCACGTGTCATTGTCTTCGATAGCGAGGCGCTTGCCGAATCAGACGTGCCCACCAGTGTGGATGCCTTCACCGACCCGTCGTGGGCCGGGAGATTCGCCATTGCCCCCGGAAATGCCAGTTTTCAGTCTTTCGTGACGGCCTACCGTGCCCTCAACGGTGAAGCTGCCGCTGAGGAGTGGCTGGCTGCGATCGCGGACAACCAGCCCCAGATTTTCGAAAACAATGGGGCGATTCTGACCGCGGTGAACGATGGCGTGGTCGAGACCGGCCTCATCAATCACTACTACTGGTACCGGCTTGCTGCTGAGAACGGGTCAGAGAACATGCGGGCTCAGCTTGCGTTCCCGACCGCTGGCGACGCCGGTTCCATTGTGAATGTCACCGGCGCTGGGCTGCTCGTTGGTGCCGCAGCAGACGGTGACGCGCTGGCCTTCATCGAGTATCTGCTCTCCGAAGAAGCACAGCAGTACTTCGTCGACGAGACCTTCGAGTACCCCTTGATTGCGGGCGTCGACGCTCCTGAGGGGCTGCCAGCACTGCAGACTTTGGTGAACCCCGATCTTGACCTGGCGGATCTGCAGACACTTGGTGAGACTCAGGCTCTGCTGCAGCAGTACGGTCTGATCTAAACCGACATCGCCTCGACGAGTTCGTCGCGCACGATCTGCGCCCCCGCGCTCAGCGCGCCGAGCTTGTCGTAGGCTACCTGCCGCGGCAGCGGAGCCATGCCGCAGTTCGTACTGGGCATCAGCTTGTCGGCATCAACAAATCGCAGTGCCTCACGCAGCGTCGCGGCCACCTCATCAGGGGTTTCGATGTCATGGTTGGCTACATCGATCGCGCCCAGCATCACCTTCTTGCCCCGCAGCAACTCGATGAGATCCACCGGCACCCGCGAATTGTGGCGCTCCAGCGAAATGATGTCAATGCTGGATCGCTGCAGCAGCGGGAATGACTCTTCGTATTGCCGCCACTCAGCGCCCAGCGTTTTCTTCCATTCCGTGTTGGCGGTGATGCCGTAGCCATAGCAAATGTGCACGGCGGTCTCGGCGCGCAACCCCTCGACCGCACGCTCGAGCGTTGCTACGCCCCAGTCCTTGACGTCGTCGAAGAAAACATTGAACGCGGGCTCATCAAACTGAATGATGTCGACACCGGCCGCCTCGAGCTCGCGCGCCTCCTGGTTGAGGATCGTCGCGAACTCCCATGCCAGCTTTTCGCGGCTCTGGTAGTGCGCGTCGTACAGGGTATCGATCATGGTCATGGGCCCGGGAAGCGCCCACTTGATGGGTTGATTGGTCTGTTGGCGCAGGAACTTGGCATCTTCAACGAACACTGCGCGCTCTCGGCTGACGGCGCCGACAACGGTCGGCACGCTGGCATCGTAGCGATTGCGGATCCGCACGGTTTCGCGGCGCTCAAAATCAACGCCACTGAGGTGCTCGATGAAGGTCGTGACGAAATGCTGGCGGGTCTGCTCGCCTTCACTCACAATGTCGATGCCGTTGCGGTGCTGCACCTGGGTGGCGATCCGCAGCGCGTCTTGTTTCCCTTCAATCAGTGCATCTCCGGTCAACGACCAGGGTGACCACAATACTTCTGGCTGCGCGAGCCACGATGGTTTCGGCAGACTGCCTACTGTGCACGTGGGGAGAAGGACGTTCATGCGTACGCCACCTCCGGGGCCTCGACGAGTGGGCTCAGTGATGTCACCGGTGTGGGGCGCGCAGCCGCCCACTCCGCAAGTAACTTGCCGTGCGGTGTGATGAGATGTGCTTCGGTGTATCTGCCCTGCGTCACCGCGCACTCGCTCCGCTCAACCCGGTCGTAGTCGATGTGTGTGCGCGAGAAGTCCGATGCATCGAGCGTCGGGCGATATACCTCAGCGGCCGCGGAATTGGCGTTGTAGATCTCGGGGCGGTAGATCTTCTGGAACGTCTCCATCGTGCTGATCGTGCCGATGAGCTGCAGGTGGGTGTAGTCATTCAAGAGATCGCCACGGAAATAGAAAGCGAGTGGTGCGACGCTACCCGGTGGCATGAAATACCGCACCTGTAAGCCCATCTTGGCGAAATAGGCGTCGGTGAGCGAGGGTTCCGGCTGCACATACTCCACGCCGAGCACCGGATGCGTATTTGCCGTGCGGTGGTACAACTTGCTGGTTGAGACACTGATGCAGATGACGGGAGGCAACGCGAATCGTGACTGATAGGCGTCTGAATCGAGCCAGTGCTGAAACAGCTTGCCGTGTAGCTCGCCAAAGTCATCGGGCAGGGCTGCGTCAGCCGCGGCAGTGCGCAGTGCCGGGAGCCGCACGCTGAAGTCATAGTCGCGCACATACGACGACAGATTGTTGCCGACGATGCCCGGGTAGCGCTTGCCCTGAATACGGTCGATGATGTGGATCTGCAGCACCTCAATCAGCGGGAAGGCTTGCGGGGTGCCGGCCGCCTCGAAGTACAGCGTGGCCGTGACGATATCGAGTTCCACACGGTAACGATTTCCCGACGGGTTGTCCCAGTGTGCGAGGGAGTTGAAACGGCGGTCAATCATCCCCAAGGCATTGCGGAGGTTCTGTTGCCGCTCGGGGCCGCGCGCGAGGTTCGCAAAGTTGGTCGTGATTCGCGAATCCGCGGAGGGCGTGTAGTGCTCATCGAAACGAGTGGTCGTGATGCTGAACGTGAGGTCGTTCGCCATAGTGTGTTCATCCTGGTACTCAGAGACCGGGCCCGATCTGGTCAACGTGGTGAGTCCATGGTGCATGCAATTAGCGGATATCAGTTAACTCGCAATATCTATACAGAGGCATAGGATCAGACTATGTCTCGCGATTCCACCGGTATCACACTGCAGCAACTGCACTACTTCATCGAGGTCGCAGCTGAAGGATCGATCTCAGCGGCGGCTGACCTGCTCTATGTCGCGCAACCCACCATCTCTGCGGCCATGAAAGAACTCGAGTCCAAGGTGGGATGCGCTTTGCTCCTGCGCTCCGCTCGCGGAGTGTCACTCACGACCGATGGCATTGAATTTCTCGGCTACGCCCGGCAGGTCGTTGAACAGGCCGCGCTGCTTGAACAGCGATATCTGGGGCGGGCACCCTCGCGTCGTCTCCTCGGAGTGTCTACCCAGCACTACTCCTTCGCCGTGGAGGCGTTTGTGCGCATGGTGAACAATAGCGACGTCGCAGAGTATGAGTTCTCGCTGCGTGAGACACGCACGGCCGACATCATCGAAGACGTGCGCACGCTGCGCAGCGAACTCGGCATTCTGTACCGCAATGACTTCAACCGCAAGGTTCTGAATAAGCTGTTCCGAGACTCCGGGCTGGTGTTCCATACGCTATTTCTGGCGACGCCACACATTTTCATTTCACGGCGCAACCCGCTCTCAGCCCGTGACTACGTCACCCTCGCCGATCTCGAAGATCTGCCGAGGCTCACCTTCGACCAGGGCGCGAACAACTCTTTCTACTTCTCTGAGGAGATCCTGTCGACGCTGTCGAGCAGGCGTGAGATCCGCGTCTCCGACCGTGCGACGATCTTCAACCTGATGATCGGTCTCGACGGGTACACGATCTCGACGGGCATCGTCAGCGATGACCTCGACCCCGCGATTGTTGCGATCCCGCTTGAAGTCGACGAGCGCATTGAAATCGGGTGGATCCGCCACGCAGCAAACCCACTCAGCGAGCAAGCGAAACGGTACCTCGGCCACCTGCGCGACGTGGTGACAGGATTCGGAGTAGAACTGCTCAGTGACGGCGAATAAGGGGGAGCGTGAGGACGTGACGGACGCGCATGCGGCTGCGCCGGTGTCGCGCGCTACTCGCCTTCCCGCTCGAGTTCATCGAGAAAATAGTTGCCCCCAGCGCACACCGCAAGCGCGCGTTCGATGAGATCCTCGAGGTTCTCTGACGCGAGCAGAGTGTGGAGCTCTGCACCTTGTACCGGCAGCATGCCAGCGAGTTGCCAGACGCTTGCGACCGGATCCTCGGCGATTTCGGTGTCGGCATCCCACTGCAGTGCACCATACCTGCTCGCCCGTGCGAGCAGGTTGCGCACTTCGAGTTCAAGCTGCATCCGCCGGCTGTCAAGCCGCTCATCCCACTCCAGCTCTGGTAGGTACTCGATCTCAGCCCGCGGGTAGGGTGCTGGGTCAAGCCACCGCGTCACTAGGTATCGCCGGGTGCCGGTGCCGGTGATGCCCATGAAGTCTCCGGTCATGCCGAAGTCGTCGATGCGCGCCACCGTGCCAACGGTACGCACACTGGGAGGGCCGACAGTATCGCCATCTGGCCCATACAGCGGGATGCCAAATACCGGGTGTTCCGCCGTCATCAGCTCACCCATGAGATTGAGGTAGCGGGGCTCAAACACGCGCAGCTCAACCGGCATATAGGGCATGAGCACTGAGCCAACTGGAAACTGAGGGAGCGTGAGCGCCATGTGGCCATCTTATGGGTAGGCGTTCCGTCGAGAGCCGAGTGTGACCCCGGTCGGATATTTCAGTCAGAGCGGCGTGATCCACCTGAAAAGAACCGACCTAGCTGAGATGCCCGACCGGGGTAACAGACCGACAGGCCGACAGATTCTCTCAGTTTGACTTGGTAACCTCTCTGAAATTTCGACTCGAGCCACATAAGGAGTGAGCACACACTTGGAGTCTTCCAGAGGTCGGGGGTCGTCTGCTGACGGCCCCGGTGACAGTCCGAAAGAAACCAATCGTCAGAAGCTGCCCCGCCGCGGATCCTGTGTTGCCAATGGGGTACACCCCGCATGAGCGCCGCGATCCTGACCCTGCTCGTTGGCGCGGTGCTGATTCTCGTGATCATCGCGGCAAATGGCTACTTCGTTGCGCAGGAATTCGCCTACATGTCGGTCGATCGTTCGCGGCTCGCCGCGCGTGCCGACGCGGGAGACACGAAATCGAAGCGTGCGCTCGCCGTCACTCGTCGCACCTCGTTCATGCTGTCAGGGGCGCAACTTGGCATCACGATTACTGGTCTGCTTGTCGGCTACGTCGCCGAGCCGCTGGTTGGTGAATCGCTGGGGGTGTTGCTGGGAGGTGCCGGTATTCCCACTGCGGTCACCGTGGGTGTGAGCACCATTGGAGTTCTGGTGCTCGCCACCCTTGTACAGATGATCTTTGGTGAGCTCTACCCCAAAAACCTGGCGATTTCTGCCCCAGAACCCTTGGCGCGCGCACTCGCGCGTTCGACCCAGGTCTACCTCGCGGCGTTCGGCTGGCTGATCTGGGTGTTTGACGCGTCAGCCAATGCACTGCTGCGGCTGCTCCGCATTCAGCCGGTGCACGATGTCGACGCCAGCGCCTCCGCGGAAGACCTGAAACGAGCAGTGGCGGACTCGCGTGACAGCGGGCATCTGCCGGAACACCTGTCACTGCTCGTCGATCGGGTGCTCGAGTTTCCCGAAGAAGACGTCGAGCACGCGATGGTTCCGCGTGCTCGCGTGGCGACGGTTCCCGCAGACGCATCGCTCGCCGAGCTACGCACTTTGATGGCGCACGCCCACAGCCGCTACCCGGTGCTTGGCGAAGGAGGGCAACCCGTCGGGGTGGTTGAACTGGTCGATCTCTTGCGTTCACACGCGCCCGACGATGCGCCGGTAACTGCGCTGATGCGCTCGCCGCTGCTCCTGCCGACACTCATGCCACTGCCAGATGCGCTCGCCACGATGCGCGAAGTCCGTGCGCAGCTTGCCTGCGTGATCGACGAGTATGGCGGTTTCGCCGGCATTCTGACCACTGAGGATCTCGCGGAGGAACTGATCGGCGAGATCTCAGACGAGCACGACCACGTGATCGGCAGCGGAATGATCGCGGACGGGCCGCAGCGCTGGCTCGCAGACGGCAGCGTGCCACTCGATGAAGCCGCGCGGACTATCGGCACGGAACTGCCGGAAGAGGATGTTGAAACCCTCGCGGGAATAGTGATTCGTGCGGTGGGAGGTTTTGCCGCGGCTGGCGAGACGGTCACCCTGGCGCTTCCCAATGACCCCGCCGATCTGGTGCTCGACCACCCCGTGCGGCGCGAACTGCAGATCGAGGTGCTCGCCGTCGCGAATCACGTGCCAAGCAAGCTGCGGGTCACTCTCCTCGTTTCTGAACAGAAACCCTCCAGCGGAAAGGAGGAGACCCGATGACGAACTCACCGACCACCGTGATTATCGCCACGATCGTGCTCATCGCTGCGAGTGCGTTCTTTGTGATTATCGAGTTCTCGCTGCTCGCCGCCCGCAGACATCGCTTGGAAGAGCAGGCACGCACACGCCTGAGCGCGCGTGCCGCGTTGCGAGGTATGAACGAACTCACGCTTATGCTTGCGGTCGCGCAGTTCGGAATCACCATCTGTACTTTTGCGCTGGGGTCTGTGACGAAACCCGCGGTCGACGCGTGGCTGTCCCCGGTCTTCGCAGACTGGGGGGCGTCGCTATGGCTCGCTGACACCGCAGCCTTCGTGTTGGCTCTGCTGTTTGTGACCTTTTTGCATCTGGTGGTGGGGGAGATGGCACCGAAATCGTGGGCGATCGCACACCCCGAGTTCGCTGCCGGGGTGACCGCGATTCCGGCACGGATCATCGCGTGGTTGCTGCGGCCCGTGCTGACGCGGATCAACCGCATCGCTAACCGCCTCGTCGCAGCGAGCGGTGTCGCACCGGCGGAGAGCCGCTCGCTGGGTGGGCAAGACCTCGACACCATTCGCCAGCTCGTCGAGCACTCCGCTGCCGTTGGCACACTGGATGACTCCTTCAGGTCGCAGCTTGCCCACGTCTTCGATCTCGAGCGACTGTGTATCCGCGACTTGCTGCCGCTGTCGGCGCCCCGCCCGACGGCGGTGCCCGAATCGGCGACCGTCGCTGAGGTGCGCGCGGCCGCGGCGGAGTCCGGCCACTTACGCATCCTGGTCGAGCACGCTGCCGGTACGCCGGGTGTGATCCACGTGCGTGATGTGCTCACCGAGCCTGCCGACCGCCATATTAGTGAGTGGGTACGGCTACCGCTGCGCCTGCAGAGCGACGACAAAGTGTACGACGCGCTGGCTCGCATGCGGGCCGCCGGGGAACAGTTTGCGGTGGTCACTCACGGCGAGACCTTTGCCGGGGTCATCACCATCGCTGACGTGGTGCGTCGGGTGCTGCCACACGGGTCATCCCTGAAACTCTGAGGGAGTGCGGGCATGTGGCCGAAAAATTCGCAAGAATACAGACATGCCCCACGCGAGTAACAGCCTGCCCACTGCACCAGCGCGTCCGCGCCTCATCGTGGTAGCGCTGCTGCTTGCCGCGGTGGTCTGCTCGATTAATGTCACGGTCGCAGGAGTGGCGGTGCCCGCGATCGGGCGTCAGTTTGATGCCGCCCAGACCGCGCTCAATCTGGTCTCGCTCGGCACCGGACTGGGCCTGTCGATGTCGGTGCTGTACCTCGGAGCCGTTGCCGACCGTTACGGCCGCAAGCAGATGCTCGTGACCGGGGTGTCGCTCACCATTCTGGCAAGCGTGCTGTCTGCACTGGCGCCCTCCGTTGAACTGCTGATCGCCGCGCAGGTGTTCGTCGGCATCGCTGGCGGCATGGCGTTCCCGACCACACTCTCGCTGATTTCCGCACTGTGGGCGGAGGGCCCGCGTCGCACCGGCATCATCGCGCTGTGGTCGAGTTTCGCGAGCATGGCTTCCGTGCTGGGTGCGGTGCTCGCGGGCCTGGCCCTCGTGATCCTAGACTGGCGCGCGGTCTTCCTGATCAGTGTGCCGCTCGCAGTCGTGGCACTGCTGTTCATCGTGCCGTTTGTGCCCTCGCACATCGGTGAATCGCAAGAACCAGTGGATCACCTCGGCGGCGCCCTCTCGGTCGTTGCGCTCGGCGCGATCGTGCTCGGGGTTGGCCTTGTCTTCGACCCCACCGAAGCGACCCTGGGGCGCGCACTACTCGGCATCGGCGCGCTGTCGCTGGCCGCGTTTATCTGGCGCCAAGCGAAAACCGCGCACCCGCTCTACGACCTGCGTGTGGCGCGGCAGCGTCTCTTCTGGGTGCCCGCGGCTGCTGGGCTTATCGCCTTCGGCGCGCTGCAGGGTTCCACCTTCGTGGGCGAACAGTTCATGCAGGACGTACTCGGATATGACCCGTTGCAGGCGGGCATCGCGGTCATCCCGGCAGCGGTCGGACTGCTCTTGTCGGCGCACCTCTCGGCGCGAATGGTGCTGCGATGGGGTACCCGCACAACCATGGCGTTTGGCTACGTTGGCCTGCTCATTGCCTTCATCTCGATGTTGCTGTGGCGCGAGGACTCGCCCTACCTGCTCGTAGGCTTCGGCTTTTTGATGATCGGCATCGGTGCGACGTTTGTGATGACACCGGCACGTCGCTCTCTCACAAGCTGGACTCCGGTGCGCCGCGTTGGCATGGCCTCTGCGACCTCAGATCTGCAGAGCGATCTCGGCGGGGCGATCATGCAAGCGCTCCTGGGTGCCGTGCTGGGGCGCGGCTTCGCGCAGGGGTTTGCGGCGCAGATTGAAGCGAGTGGACAGGCGTCCAGTATTTCCGCCGAGGTGACGCGAGCACTGCAGTCGTCATATTCATCAGCGAGCAACGTTGCGCAGGAGCATCCCGAGTATGCCGAGCAGATTATGCAGGCTGCCAAACTGAGCATGGAACAGGGTGCGCTCGCGGCATACCTGCTCGGCGCCGGAGTGCTGCTGCTCGGTGTGCTCGTGGTGTGGTTCGGTGTGCCGAACCGCACCCGTGAACAGCAGATGCGAGCTCAGCTGGAGGCCGCACCGTCAATCAACTCGCGGTAACGATCCATCGCCGTCGCAGCCAACCGCTCAGCCTCCGGCTTCTTGGGGCCGGGAACTTGCACCATTACCGCTGCGCGGAAGAAGGCGAGCTCCTGGATGGACTCGGCAATGTCGGCCAGTGCCCGGTGCCCGCCCCGCTTTTCCGGAGTCGCGAAGAAGGTGGCCGGGTACCACTGCCGGGCGAGCTCTTTGATGGTGGAAACATCGATGCTGCGATAGTGCAGGCGCTCATCGAACGTAGGCATGTACTTCGTAATGAAGCGGCGATCCATGCCAATCGTGTTGCCGGCGACAATCGGGCGACGCCCGGGCGTGACATGCGAGAACACGTATTCGGTGACGAGCTGTTCCGCTTCGGCAACCGACACGCCCTCAGCGATGCGGGGGAGTAGCCCCGAGGTTTCGTGCATGTTCCGCACGAAATCGCCCATGTTCGCAAGGGCTTCCGGGCCGGGGTTGATGACCAGTTCAAACCCCGGGTGCAGCGGCTGTAGGTCAAAATCGGTGATGATCACCGCGATCTCGCACAGCCCGTCCCGATCTACGTCGAGCCCCGTCATCTCGCAATCGATCCACACGAGCTGTTCGGCGGGGGTATTTGACACGGGTTCTCCTTCGCGAATGGGCCGCTTCAGTCTAGCCGGGGCTGATTTGCCCATCCTGCAGTCGCAGCACCCGGTCACTCATATGCGCGATCACTGCCGCATCGTGCGACACCAGCAGGTAGGCGGTGCCGTGCCGAGCCTGCAAGTCATCCAGTAGATCGAGCACGCGCGCCTGCACAGTCACATCAAGCGCCGACACCGGCTCATCGAACAGAATCGCCGCGGGTGTGCCAGCAAGCGCCCGCGCGAGGGCAAGACGCTGCCGCTGACCGCCAGACAGCGTGGCGGCAGACTGCTGCAGCAGTAGTGGATCAAGCCCCACCTCAGCCGCGAGTTCGCGCAGGCGCGCGGTGCGCTGGTCACGCGGCACCCGCGCGGCACGGAGCGCATCCCGCAAAATCGCTTCGCCGGTCGCGCCGTGTGGGAAGCTCGCCAGCGGATCCTGCGGCACGAAGGCGAGGCGCCGCCGCAACTGTCGCCGCAGGCGCCCGGGCGCGGTGCCGCGATCCACCCCGTCAATGCGCACGCTGCCGCTGCTGGCTGCCTGCAGCCCGAGCGCCACGCGCAGCAGCGTGCTCTTGCCGACGCCGCTGGGCCCGATCAACCCCACGGTCTCACCCGGAAACAGCTGCAGCGCAACCTCGTGCAGCACGGTCCGCTGCCCAAATCGCACGCTGATAGTGCTGAGCTCGAGACGCGGTGCCGCCGAGGTGACTGCGGTGCGCGGAGTCGGAGTTGGAGCAGTGGGCGGGAGCGGGTCACCGGGCTCCGCGTGGCTCAGCAACCGCACCCCACGCGGTACTCCGGCTGGTGACGCCGCAATCAGGATACGGGTGAATGCCTGCTGCGGCGCGACGAGCACCTCGGCGGGGCTGCCCGACTCGATGATGCGCCCCTCGCGCATGACGAGCACGCGGTCGGCGATGTCACGCACACTCGTCAGATCGTGGCTCACCAGTAGCACGCCCGCGCCGCCTCGCAGGCGTCGCCGCAGCGCCTCGAGCAACCGTCCACGATGCTCGGCGTCGAGCGCGGTGGTCGGTTCGTCAGCGACGATTAGTTCAGGCTCGGCGATCAACGCCGCAGCGACGAGAGCGCGTTGGCGGAGGCCACCGCTCAGCTCTTCGGCTCGCTGCCGCATCCGGTGTCCGGGATCTGGGACTCCCGCGTCGACAAGTGCCGCGAGCACGCGACTGCGTCGCGCGGACCCGCTGGCGAGTCGGTGCAGGCGCAGAGCATCGCCCACTTCCGCTTCAATACGGCGCAGTGGATCCAGGCCTCCGAGCGCGTCCTGTGGCACCCATCCGATGCTTCTCCCGCGCACGTCAGCCCAGTCGCGGTGCCCCTGTGCAGGAGCCGCAGCGAGGCGGCCATCGACCCTGCGCACCTCGAGGGCGGTGCTGCGCACCGCGGCGCTCGCGGGCAGCAGACCCAGCAGGGCGCGCGCGGTGAGGGATTTCCCCGAACCGCTCTCGCCGACCAGCGCCACACACTCGCCGCTACGCACTTCCAGGCTGACACCATCCACCGCGGGTGCGGTCTGCCCGCCAAACTGCACGCGGAGATCTGCGACGCGCGCGAGCACCTCGGTCATCGTGCCACCCGCTGTCGATCGAGCGCGTTGCCCACCACTGTGGTGGCGACGCCGACCCCGAGGATCATGGCGCCGGGAAATACTGTCAGCCACCAGGCTTTGGTCTGATACGGACGACCCGCATTCAGCATGGCACCCCACTCCGGTGTGGGCGGTGGGGCCCCGAGCCCGAGAAAGCCCAGTGCCGCGGCGAGCACCACCGCGTACCCGACACCGAGTGTGGCGAGCACCAGCACGGGGCGCAGGGCCTCGGGCAAAATACGGGTGATCCACACTCGCACGAATCCGTCGCCCTGCACCCGTGCCGCCTCAACCGGGCCCGAGCCCAGCGCCTGCCGCACACCGCCCCGTACCATGCGGGCGTACCCGGGTGCGGTCGATACGGCGACCGCGACGATCACCGAGAGTGCACCCGGCCCCCACACAGTGATGAGCAGCAGCGCGAGCAGCAGGCCGGGAAACGCGAACAGCGCCTCAATGGTGCGGTCCGCGACAAAGCGCAGGGGGGCGAGCGTGCGGCCGCGGCTGCCGCCAGCGAGCGCACCCAACGCCACTCCGGCCGCTACTCCGAGCAGGGTGGCGGCCACTCCGACGAGCAGTGACTCCCGTGCTCCGTAGATGATGCGACTCAGCACATCGCGGCCAGAATCGTCGGTGCCGAAGGGGTGTGCCCAACTGGGCGGTGAGAACGCGGCTGCCGGGTCCACAGCGAGCGGCTCGGCGGGCGCCAGCAGCCCGGGGAGCAGGGCGCAGACAAGCAGCACGGCAAGGAACACTGCCGCGATCCACTCGCCTGCCCGCAGGCCACCCCTGAAGCCGCTACGCACGCGGCACCGCCTGTGCCAGTCGTGCTTCGGTACGGGGATCGATGCGGGCGATCACCAGATCGGTGAACAGCGACACCAGCACATACGCGAGCGCAGAAAACACCACGACGCCGAGCACCACCGGCACGTCGCGCCCCAGCACCGCGGTGACGAGAGTGCGGCCGAGACCCGCGCGGGCAAAGATCACCTCAATCACCGCGGCACCGCCCAGCAGCGAGCCCACCGCCCAGGCGGTCAGGTTGAGCCCGGGCACGAGCCCGTGCCGCAGCACGTGCCGCACGCGCACCCCCCACTCGGTTTCGCCGCGCGCCCGGGCGCTGTCGATGAAGGGTGCGGTGCGGGCTACATCGATACTGCGGCGGCATACCTGCGCGAGAAAGCCAGCGGTGGGGATTGCGAGTGCCAGCGCGGGCAGCACGATGCCGGAGACATCGCCGGTGCTGATCGGCGGAAACCACCCGAGCGTGCTCGCGAAGACCAGCACGAGCAGGCTCGCCAGCCAGAAGTTCGGTATCGCCGCAGCGCACACATCGAGTGCTGAGGCGACCGCGCGCGCCACTCGCGATCTGCCACTTGCCAGCAGCAAGCTGACGAAGGCCAGTGACCAGGCCAGCACGAGGGACACCGCGGTGAGTACGAAAGTCGGTGGCATCGCTTGCGCCAGCACCTGAGACACCGGAATACGCTGCGCATAGGAGACGCCAAAGTCACCCTGCACCACCCGAGTCAGAAAATCGACATACTGCACGAGCAGCGGTCGATCCAGCCCAAACTCTGCCCGTGCTGCCTGCAGCGCTGCGGCACTGGCCTGGCTGCCCGGGCCGCCGAGCGCGGCCTCAGCAGGATCACCGGGAATGAATTGCAGTGCAAAGAAGGCGAGCGTGGCCACCGCCAGCAGCACCGCGACGGCTCCCGCCACACGGGAGCCGACACGCCACACCCAAGCCCTCAGCTCCACACGAATCAGCCAGCGACGACCGCACCCAGCCAGGGGGTGTTTACCGTCTGCAGCGCCTGGAAGCCGCTCAGATCGGCCCGATAGAGGAAGTGATTCTGCTGATCGTAGATCGGCAGAATGATCGCCGCATCGGCGATCCGCGCCTGTGCTGCCTGCGTCGCAGCGGCACGCTCGTCGGCATTCAGCGAACTGCCGATCGTGTCAAGCAGGGCGTCGAGTTCCGGGTCGCGGATCTGCGCATTGTTCGCGAAATAGCCACTCGGGGCGGGCACCGTGGCATCGCTGTGATATAGGAATCGCAGCACATCCGGCCCAATCTTGGTATACGGGGCGCTCACCATCTCGTACTCGTATGCGGCTAATGCGCCGTACCAACTTGAGAGATCAAGCAGGCTGATCTGAATGTCAAAGCCGACCTCACGGGCGCCCGCCTGAATCTGCTCAAACAGCGCCTGCTCAGCTGGTGTCGACTGCGCGGTCGTGACCGGGAAACGGGCGGTCAACCGCACGCCGTCCTTCATGCGCACACCGTCTGTGTCGCGCTCAGTCCAGCCAGCCTCATCAAGCAGGGCATTCGCTGCGTCCTGGTCAACCACGTACGCGTCTGGGAAGGACTCGGCCAGCGGTTCAGCACTCGACAGTGCGCTGGTGGATCGCGGTGCCCACCCCTCAAACAGCGTTTCAAGCGCCGCATCAACGTCTGCGGCGGCAATGAACGCTTCGCGCACGCGGATGTCGTTGAACGGCACCGTCGCGGTGTTCAGCTCGATGCGGTTGCTGGCACCCGGACGCGGAGCGTCAAGGTGTGCGAGCTCGGCAGAATCTTCGGCGATGGAGATCTGCTCGGGCAACGGGTTGTCGATGATATCGACCTGCCCGGATTCGAGCGCCGCGAAGCGGGCGGTCGCGTCCGGAATGAAACGCCAAATCAGGGTCTCTGCGGCGTTGGCTGCGGGGTCAGCAATGCCCGTGGGGGAGGTGGTGTAGTTGGGATTGCGGCTGAGTTCGATGCGATCCTGCTTCACCCACTGCTCGACCATGAAGGGGCCAGAGCCAATCGGTGCAAGGCAGTTCTCGTCCTTCCCGCGCGCCAGACCGGCGGGTGACTGGATAGCCACCCACGGCTGCGCCAGCGATTCCAGCAGGGCTGCGTCCGGTCGTGTGAGCACGAAGCGCACGACTGTGTCGGACACGATTTCTACCGTTGCGATCTGCCGGACCGCAAGATATCCGGTGGATGATCCGGTCTCCGGGTCTTGCAGGTGGGCGATGTTCGCCTGCACGGCCGCCGCATCGACCGGGGTGCCATCACTGAAGACCGCATCGTCGCGCAGCGTGAATTCCCAGCTCAGACCGTCGTCGCTGACCTGCCAGCTGCTCGCGAGCCACGGCACAATAGTGCCTGCGGCATCGCGGGCGACGAGTGACTCCAGCACCTGCGACGCAAGCAGCGCCTGCGGGAAGTTGCCGCCTACGTGGGGGTCGAGGCAGCTGGGTTCGCCGTCACCTGTTGCGTATACGAGTTGTGCGCGCGGGCTCGTCGAGTTCGCGTCGCCGGGCTCTGTGGCGCAGGCTGCCAGTGGCAGTATGAGTGCGCCCGCAGCAATGACCGCCAGCGCTCGCCCAGCGGTGAAGCTCTGTGCAAGGGTTCGGCGCTGGGGGCGCTGAGCGCGATACGACATAGTGCAGTGGCTCCTCGGTCAAGGTTGAGACGCAGCACGAGGTCACTGGGAACCTCGGCGGTGAACCCTTCTAGCCTAGGCACTTCGGGAGTATCCAGTGACATATGTGACGCATGACGAAAGAGACCTTCGCCCGGCCGCAGCTAGGCTGGTGGCATGGCTGTTCTTCCTATCGTGATCTGCGGTGAACCGGTGCTGCACCGCCCCGCTGCCACCGTCACCGAATTCGACGACGAACTGCGCACGCTGGTTGCCGACATGTTCGACACCACCGTTGCTGCTCCCGGCGTGGGGCTCGCCGCACCGCAGATCGGCATTGGCAAGCGCATCTTCGTGTGGATCTACGAAGACCAAGACGAAGGACCCGCGCGCGGTGTCGCGATCAATCCCGAGCTGTGGATCTCACCCCCCGAGCCAGGGCTGCCCGGTGAAGATGAAATCGAAGGTTGCCTGTCGTTTCCCGGCGAGCGTTTCGCGCTGCGCCGTTCCGAGCGGGCGCTGCTGCGTGCGCAAGACATCGATGGTGAGCCCTACGAACTGCAGGTGAGTGGGTGGTTCGCGCGCATCATGCAGCACGAATTCGACCACCTGAACGGGCTGTTGTATGTGGATCGACTCGTTCACCCCGAGAACCGCGGGGCGCAAAAGGCCGAGCGCAAGAACGGCTGGGGTAAACCCGGGCTCAGCTGGATGCCCGGCGTCGACCACCTCGAAGATTAAGCGCGGCGCGACAGGCGGCGGGTGTCGGGCACCGTGATCCACCCCAGCATGCCGAGCGCAAGCAGCCCCGCAGTGAGACTAAAGCCCCACCCGAAGCCCGCGACATCAACGAGCGCGCCTATGACGAGGGGCCCCATCACCCCGCCAAGGTCGCTCATCATGGAGTAGGCGGCGACGACGCGCCCGCCCGAGCGCTGATCAAGGACGTCGGCGAGTGCTGCTTGCTGCCCGGGGTTCACGAGTGCGGAGCCAGCTCCAGCGATAAACATGATGAGCAGCGCCACCCACACAGCGGACGCGGTGGGGAACACAGCGTAGCTGACGGCCAGGATTGCCATGCCCGTGATCAGCATGGGTTTGCGACCGATGGTGTCATTCCAACGTCCGGCAGGGAAGATGAGCAGCGCATTACCCGCCGCATATGCGGCAAGCACCCAGGCCGCCGCGCTGGGGTCGCCCTGCAGCGACAGCGCAATGAAGAGCGGCACTACGGAGATGCGCACCCCGTACGAACTCCACCCAAACACGAAAACCGAGGTGAGGAGCACGCGGTATTGCGGCACGCGCCAGGCGTCGCGCAGGGTGAGTGCCTCCGAGCTGGGCGATTGACCGTCGCGGCCCGCGAGTACGGAGTGACGCAGCGCGATCCACACCACGAGCGCGGCAAGCAGCAGCGTCAGAAAGTAGAACACGAACGGTGCGCGCAGCCCGAGGCCCGCTACGAGTGCGCCAAACACCGGCCCAAGCAGCATGCCGCTTAAGAAACTGGCGGCGTTAAGGCTGGCAACGCGACCACGCGCGCCGGGTGGACTGACCTTGGCGAGCAGCGCCGTGGCGGCAACCGTGAACATCGCGGAGCCGATACCGCCAGCGCCGCGCAGGAACAACAGCTGCGGGTAGTTCATGGCCAGCGCACATGCACCGGTCGACACCGCCACGATGAGGAGCCCCGAGGTGTAGGTGCGTCGTTCACCGAACCGGGCCACGAGCCACCCCGCGAGCGGTGCAGAGACGAGTCGCATCAGCGCGAAGGCGCTCACAATGGCGCTGGCGGCGAGCGCCGATACGCCGAATTCCAGAGCGTACTGTGGGATCACCGGCGCGACGACGCCATACCCGAGGGCGACAGTGAAGCCGCCCGCAACGAGTGCCCACACCTCGAAGGGCAGGCGAGCCCGTGCGTGGTGGGGCGCGTTCACGATGCTGGTCTTCTCTCCGGTAGGTAAATCGCCGCAGCTCTCGATCGAGCGCCGCAGCATCGCCTCGATCGCGTCCGGCGAGAATATACCGGGGCCGCGGTGGATCCGGCGCTGACTCTACCAGCCCCTCCATTCGCGTGCGGGTCGACTCGCTTCGGAGCGGCATTGCTAGATTGGTGATCACGGTGTCGCTGAATCTCTGGGGCACTCGGTGTTCGCCCACATGCACGTGGCGACGCAGCACAGTGCGCTTCCTCGCCGAAGCGCAAAACCACGAACTGAAGGGGCTCATGTGAGCACGCGCGGCACCGCCGAGAAGACGCAGCCGGGTGAGACCTCGGGGCTGATCAAGGTACTCCTATCACTCATGCTGTTCTTGAGCTACATGCTGTTTGCGGTGGCATGGAACTGGGGCGATCTGTATGTGCGCAGCCTCGGCTTTTCGGCCTCCCGCACGGCACTAATGACGAACGCCATCACGCTCGCGCAGGTGGTGGGTAGTCTGCTCGCCGCCAACGTGCTGTTGCGCCTCGGCCCGCGCAACGCCTTCACCCTCGCCTCTGGATTGATCGTCTTTGGTGGTTTCGTTGCGCTGACTGACGCGTTTCCGGTCATCTTCTTCATTCGTTTCGTGCTCGGGCTCGGTGGTGCTCTGATGGTGGTGCTGCTCTCGGGTATCGTCGCGAGACTGCTCACCGGCCGCGCGCTGCAGGTGGCGAACGGAGTCAACTCGGTCGCGTTCAACACCGGACTCGCTGTCGCTCTCACTTTCAGTGTGCAGTTGTCGGGCAACCCGGTCTTCGCGGTGGTTCTCGCGGCATCGCTCTCGCTCGTGCTGCTGATGCTCTGGGTGTTCGTCGCACGAGTGGGTCTGCGCGACACGGTCGCACAGGAGGCGCAGGTCGACGCCGCCTATTCAATGCGCGACGGATTTCGCGAATGGTTCAACTGGGTGTTCGCACTCGCATACACTGGCTTGCTCTCGTATTACATCGTGGCCTTCACCTTCATGGACCCGGAGACCATTCGATGGGTCGTGTACGCGGGCGTGATCGGTGCGCTCACCGGTACTGTGGTGTCGGCGCGTGTTTCCGATCGCGCGAAGATGTTGATCGTCGTCGCGTGTGGCGCCGCTCAAATCATTGCGGCGGCTGCCGTGCTGGGTTTCTCAGAGCATCGCTTCGCGGTGATCGTCGGCATCGTGCTCGGCCTGGTCATCTTCTTCCCCATGCCGTTCTTCGTGCAGCTGGCGTTCATTCGCCCCGGGGTCACCGCGCGTCAGATCGCAGTCACGTTCTCAATCTTCTGGGCCGTCGCCTACGCGGGCTCGGTCATCATCATTCAAATCTTCGCGTGGATCGCCGACGCTACCGGCGGCCTAGAGAACGGCATCCCGGTCTCGCCCGCCCCGCTCATCTTCATCGTCGTCGTCGAGTCGACCTTCCTCATCGGGGGTGTACTGCTGTGGCGTTGGTTCAAAAAGAATCCACCGATATCAGCTGTCTCGCCGGGTCCCCCCTCCGGAGCGACCGAGTCTGCAGAAGAACCCGCGGAGCGTGCCTCATGAGCCTGCATCCCGCATTTCGTGAGTACCTCGACGATCTCAATCCCCGCATCGCGCAGGCCACTCGCGACGGGGTGCAGGCAACACCCGAGTCAGCCCGTGCCGCACTCGCCGCGTTGAATGATTTCGCGGCACCTCCCGTGCCGGTCGCCCGAGTGTTCGATCGTTTTGTCGGCAACGCCACGACGAACGACCGCCACCAGGTCGGCTCGGGTCTCGGCGCAAGCCAGGGTCAGCGCGCCGATGCGCCGCGCAAGGTGCCCGTTCGGGTCTACGTGCCACGCCCCGGCACACCCAGCGATGTCGTCTTCTTCGTGCACGGTGGCGGGCACATGGCCGGCGATCTCGATGTCTACGACTTCTCGGCTCGCCGCCTCGCGGCGGCTACCGGCATGGTGATCGTTTCGGTGGACTATCGGCGTTCACCCGAGACGTTGTTTCCCGGCGGTCTGGAGGACGCATACCAGGTGCTGCAGCATCTCGATGCGGCCACGGCGGGGGAGACGGTCACCGGACGGGTGCATGCATTCGCCGACTCAGGCGGCGCGGCGAAGCTTGCTTCGATCGCGATGAGAGTGGCGGGTGGATCCTGGCGCTCGCCCATCGACCGGCACGTGCTGCTGTATCCGAGCCTTGATTACACGATGCGCGGTGCGAGCCTGACCGAGCTGGGGACCGGTTATTTCCTGTCAGCCGAGCGCGTGCGATGGTATTTTGATCACTACTTCCCGGCTGGCACGGATCGCGAATCAGCTTCGCCGCTGTTCGGAGCGATGAACGCCGACATGCCCGAGACCTTGGTGATCGCCGCCGAGTACGACCCGCTGCGCTCGGAGGCTGAAGCCTACGTGGCTCGGATGCGAGAGGTCGGCGCCAGTGCGCATGTGCTGATTGCTCCGGGCATGATCCACGCGTTTGCCTTCTTTGAGTCATTGGTGCCTGAAGAGATCACACGACTGTACGAGGTTTCTGCGAGATTCCTCTGTGATGGCGAGGTTCCTGCCCACTGGTAGCGAATACCACGCCCGCGACCGCTGAGGGCGAACCGCCACGTTGGGCGGCTCGCCCTCAGCGAGCTCAAGTGCCCCCTGCTGGATTCGAACCAGCGACCAACAGATTATATGGCCGCCGATTCAGAGGCCCTTGTCATTGACATCACCACCCGGCAGGAGATCGCATCATGAGCCCGCGCAACGTCATCATCACGAGCACCGGCAAGCAGCGCGCGGTCTGCGAGTTCTGCGGCAAGCAGTCGAGGCCAGTGGCACGCGCGCGACTCGG
>CAZTBS010000025.1:18751-27018 GCA_964612125.1 uncultured Leucobacter sp. | reverse complement strand
TGGTCGTAGCTCAGATCTTCGTGGTAGGTGCTCGGGGTGTTGACCTGCAGAATCTCCGAGCACAGGTTCGACATGTTGATACGACCCTTGATCGGGTTCTCACGGTTCACTGTGTCTTCGAACACGATGTAGGGGTAACCGGACTCGAACTGCAGTTCGGCGACGGTCTGGAAGAAATGGCGGGCGCTGATCTTCGTCTTCTTAATGCGCGCGTCGTCAACCATCTCGTGGTACTTCTCGCTAATCGCGATGTCGCCGAAGGGCACGCCGTAGACGCGCTCGACGTCGTAGGGCGAGAAGAGGTACATGTCCTCGTTCTTCTTCGCGAGTTCGAAGGTGATGTCGGGCACCACCACACCTAGCGACAGCGTTTTGATACGGATCTTCTCGTCGGCGTTCTCACGCTTCGTGTCGAGGAAGCGCATGATGTCGGGGTGGTGCGCCGACAGATACACCGCGCCAGCGCCCTGGCGCGCGCCCAGCTGGTTTGCGTAGCTAAAGCTGTCTTCGAGCAGCTTCATCACGGGAATGATGCCCGAGGACTGGTTTTCAATCTTCTTGATCGGTGCACCGGCCTCGCGAATGTTCGAGAGCGACAGCGCCACACCGCCGCCGCGCTTCGAGAGCTGCAGCGAGGAGTTAATGGCGCGCGAAATCGACTCCATGTTGTCTTCGATACGCAGCAGGAAGCAGGAGACGAGTTCGCCGCGCTGCGCCTTACCAAGGTTCAAGAAGGTCGGCGTTGCTGGCTGGAAACGGCCCGAGATAATCTCACGCATGATGCCCCGCGCAAGCTCCTGATCGCCCTGTGCCAGGCCGAGCGACACCATCACCACGCGGTCTTCAAAGCGCTCGAGGTACCGCTTGCCGTCGAAGGTCTTCAGCGCATACGAGGTGAAGAACTTGAACGCGCCCAGGAAGGTGGGGAAGCGAAACTTCAGCTTGTATGCCTCGTTGGTGAGCTGCTCAATGAATTCGAGCGGGTACTGCTCGATGAGGGCACGCTCGTAGTAGTCGTTATCAAGCAGAAAGCGGATGCGTTCTTCGAAGTTGTGGAAAAAGACCATGTTCTGATTGACGTGCTGCAGGAAGTACTGCCGCGCCGCCTCACGGTCTTTTTCAAATTGGATCTTGCCGTTCGCGTCGTACAGATTCAGCATCGCGTTCAGCGAGTTGTAGTCCATGTCGCTGACGCGTGAAGAGGTGAGGGGGGCGTCGCTCACTGCTGTTTCCAAAAGTGTTCCAATCCGTTTTGGACGGCGGTGACGTCGTCCGGTGTGCCGAAGAGTTCAAATCGATAGAGGTGTGGCACCTGACATTTGCGGGCGATGATGTCGCCCGCAATGCCGTACGCCTCACCAAAGTTGGTGTTGCCGGCGGCGATCACCCCACGCAGGTGTTTGCGGTTGCGCTCGTCGTTGAGAAACCGAATGACCTGTTTGGGAACGGCCCGGGTTTCGGGCCCGCCGCCATAGGTGGGAACGATGAGCACGAACGGCTCGTCGACCACGAGGGGATCCTCAGTCGCATAGAGAGGGATGCGCTGTGCCGGCAGCCCGAGCTTCTGAATGAAGCGGTGGGTGTTGCCTGACACGCTAGAGAAGTAGACCAGACCAGCCAACTTCCACGCTCCTCGCGGTATGTCCGAGTGTGCCCGATGGTGTTCCCAGGTGTGTGGATCGCCCACGCCAGAGTGTGTGGGCGATCAGGCCGCTAGTCGCCGAGGCGGGCGGCGAGCTGCGAGATCTTGTCGGGACGGAATCCCGACCAGTGCTCATCATCAGTCACGACGACGGGAGCCTGCAAGTAGCCGAGCTCCTTCACGGTCTCGAGCGCTGCAGGGTCTTCCGACAGGTCCACGACGTCATATTCGATGCCCTGGCTGTCGAGCGCGCGGTAGGTCGCGGTGCACTGCACGCACGACGGCTTGGTGTACACGGTAGTTGCCATGTCACGCCCTTTCTGAAGACGGTGTCTGCCTCAACCGAGGCACTACATATAGTGAATCATATCGGTTTCGACCACAAGATGATGTAGTTACAACGATGTCATTTTCCACCCCCGTTCCCCAGTTTTTGGGGCCCGGTTGGGGAGAAAATTCCGCTGCTTTCCGCCACCAAAGTGGAGTTATCCACAGGCCCACAGCTCAGAAAATTTTTCTCCCCAGCGCTACATTCGGGCGTGTCGCTCACAGCCCTGCCTGACCCTCTCCCTGAGCGTACGAGACACCTCTGACACGTACGGGTCAGGGACGCGTATGCCGACCCGCTCAGATACAGGTCGGCATACGCTCACGATGGTGTGCTGAGGAATGTTCAGCGATAGTGGCTGCAGCGAACTAGCTACCCAGCATCGAGGATGTCCACCACGTAGATCATGACGTCGTCGGGCAGGAGACTCTGTGCTTCGAGTTCCTCGGGCAGGTAACCGCCACCCGACGGCACCATAATCACCACTTGCGACCCAATGGGCTGACCCACCACGCCCTCGGCAAATCCTGGGAAAGCTTGATCGAGTGGAAGAGAAACAGCCTCGCTGCCCCACGTGCTGTCAAAAGTCTGCCCGGTACGGGCGATGACGTTTGAGTAGTGCACCAACACCGTCTGGGTCGGTTCCACCACCGGTCCCTGCCCAACAATGCGGGTTGCCGCACGCACCTCAGAGGGGCCAATAAATCCTTCCGGCACGCCCACCGTCGGTGCGCCATTCTCAGCGAGCGTCACCTCCGGGAACTCTTCAGGCAGCGCCTGCTCAACGCCGACGGCCCGATTCTCACCCGGTGCGAGCACCGCACGCAGATCCACCACCACAATCATCGTGTCTGAATCAGCGATACCGGCAGGTTCACCCCCTCCCGCACCCAGCATGTCGATGGCCGGCACCGCTCTCACGAGTCGGTCGCCAGCCTGTGCGCAGCGCAGAGTGTTTCTGCGGCTAACGCGCTGTTGGTGGTGTCTACCTGTCCCAAGGTCAAACCGGCAGCTGCAAGCCTGGCGCGCGCCTCTTCGAGGGTGACCCCCAACAGCTCGGGTACCAGAGTGAGCCGTTGCGATGCCGGTGCCGGTGTGACTGGGGGTGCTTCGACGGTGGGTTGCGGGGCGGCCTCGCTCACCGCGCTCACCTGCGGCGCGGCGCGTTCGCCCAGCACTCCCAGCACGCTCCCGGCTGCGAGCAGGGCGGCGACGGTCGCTGTCCCGGCGACCCACAGTGCACGACCGGTCATCCGCGACCTGCGCGGCGCAGCATCTCCTCGATGCGGCCCGACCACGGTCGCTAAGTCGAGAGATGTGCCAACTCCTCGCGGCAGCGCGAAGCTGCCGCCGGTCACGGTGAGCGCAGGCTCACCCAGGTGCGAAAGCGCAGCGGTGTCGACTACAGGCAACGGCGCGGTGATCACTGCGTTCTCCGCGAGAACCATACGCGTCGCGCGCACCTGCGCCTGCATTTCGAGCGCCGAAGCGTAACGCTCTTGCGGCGCCTTGCGCAGCGCGCGCAACACTAGGCGATCCACCGCAGGTGAAAGCTCAGCTCGATGCGTCGAGGGCGCGGGCGCCTGCTCGATGAGGTGGGCCTGCATTACCGATGCGATACTGTCGCGCGCGAACGGCGCCTGCCCGGTCAACGCGAAGTACAGCACACCGCCAAGTTGGTACAGGTCAGCGCTCGCGAATACCGGTCGGCCAGCAGCATGTTCCGGGGACAGGTAGGAGGCGCTCCCCCAGATGAATGCTGGCAACGCGGCTGGTTTGCCGTCGCTCTCACGCCGCACTGCGCCAGCTGCAGCAGGCGCAGTGCCAGCAAGTCCCGCAACACCAAAATCACACAGGCGGATCGTGGCCGGATCGAGCGGCAGGCCCGGGGTGATCCGCAGCATAATGTTTGCCGGTGTAACGTCGCGGTGCACCAGCCCCTCCCGATGCACCGCATCGAGGGTGGTCAACAGTGTTTCACCGAGCACGAGGGCATCTTCTACGGGGAGCGGACCGTGGGCACGCACGTACTCGAGCAGGCTGTGCCCCTCGAGCAGTTCCATCGCGACCCAGGCCTGCGGGGGTTGGCCTGGCCGCTCATGCTCGCCACAGTCAATGATGCGCACAATTCCCGGGTGGGATACCTGTGCCGTCAGCCGCGCCTCCGCGAGAAACCGATCACGCTGCGCCGGGTCGAGCGTGAGTGCATCGTGGAGGACTTTCACCGCGGCGGGCTGCCCAGTCAGGGGGTCCCGAGCACGCCACACGGTGGCGGTGCCGCCCTCCCCCAACGCTTCGAATAGTGCGAAGCGACCAATCATCACAGTGCGAAGCTACCCGCGCGAAGTAGACGCACGGTTGCCAGGGGGTAACGAGTTACACGTGGTGGTAGGGGCGCCCACCGGCAATCTCCTGCGCCCGGTACAACTGCTCAGCGACGATCAGGCGCACCAGTTGATGCGGGAACACCAGCTGCGACAGGCTCCACACAAAGTCAGCGCGCTGCCGCACCCGGTCGTCAACGCCGTATGCCCCACCGATCACCAGTGCCACGGGTTTCCCGGCATCGAACGTGGTCTGCACCGTACGCGCAAGCGTCGGTGAGTCAACATTGCGGCCACGCTCGTCCAGCAGCACCACAAATTCCTGCGCCCCAAGTTTCGCGAGAATGCGATCGGATTCCTCACTGCGGGCGGCATCACCCTCGCGCGCGGAGTGCGGCAGCAACTGCCACGCCGTGTCAAACGGCTTACGCAGCCGCTTTTCATAGCGCTCAATCCCGTCAGAGACCCAGGCTTCGTGCTTCTTCCCGATCGCCAGAATGCGAACGCTCATGGGCGCGCCCTAATTCACGCGCACGGTGTCGAGGTAGTCGGCGATCCGCCCTATGGCTTCGGTCAACAACTCGGTGTGTGGCAGCGTCACAAAGCGCAGGTGGTCAGGAGTAGGCAGGTTGAAACCGCGGCCGTTCGTGACCAGCACGTTCGTTGCACGCAGCAAGTGGATCACGAACTCCTGGTCGTCTTCGATCGGATAGCGGGTCGGGTCGAGGCGCGGGAACAGATACATCGCCCCGCCGGGCAGCTCGCAAGTCACGCCGGGGATCTCGGTAAGCAGGCGGTGCGCAACATCTCGCTGCTCACGCAGGCGCCCGCCCGGTGCGCACAGCGCGGTGATCGATGATTCGTGCGACAAGGCCACGGGGATCGCGTACTGTGCGGGCACATTTGCGCACATGCGCATATTCGCAAGCAGCGTCAGCCCCTCAAGGAAGTCGACGGCAAGTTCGCGGTTACCGGTGGCCACCACCCAACCCGAACGGTACCCGGCGACGCGCTGCGCCTTCGAGAGGCCGCTGAAGGTCAGGCACAGCGTCTCGGTAACGTGCTTTGCGGCGTGCTCGTGCACCCCCTCGTACAGCACCTTCTCGTAGATTTCGTCGGCCAGCAGCACCAGGCCGTGCCGCTCGGCGAGCTGCGCAAAACCGCGCACCAGTTCAGCCGAGTAGACAGCCCCGGTGGGGTTGTTGGGGTTAATCAGCACGATGCCCTTGGTGCGGTCGGTGATCAGCGCCTCGATCGCCTCCAGATCAGGCATCCAGCCGTTCTGCTCATCGCACGGGTAGTGCACGGCGCGGCCACCTGACAGCGTGACCTGCGCGGTCCACAGCGGGTAGTCGGGGGCGGGCACCAGCACCTCGTCACCGTTACTCACCAGCGCCTGCAGCACAAGCGAGATCAGCTCACTGACCCCGTTACCGAGGTAAACGTACTCGGGAGCCGCATCGGTGATGCCGATCTGGTGGTAATACTCGACGACGGCCTCGCGGGCGGCCAGCACACCGCGGGAGTCGCTGTAGCCCTGCGCATCCGGCAGGATCCGCCGCAGTTCTTCGACAATCTCGGGTGGTGCTTCAAAACCGAAGGGAGCGGGATTACCGATGTTCAGCTTGAGGATGCGATGCCCCTCGCGTTCGAGCCGCTCGGCTTCCTGAAGGATCGGGCCGCGTACGTCGTAGCGCACCCCGCTCAGCTTGCTGGATTGAGTGATTGCGCGCACGCCTCGATTATTCCACTCGCGTGAGCGGGTTCACGCAGCCGAAGCTGTGACACTCCGGTCGGAACACGCACTTCGGTCGGACGAGATGGGGCGGATCCGTCCGACCCAGCTGATATGACCGACGCGAGTGACTGCTTCTCAGGCGCCCAGTCGCGATTGCGAGCCCTAACCGTCAGCCAGCGCCTGCGTGTCCTCGTCCACCCAGTCGAGTGAGCGCTGCACCGCCTTGTTCCACAGGCGCAACAGGCGCTCGCGATCCACCACCGGCATATGCGGGGACCAGCGGCGACCCTCGCGCACCAGCGCGCTCAGCTCGTGCTTGCCAGCCCACACCCCGGTCGCGATCCCGGCCGCAAACGCGGCACCCAGCGCGGTCGTTTCGAGCACCTGCGGGCGCACCACGTCGATGCCGAGCAGGTCCGCCTGAAACTGCATCATCATGTCGCTGGCGGATCCGCCGCCGTCAACCCGCAACTCGGTCAGCGCGATGCCCGTGTCAGCGGCTGCCGCGTCAATCACCTCGACCGTCTGGTAGGCGCACGCTTCGCTCGCCGCGCGCACCAGGTGTGCCCGCGTCACAAATCGCGTGAGACCCACGATGACGCCGCGCGCGTTGGGCTGCCAGCGCGGGGCAAATAATCCCGAGAACGCCGGCACAATAAACGCGCCGCCAGCATCAGGCACGCTCGATGCCAGCCCCTCGATCTCGGTGCTGTCGCGCAGCACGCCGAGGTTGTCACGCAGCCAGTGATGCAGCGATCCCGCCACCGCTACCGAGCCCTCGAGCGCGTACGCCGGGGGCTCGTCACCGATGCGATACGCGACAGTCGTTAGCAGTCCGTTCGCCGATTGCACCACCTGCTCGCCGGTATTCACGATCAAGAAACCACCGGTGCCGAAGGTGTGCTTGGCGTCGCCGGTGGCGAACGCCGCCTGCCCGAAGGTCGCCGCCTGTTGGTCGCCGAGAATGCCCGCGATCGGCACCCCAGCAAGCCCGGGCACCCCACGCACCTCACCGAGCACCTGCGACGATGAAACAATCTGCGGCAGCATGCTGCGCGGAATATCAAAGGTCTCGAGCGCCTCGTCGCTCCACTGCAGGGTGTGAATATCGCACAGTAGGGTGCGGCTGGCGTTCGTGACGTCGGTGACGTGGATCCCGCCTGCGGCGGCCCCGCCCGTCAGTTGATAGACCAGCCACGAGTCAATCGTGCCCATGCGCAGCTGGCCCGCAGCCGCGCGTTCGCGCGCTCCCGGCACCTCGTCGAGCAGCCAGCGCACCTTGCTCGCCGAGAAATAGCTAGCGAGCGGCAGCCCAGTGATCATGCGCAGGCGCTCGTTTCCGAGCGGGTGTGCAGCGGCGAGCGCGTCGATGATCGGCTGGGTACGGGTGTCTTGCCACACGATCGCGTCGGCGATCGGTACGCCGGTTTCGGCGTCCCACACGACGGTGGTTTCGCGCTGATTGGTGATGCCGAGGCCGGCAATGCGATCCGCCCGGATGCGTGCGAGAGCGAGCGCTTCGTGCAGCAACGCCTGCGTGGTTTCCCAAATCTCCGTGGCATCGTGCCCCACCCAGCCCGGCCGCTCGAAGATCTGCCGGTGCTCACGCTGCGCGGTGGCAACCTGGCGTGCCTCTCGATCGAACACGATAACTCGGGTGGACGTGGTGCCCTGGTCGATGGCCACCACGTGGTCGGGAGATTCGGTGCGCGTCGCTGCTGCCATGCATCGCAGCCTAGCGTTCGCGACCCCGCCGCAAGTAGGGGCAATAAACTGGCGCGCATGTCTGAATCTCTACGTGTCGCATCGGTCAACGTAAACGGCATCCGTGCTGCCTTCCGCAAGGGCATGGGCGACTGGCTCGAAGCCCGCGAGATCGACGTGTTGGCCCTGCAGGAGGTGCGCGCCGACGACGCACACCTCGAGCAACTGCTCGGCGAGGGATGGCACCTGCTGCACGACCCGTGCGAGATCAAGGGCCGCGCAGGGGTGGCAATCGCCAGCCGTGTGCCCGCTATCAACCACCGCAAGCGACTCGGTGATGACAGCGCGCAAGGGAGCGTTCAGTCGTCGGGGCGCTGGTTAGAAGCTGATTTCACACTCGGCGGTGCGCCGTTCACGGTGGTGAGCACCTATGTGCACTCCGGCGAGGTAGACACTCCGCGGCAAGAGGCAAAGTGGGCCTTCCTGGATGCCATGGGTGAGCGCATGCGCGAGCTGCAAGCGGCGAACGAG
>CAZTBS010000025.1:0-18651 GCA_964612125.1 uncultured Leucobacter sp. | reverse complement strand
TACACCTGGTGGTCCAACCGCGGGCAAGCGTTCGACAACGATTCCGGGTGGCGGATCGACTACCACGTGGTCACCCCCGCGCTCGCGGAACGCGTGACCGACTACGCGATCGACCGTGCACCCTCCTACGATGCCCGCTGGAGCGATCACGCCCCGGTGGTGGTCGACTACCGCGCGTAGCCGCGGCACCCGGCGGTCGCGCTATTCTCGTGGGGTGAGCGAGAACCAGAAACCCGTCATTTTCTCGGGCATGCAGCCCTCGAGTGATTCCCTGCACCTCGGCAACTACATTGGTGCGCTCACCCAGTGGGTTGACATGCAAGAGAGCTTCGACGCATTCTTCTGCGTCGTGAACCTGCACGCGATCACCGTGCCGCAGGATCCTGCAGATCTCATGGAGCGCACTCGTGCCACCGCCGCGCAGTACATTGCCGCGGGCATCGACCCCGCCAAGTCGACGCTGTTCGTGCAGTCACACGTACCCGCGCACGCTGAGCTGGCTTGGGTATTGAACACGCTGACCGGCTTTGGTGAGGCCAGCCGCATGACGCAGTTCAAAGATAAGTCACAGCGCTACGGCGCCGACACTACCTCGGTGGGACTGTTCACCTACCCGATTCTGATGGCCGCCGACATCCTGCTCTACCAGGCCGATGCAGTGCCGGTGGGCGAGGACCAGCGTCAGCACGTCGAGCTGACGCGTGACCTGGCAAACCGCTTCAACAGCCGATTCGGGGCCACGTTCACGGTGCCCGAGGCTCAGATTCAGAAGGGCACCGCCAAGATCTACGATCTGCAGGATCCCACCTCGAAGATGTCAAAGTCGGCGGAGACCGAAGCTGGCCTGATCAAGGTGCTTGACCCGGCGAATGTCACGAAGAAGAAGATCATGCGGGCGGTGACCGATGCCGATGGCGAGATTCGCTACGACCGCGAGGCGAAGCCAGGGGTCTCGAATCTGCTCACCATCTTCTCAGTGCTGACGGGGCGCACGATCGAGTCGATCGAGCGCGAGTTCGATGGTCGCGGCTACGGCGACCTGAAGAAGGCCCTCGTCGAGGTTGTGGAGGAGACCTTCGCACCGGTGCGGGCACGCACCGCCGAGCTGCTTGATGACCGTGCCGAGCTGGATCGCCTGTTGGCTGGCGCTGCAGACCGCGCGAATGAGGTCGCGAGCCGCACCCTCGCCACGGTCTACGAGCGCATCGGTCTGCTGCACCGCTAGGTGTCC
Organism: uncultured Leucobacter sp.; assembly: GCA_964612125.1. GTDB lineage: Bacteria > Actinomycetota > Actinomycetes > Actinomycetales > Microbacteriaceae > Leucobacter. Next base: position 17,420 of record CAZTBS010000025.1, on the reverse strand, counting down.
CTGCCCGCAGACTCCCGACACTCCTCCCTCCCGACACCCCTGTTTCCTCGCCCGGCGCTACTTTTTCTTCCCCACCCTTTCTCACCCGCGGCTTCTTCTTCGGAGAAATCCACGGACGCGGAGCCTTTCAACCGATGCAGTCCTGGTTTGCGGATTTCTCCGAAGTTGATGCAGCGGGCGCGGAGCCCCCGCGAGCCGGAAGGTGGGCTCGCTCCATAGAATGACCCCATGACCGAGAGCGCCACCGACCGCGAAGCCGCAGCGGATCCACCCGCATCTGCTCCGCACCGCGACGAGCACGGCGGCGAGGCAGGCACCGAAACACGCCACGAGCCGCGCGCTCTCGCTCCCTGGACAAGCCGCGCCCTGCGCGTTCCCTTCACCGCCGCCCTGCTCATTGCGATCCTGAGCATCGCGATTGCCACGGGTTCGCTTCTGACCCCGGCAGCAGATTTGCCCTGGTTTGAGTGGATCGCGACCGGCATTCCGGCCTTCGCCGAGGGTCGCTGGTACACCATCGCTACCTCACCCTTCGTACTCAGCTCCCCAATCATGTTGGCGCTGACTGCCCCGGTGCTGATCGGCGGGGTCGGTTGGGCGGAGTGGCGCTTCGGCACGCTGCGCACGATCGGCATCTTCGCAGCCGGGCACCTGGTTGGCGTGTTGGGTTCAGCTGGCCTGCTGCTGCTCGTCACTCCCATTGGATGGCCGTGGGCCGCCACCCTCTCCTCGGCGCTCGATGTGGGCCCTTCAGCGGGCGCGTTCGCCTGTCTGGCGTTCGTGCTCGCGACGCTGCCGTCACCGTGGCGGTTACGCGCGCGCTTCGCACTGGGAGTGTGGGCAGGTATCGAGGTGCTCTACCTGGGACAACTCGCCAATCTTGAGCACGCGATTGCCATCACCGCCGGTCTGCTGGCGAGCGGATGGCTGCCCGCGTTCCGTCACCCCGCGGGTCGCCCCAGCGCTCGCGAGTGGCGGCTGCTTTCGTTCGGCTTGCTGCTCATGATCGGCATTGTGCAGGTCATCGACCTCGCCGTGCCGTACGACGGCCCCTTCGGTCAGCATTTTCCGGTGGCGAATGCCATCGATGTGGCCCTCGACGTGGTCTTTATTGCCCTCATTGCCAACGGAGTGCGTCTCGGTCTTCGACTCGCCTGGCTGGTGACGCTACTTGCCGCGGCCGTCAATACACTCGGCATGGTCATCGGCATCGCCCTGGTGCCAGCACTGTTAGAAGCAGAATTCGCGGCGACTCCCGCTGAGGCTCTCAGCCTGGTGCTGCCGGAGGGCGTGCTGTGGCTGTTCCTGCTGCTGGTGCTGACCTTCGCACGGGGTGCATTTGCGGTGCCGCTGCGGGCGCGACGGCGAGCACTCGCTGGCGCCGGACTTAGCCGCGACGCAGCGCTCGACCGGCTACGGGCGCTCGGCGGCGGCACCATTTCCTGGATGATCAGCTGGGCACCCAATCGATATCTCCCAGTGGATCCCGGCGTCATCGGGTTCCAAACGCACGCCGGAGTAGCCGTCGGCCTCGGCGATCCCGTCGTCGCACCGGGTGGGCACGCTGCCGCGCTTACCGCGTTTGCGGGTGCCGCGGAGCAGGCTGGTCTCATTCCGTGCGTGTTTTCCGCTTCGGACGAGACCGCAGCAGCCCGGCCGACGGGGTGGCGCTCGGTGATCGTCGCCGAGGACACGATCGTGGATTTGCCCGGCCTGGAGCTCACCGGCAAGCGCTGGCAGCCGGTACGCACCTCGGTCAACCGTGCCGCCCGTGAAGGCATCAGCTTCCGCATGTGCCAACTCGCCGACGAACCCTTTAGTGTGCGCGCGCAGGTGCGAGCGATCTCCGAGCAGTGGACCGGTGACAAGGGGCTGCCTGAGATGCGCTTCACGCTCGGCACGGTTGATGAGGCGATGGATCCCGAGACCCGCGTCGGGCTCGCCGTTGACGCCGAGGGCAATCTGCACGGCATCACCTCGTGGCTGCCGGTGTATGGGGGCGGCGGGGAGATCCACGGCTGGACCCTCGATTTGATGCGTCGACGCGACGGTGGTTTCGGGCCGGTGATGGAGTTCCTCATCGCATCTTCGGCGCTGCACTTTGCCGAACAGGGGTACCGGTTCGTGTCGCTGTCTGGCGCGCCGCTGGTGCGCCCGGGCGATGCCGAGTCGGGGCCGGTGGATCGCGTGCTCGCGGGCTTGGGCGAACTCATCGAACCCCTCTATGGGTTCCGCTCCCTGCATCGTTTCAAGCAGAAGTTCAATCCCCGCGCTGCGCCGCTGCACCTGCTGTATCGGGATGAGGGTGACCTGCCGCGCATCGCGATCGCGCTGACACGCGCGTACCTGCCGGATGCAACGCTGCGTGATCTGGTGACGTCGGCACCGGCTTCAACCTCGACCGGGCAAGGAGAACACGCATGACTCGCACACCCGCTGCTTCAGTATCTGCCGCTGCGTCTCGCGTGAGCGCGCTGTGGCTCCTTGGAGGCGAGATCTTCGGGTGGGTCGCGCAGTTTGCGCTGCTGTGGACCGGAATTCGCTACGTGGTGATCGATGACGTCGATGAAATCGACGAGACGATGCGCTTGGTGATGTGGTGCCTGATCGGCACCGCGTACCTGCTGTTTACTGCGCTCTGGTTGCACCTGAGTGTGCAATTCGGCGAACGAGATCACCCGATCTTCCAATCAGTTGCCGGATTCTCACTCGTGCGTTGGTTCTCGCTGCTGGTCACCTTCGCTTCCAGCGCGGTTGGCCTGACCGCGGCACTGACCCTGATTCTGGTCCGCAACGATCCTGATCATCTGGCGATCACCGAACTCGCCGCGGTCTGGACCATGCTGGTGTCGTGGGCGCTATTCCACTGGGGCTACGCGCGGGTGTACCACAGCAAGTACGTGCGGGCGAAGGGGCAACCACCGCTGGTCTTCCCTGGCACCGAGACCCCGCGCCTAGCTGATTTCGCCTACTTCTCATACACCAACGGCACCTCATTCGCCGCGAGCGACGTCATGGTGACCACCACGCGGATGCGCTGGACCGTGCTGTGGCACAGCGTGTTCAGTTTCTTCTTCAACGCGCTGATCATCGTGCTCAGCATGAACACGATCGCCGGTGGGCTGCAGGGCACCGGGCTGGAGCTCAGCGGATAGGAAATGGGCACTGCGAGGGGCAGCGGGATTGCGACCCCTCGCCAATCCATCCGCAATGGCTACGCCATTGCTCCCGCCAGACCCAGCCAGGCTCGAGGCTCGCAATCCCGCTGCCCCTCGACTCCTCCCAATTTCCAGTTCGGAGGAATAGTTCACGGGAAAACACGTTACAGTTAAAGCATGTTCCGGGGTCGGTGAGAATCCGAACCGGCGGTGATAGTCCGCGAACCTCGCACCCGCGAGGCCGAGCTGGTGAAATTCCAGTACCGACGGTGATGTGCAGAGGCAAGTCCACTGCACTAGTCCGGATGAGAGGAACGCACAGGCCTGTAGAGAGGCCTACGCTGAGCATCCCCGGCACGCTCGGAGTAACCCGTGCTGGATCGTGAGCTTCTCGACGACGCGATGCGCCGCGCGCTCGCGCTCGCGCGGCGCAGCCCCGCCGACAACCCCAACCCGCAGGTCGGGTGCGTACTGCTGTCTGCCGACGGGCGCATTGTTGCAGAGGGCTGGCACCGCGGCGCCGGCACCCCACACGCAGAGGTTGACGCGCTTTCGCACCTCCCCGCCGAGTGGCGGCAACGTGGGCACGAACTCACCGCAGTAGTGACCTTAGAGCCGTGCAACCACACTGGTCGCACCGGGCCCTGCGCGGTGGCACTCGCCGAGGCAGGCATCGGCACGGTGGTGTTTTCCGCCACCGACCCCGGAGACGAAGCTGGCGGCGGAGCGGCCACACTGCGCGCGGCTGGCGTAGAGGTGCAGGGCGGGTTGCGCGAGGCAGAAGGCCGCGCCATCATCGCACCCTGGCTCGCCCAACACACTGCCGCAACAGCTCCCCTCAGCAACGGAGCCGCTGCCGCACAACCGCAGCGCCCGCGCGTCATCGTGAAGTGGGCACAGACGCTCGACGGCCGCGCTGCCGCCGCCGACGGCACGAGTCAGTGGATCACCGGCCCCGAGGCGCGCGCTGATGTACACCGTCGACGCGCCGCAGCCGACGCCATCTTGGTGGGCACCGGCACCCTCCTCGCCGACGACCCCACGCTCACTGCCCGCACGGAAACCGGCGAACTGCTGGTGCCAGCGGCAGAACAGCCGCTCCCCGTGGTGCTAGGCAAACGTGCGGTTCCAGTTTCAGCACGGCTGCGCTCACACCCAGCACTTTCGCCTCACGGCCTCGAGACGCCGATCCACTTCGACGGCAGCGACCTCAACGGCCACCTCGCCGATCTTGCCGCGCGTGGCGTGCGGAGCGTGTTTGTCGAGGGCGGACCCACCGTGGCGAGCGCATTCCTCGCCGCTGGACTCGCCGATGAACTGCTCGTCTACGTGGCCCCGGCACTGTTGGGCGGGCCGCGCCTTGCGATCCACGATCTCGGCATCACCAGCATGGCTGACATTGCCCGCCTTACCGTCACCGGCGTGCACGAACTGGGCGCCGACCTCTTACTCACCGCAATACCGACCCCGAAGGAGCACTGATGTTCACCGGACTCATCGAAGAGATCGGCGAGATCGTCGCCGTCACCCCCGTCGGAGATTCACGCCGCCTCACTGTGCGGGGCCCGAAGGTCACCGCCGATGCCACACACGGGGATTCCATTCAGGTGTCCGGCGTGTGCCTGACGGTGATCGAGCAAACCCCCGACACTTTCACCGCTGACGTCATGGCGCAGTCGATCAACATGTCAACACTCGGTGCTCTGCAGCCCGGCGACAAGGTCAACCTCGAGCGCGCAGCGCAAGTCGATAGCCGCCTCGGCGGGCACATCGTGCAGGGCCACGTCGACGGCACCGCGACTCTCGTCTCGATCACCCCCGGCGACGCCTGGAAAGTGCTGCGCTTCGCTCTGCCCGCTGAGCTCGCACCGCTGCTCGTTGACAAGGGCTCCGTGACTCTCTCGGGAGTCTCCTTGACCGTCTCAAACATTTCAACAGAAGATGCACCCGAACACTGGTTTGAGGTCTCGCTCATCCCTGAAACCCTGCAGGCCACCACACTTGGCCTGCTCGCGCCCGGCGACCGCGTGAACCTCGAAACCGACATTCTTGCTCGCCACGTTGCCCGCATGCTGCGCTTCGGTGCAGGCACCGACACCCCTACGCTCTCCGCTGAGAGCCCTGCCACCGAAGGAACGAACTGATGACTACCCCAGGTATTTCAACGATTGATATCGCCGTTGCCGCTATCAAGGCGGGCCGTCCCGTAATCGTCGCCGACGATGAGGATCGCGAGAACGAGGGAGACGTCATCCTGTCGGCGCAGCTCGCCACCCCCGAGTGGGTCGCGTGGACCGTGCGCTGGTCGTCGGGCCTGCTGTGCGCGCCTATGTCCAACGAGATCGCCGATCAGATGGATTTGCCCATGATGGTGGAGCGAAACGAGGATGTGCGCGGCACCGCCTACACGGTAACCGTTGACGCCGCCGAGGGCATCACGACCGGCATCAGCGCACAAGACCGCACCACCACCCTGCGGGCGCTTGCCAACCCCGATGCTGTTCCCACGGATGTGCGTCGGCCTGGCCACGTGCTGCCGCTGCGCGCAGTCAACGGCGGTGTGCGTGCTCGTGCCGGACACACGGAGGCCGCAGTCGAGCTGATGCGCCTCGCTGGTCTGCGCCCCGTAGCCATGATCGCCGAGATCATTGCCGAGGACGGCGAGATGATGCGACTGCCCGAACTGATCGAGCTCGGCAGCGCCGAGGGCGTACCCGTCATCACGATCGAGCAGCTTGTCGCCTACCTCAACCAGCACGACCCCGAGGGCACGCCGGCGCTCCCCATCACCCACCGTCAAGTCAGCCTGCGCGCCGACACCCTGGTGCCGACCGAGCACGGCATGTTCCGCATGCGCGCGTACCGCGATCGCCGCAGCGGGGTGGATCACGTCGCCCTCATCGCGGCCGGCGAAGGCGTGCCCGAGCTCGGCGATAACTCCCTCGTGCGCGTGCATTCCGAGTGCATCACCGGCGAGGCCTTCGGCTCGCTGAAGTGCGAGTGCGGGCCGCAGTTGCAGGCCGCCATGGATCTCGTGCACGAGCGCGGCGGCATGATCGTCTACCTGCGCGGGCAGGAGGGCCGCGGCATCGGCCTCGCCAACAAATTGCGAGCGTACCAGTTGCAGGAATCAGGCGTTGACACCCTCGACGCAAACCTGCAGCTCGGGCTTCCCGCGGACGCCCGCGACTACACGGCTGCGGCGGAGATCATTGCCGATTTGGGCATGAAGAGCGTGCGCCTGCTCACGAATAACCCCGAGAAGGTGGCACAGCTCGAGCACTACGGCGTGCAGGTGAGCGAGCGGGTACCGCTGCTCGTCGGCATCACCGCGGAAAACGAGCAGTATCTGCGCACCAAACGTGACCGGATGGGCCACGAGATGCCAGAAGACGTCTCGCACGAGCCCGCCGGTTCCGGCAGCGCAGCCTGATCCACCCGTCACCAGCGAACACAGCTAGGAGCACATATGAGCGGGCACGGAGCCCCCAACCTTTCGGTCGATGCGGCGGGACTGCGCGTCGCCGTAATCGCGGGAAGCTGGCACACCGAGGTGATGCAGGGTCTCATTCAGGGCGCACACGAGACCATCGTTGCGGCCAAGGCCGATCACACGCTGTTTCGCGTGGCGGGAGCATTTGAGTTACCACTCGCCGCGCAGGCTGCCCTCACCGATGGCGGCTTTGACGCGGTGGTGTGCCTCGGAGTGATTATTCGCGGCGGCACCCCCCACTTTGAGTTCGTATCGAACTCGGTGACCGATGGCCTCACTCGAGTGCAGCTCGATACCGGTAAGCCGGTCGGCTTCGGCGTGCTCACGACCGATACCGAAGATCAGGCGCTTGATCGTGCTGGCCTCGCGGGCTCTTCGGAATCGAAGGGCGTGGAGGCAGCCGAGGCTGCCCTGCACGCCGCGGTCATCACCCGCAAGATCCGCACCGAGGGTGCCACGATGTCGCTGGTGCCTGGCGCGTAACACCACCTACGTACCCGCGACACCAGACTCATACCAGGTGTCGCGGGTACGCTGTCTGGCGTGCCAGAAGTCTCGCAACCTGCCCGGCGACGCCGCCCCGAAGCTTCACTCCCCCGTGGCCCGCGGGCTTCACTGAAGCAACTACTCCCGTATCTGTTTGAGCAACGCGGACTGCTCATTCTTTCTCTGCTGCTCGGTATCGCGGCAGCGGCAGCGTCGCTCGCGCAGCCAGTGCTGCTTGGCGACATCATCGCGAAGGTGCAAGCGGCGACGCCGCTCGGCGCACTGCTGTGGGTACTCACCGCGCTGATCATCGCGAGTGCCCTGCTGAGCGGTTTTCAGCACTACGTGCTGCAGCGCATGGGCGAGGGCGTCGTGCTGGCCTCGCGTCGCAGCCTGATCGGCAAGATTCTGCATCTTCCCATCAGCGAGTTCGATCGCCGCCGCACCGGCGACCTGGTCTCGCGTATCGGCAGCGACACCACGCTGCTGCGTGCCGTGCTGACGCAAGGCCTGGTCGAGGCCATCAGTGGTTTGCTGGTGTTTTTCGGTGCGCTCATTGGCATGCTCGTCATCGATCCCCTGCTGTTTGCGGTGACCTTCGCCGTGCTGCTGGTCGCCCTGATTGTGGTGGTGCTGGTGTCGGCGCGGATCCGCCCCGCTGTATCGCGCGCTCAGGAAAAGGTGGGCGACCTCGCCGCGCAGATCGACCGCTCAGTGTCATCGATCCGCACGATTCGCGCCGCGGGCGCTGCACAGCGCGAACAACAGGCAACAGAGCGCGAGGCTGAGGAAGCGTACGCACTCGGCCTCAAGGTCGCAAAGATCTCGGCGCTCATTGTGCCGGTGTCATTCCTCGCGTTGCAGCTGTCATTCCTGGTGGTGCTGGGGCTCGGCGGGTTCCGCGTCGCAACCGGTGCGATCTCCATCGCGCAATTGGTCACCTTCATCGTGTTCCTGTTTCTCATGATCACCCCACTCGGGCAGGCCTTCGGAGCGATTTCAGCGGTCAACCAGGCGCTGGGAGCGCTCGGCCGTATCCAAGAAATTGCGAATCTCGACACTGAAACCGCGCGTGATGCAGAGCGCTCTCCGGCAGGGCGCATCGTGCCGCTGGCGGAGGCCGCAGATGATGAAGCGCCAGCGATCCGCTTCAGCGATGTGCATTTCACCTACCGATCTGCCGCACCCGAACGGGTGGATGCGCGGGCGCTCGTTCGCGGCGCCGGTCGGCGAGGGCGGCGCGACCTGGAGGCGGCACCGGCTGAAATCATCGAGACACCAGTGCTGCACGGGGTGAGCTTTGATGTTCCACGTGGAACCAGGGTGGCGTTGGTTGGCCCTTCGGGCGCGGGTAAGTCTACGATTCTCGGGCTGATCGAGCGCTTCTATGATCCCGACGCTGGCAGCGTGTCGCTCTACGGCACGGATCTGCGCACACTGGATCGCAGCGAACTGCGCGAGCAACTCGGCTATGTCGAGCAGGATGCGCCGGTGCTCGCCGGTACCCTGCGCGAGAACCTACTGCTCGGGGCTCCGAACGCCACCGATGCCGAGTGCGAGGCGGTGCTGCGTGCGGTGAACCTGGGGGCGTTGTTCGATCGTTCGGCGCTGCAGGCTGGTCTGTCAAGCGGGCTTGACGCACAGGTGGGAGAGCGCGGGCTCATGCTCTCAGGCGGCGAGAAGCAGCGCCTGGCGATCGCCCGCGCGCTCCTCACCGCGCCGCCAATCCTGCTGCTCGACGAGTCAACCGCGAGTCTTGACGGGGTAAATGAGCGGCTGATGCGCGAGGCGCTGGACTCAGTTGCCACCGGTCGCACACTCGTAGTGATTGCGCATCGTCTTTCGACCGTGGTCGATTCTGACCTCATCATCGTGCTCGAGCGTGGCCGCGTCATCGGCCAGGGCACCCATGAGGAACTGGTCGCAACCGTGCCGCTCTATCGCGAACTGGCGCAGCACCAGCTACTGGTGCCCGAGGACGACGCCACCACGGCGATGTAGGCGCCCGCCGCATCACTGCTCGGTGACCGACTCGAGCAGCTCCCCCAGTGCCGAGCGGTAATCTGCGAGATCACTCGCAGATTCGCTCGCAGCCTGAGCTTCGACTTGCAACACCCCGTCGTGAAGTGTGAGCACAGCAAACAACTCATCTGTGGTCAACACATGCTGCACCTGCAGCCCATTCGCCAGAATCTCGCTACGCAGTGGATCACCCGCCGCCACGTCATCAAGCGTTGCTTGCGCCACCGACTCAGCTACCACTGTCATCTCAACATTGACCACACGGTCAGGTGAGCGCAGCAGCAGGCCGCCATCACTCGCCGGTTGTATCCACCAGTCGGGCGCTGGCACGATGCTGACAACCGTGGGGGCTTCCGATGCATCACTCGAGCGGCTGTCTGGAGCAGTGACAATTTGAAACGACTCAGTGCCATCAGCACGCGTGCCCGCATTAACAGCGCTGAGGCCAGGTGCAAGCAACACGATGAGTAGCGCCAGTGAGCCAAGCGAAAGCGCGGCGGCGATCATGATCAGCGCAATACCGCGCACGCGCGACGCTGTGCCCTGCGCTGGCTGATCCAACGTCTCTGCATGCCGCTGCTGCATATTCACCCCCGCCGCACAATCGCAGTCGGCACCGCGCCGCCGAACAGTTCACTGACCGTCGCCGTCTCAAACCCACGTTCATAGAGACCCGTAATGATGGTGCCCGCCGCGTTGACCGTGTCTGCGTGCGTGTCGTGGAACAACACAATGCTCCCGGGCTGGGCTGGCAACACCGCACGTTCGAACAGCGCGGCTTCACCCGGTTTGCGCCAATCGTTGGTGTCGATTGACCACAGCACGGCGGGCATCCCGATGGTTGCCTGCACCTCGGCGTTGATCTCGCCGTAGGGCGGCCGGTAGGTCGCAACCGGTTGCCCCGAGAGATTGCCCAGCAGAGCCGCGGCATCACGGACCTGTGGAGCCGCTTCAGCAAATGGGATCTTCGTGAGCGTGCGGTGGTTCATGGTGTGGCTGCCGAGCTCGTGCCCTTCGGCAACCGCGCGCGCCACGACCTCCGGGCGGCCGGCGGCAATGCCGCCGATCATGTAGAACGTGGCCGTGGCATGCTGGGCAGCGAGAGTGTCAAGCAGTTGCGAAGTATACGCAGACGGCCCATCGTCGTAGGTCAGAGCCACACACGGTAACAGCGCACAATCGACCGGCACTCGACCGGTGCCTGCTGGCACGCCCGCAAAGGGTTGCCCGGCTTCGGCAAGGAGTTCTCGCCGCTCAGCACTCGCCCATGCATCAGCGGTCGCGGCGTCTACGGAGAGCTGCAGCGGCTGGGCGGTCGGCCCCACCCCCAAACCCTCGAGCTCTGGCGAGGTGAGACCCGCGGGAAGCGTCACCAGCAGCCCTCCGGTCTCCGGGTGTGCAGCGGTGGCGAGCGCCCCCTGCGCAAGCGCAAGCTGTGCCTCATTGGGATCGGCAAGCGGTGCCGTGCTGAGTGATCCGGCATCTTGCCGCAGCAGCTCAACGGCCGCGCTCCACAATGCTGCCGGCGCCTCCGGACTCCACTCCGGCATGCCCTCGGTCACCGCACCGCTGCCCAGGTGCACCACAAACGTCCGCAGCGTATCGCCGGTCACTCCCGCGGGGCCTCCGGTCACCGTGCGGAAGCTGATGAGCAGCGTCTGCCCGAACGCTGCCGTGACGTCGCACGTGACCGCGGTGCCAGCGCCGCCCGGCGGTGCAGTTTCCGGTCGACTCAGCACTTCTGTGGCGGCCCAAGAGGCGGATCCCACCACGCAGCCACGATCCGCCAGGCCAGCTTCTACGCCGTACGCCTGCGGGCTATATGGCACGCCCGTTGCTTGAATCGCTGCCCACACGAGCTGATCCACGGCCGCATTGAAGGCGGGGACACCGGGAATCACCACGTAGCGTGCGGCCACGCCGCTCGCGTCATTGCGCAGTCGCCGTTCGATCAGCCCCAACTCTCCGGAATCGTGCGCCACCAGCGTCGGGCCTCCAACCACAGGGGCGCTGGCACTCTCGGGATCCGGAGCGGCTGCAGGAGCATGAGAATCGTCAGCCAGTGTGACGCCGCTCACAAGATGTCCCTGGGGAGGTACCCAATCAGCCACCGGTTCGGGTGCGCAGCCGACAACGCCGAGCAGGAGCGCCAATGCGGGAATGCACACGCTGACACGTGATGTGCCACGCACCGTGCCACCGCGCATGCTGCAGCTCCCCTCGTGCCTCACTCCTGTTCAGAGGCTACCGTGCAGGGATGCGCGCGAGCAGCTTGTCGAATCTCGGTTCGATCACGGGCCGGAAGAATCGGCTGACCCAGCCCGCAGACAGCACCACGGCGAGTGCTGCACCAAACGCAAAGATTGACAGCACACCCGGAACTCCCCAGGCGCCCACCGAGTCGATCGCGCCGCTCTCGCGGAGCGCCCCGATGATCGGGCCATGTAACAGGTACACGTACAGCGTGCGCGAGCCCCAGACGGTAATGATGCTGTGTCCCCGCGGCACCAACAGCAACACTGCCAAGGTCAGCACTGCCGCGACCAACAGCAGCACCAACCGCACACCCGCCCCACCAAGCGCGACCGCCCACCACTCGGTCGGCGCCCACGCACCGACGGGGGCATGCGCAAACAGCCACTCGTAGTCATCACGCCAGGTGAGCCATGTGTCGATGCGCCATACTTCGCGCAAGTCAGGAATCGCCACAAACATTGCAGCAACCAGCGCGAGCACCGCCCATGAGCCAAGTTTGAGGGAACGCGTGGGTCGCTCAAACCAGCCTGCGGTGAACCAGCCGCGATCCACCCACCACCAAGCGGCAACAAAGAAGGGGAGGAAACACAGAGTGCGCGAGGCCGAGAACTGGGTACCGATCGCGGGACTCAGCCCGGCCAGCAACGCGATGATGACCGACACCAGCAGGGGATGCCGCAATCGCGCAATGTACGGAAGCAGAATCCGCATCGTCGCAAGCGTCACGAGAAACCACAGGGTCCAAGCCGGGGCGACAAGCCAGGTTTCTGGGAGCCCTCGCCCGTTCACCACAAAATGCAGCAACGCCCACAGCACTTCCCACAACAACCACAGCACCAAGAGCTGCACGGTGGATCGCGCCGCCTTCGGCGCAGCATCCGGCCTCGCGAACACGCCCGACAGCGCAATCATCGCGGGCATGTGGAAGAGATAGATGAATGCGTAAGTGCCGTAGCCCAGTGCGGTGTCAGTGCGCACCGTTGATATTGCGTGGCCTGCGACGACCAGCACAATCAAGATGAAGCGCGCGTTGTCCCACAGGGCAACGCGCTGTTTCGGGGGCGCGACGGCGGGTGAACTCACCTCTCCAGCGTAGGGGGCCTATGCGGCTGCGGCCGCCCGTTCCTTATTCATATCAATGAAGGTCTCGGTGTTGAATCGGTACGCTGCCCGAACCTCAGCAATCACACGAGCGCGCTCTTCTTCGGTGAGTCGCTCACCCATGCGGTTCAACGCATCGCGGTAGGTCTGCTTGAAGGCGGGAATTGGCCCCAGTTCGGCGAAATCGTAGAAGGCAACACCCAGTCGATCAAAACCGTGCTGTTTGGCCACCAGCTTGGCGATCATCTGCCCACCAGAGAGGTCGCCCAAGTACCGGGTGTAGTGGTGCGCCACCACGCCCGGCAACCACCCCTCTGCTGCGAGCGCCAGCATGCGGTCAGCGTAGGCCTGGGTTGCGGGCAGCGGAGAAATCTGTGCGCGCCAATCTGCGCCCAGCAAGAACTCGAGATCTTCAACAATCGCGGGCACACGCACCAGGGCAGCCGGGTGGAAGTCAGCAAACTCCGGGTCCGCGGCGAGCTTCTCAGCTGCGGCCTCCAGCGCTTCGTACATGAAGTAGTGCTGGGCAACCAGTGCGGTGTACTCTGTGACGCCAGCGCGACCACGCATGATGTCTTCCATGAAGGTGGAGCCTTCACTATCGGAGTGATCCCCCCAGGTCGCCTCACGAATCGCTTGCGCGAAGGAACCGTCGGACTCACTAGCCGCGTGCGGGTGCCCCTGGGCGGTGGCGTGCGGGTGAGCTGCGCCAGGCTGAGCATCGGGCGCATGCTCCTCGCGGGGAGTCACGCCAAGTTTCGCGCAGGCATCCGTATAGAGCACGACCACTTCACGGCGAATCTCAGCGCGCTCCGCAATTGGCCCGCCCGGCCACGCCACCGTGAGCTCGCTCTCGCCGCTTGCGTCAGTGACCAGCCAGCGCCCGCCGCTCTCATCAAGACCGACCATTACGCTCGCCGTCGCATCAGGTCGCCCAAACGCGCGCGCAATCAGGAGGTTGTCTTCGGGGTGATCGCCGTTCATATGGGCAGTCACGGCTTCGATAACACTGGGTTCAAAATTAGGCACCTGCCTAGCGTAGTAAGAATTCAGGCAAACCACACCTTCGTCAGATGAAGTCAATCTGCGGACCCGGGACAGGCTTCCGAGAGTTCACCGAAGCGCAACGGTAGACTCAGGGATGTCCTATGCCCACTGAAGTGATCGGCGGTTCCGTGGAATCGAAGCTCCAGCGACGCATCCGCGTCACCTCCCTGGCCCTGCTTGCTGCGGCGACGCTCGGGCTCACCGCTTGCACCGGCAATGGCGGTGCACTGGGTGCCGCGGAGGCGAACACTGTCGACGCGGGTCTCGCGACACGCATCGACGAAGCCGTGAGCTCCGCCATGACGCAGAGTGGATCCACCGCAGCCATCGTCGGCGTCTGGACTGGCTCAGCGGGTGACTATGTACGTGCCTACGGTGACGGGGTTGCCGCCAACGCCGCGATCCGCGGAGCACAGGCCACTCAGCCAGTGATGTGCGCGCTGTTACTCGAACTGGTCGACGACGGAGTCGTGGCACTCGACCGCGAAGTTTCACAGGACGTCACGCGGCAGGTCGGCATCGAAGGCATTACTTACGGGCAGCTGTGCACAGCGCAATCCGGACTCGCTGACTTCAAGGGGCGAGTGAGCGACATCTTTGTCAACAACCCGACCCGTCCGTGGAGCGATCGCGAACTACTTGCCCAGGGTCTTGCGCAGTCACCCCTGCCGTGGCCGGGTCTCGATGTCTACCCGTCCGACACGAATGCGATCCTGCTTGCCCGGGCCCTGCATCAGGTGACTGGGCAGTCAATTCCGGATCTGCTGTCTTCGCGCGTGTTCAGCAAGGCCAATATGCCCGGCAGTTACTTCCCTGCCGACACGCTCTCCGATGTGACGCTACCCGCGGGAGGCCTCACCGGCATCACATACCCAGCTGCTGGCGGAGTACCGCAGTGCGAGGTGGGCGCGGTAGAAGTCACAGAGGTGTCGCCATCGATGCTCGGGCCGGCAGGCGCGAGCGTGACCACGGTCACTGATCTCAGGAATTTCTACGTCAGCTACCTCGGTGGTGAGTTCGGAAGCGCTCAGTCGCCCGGCATTGTGACCGAGGTGATCTCGACCACGAATCCGGTTCGCAACGAGGCCGGGGAACCGGTTACCGAAGGCGAAGAAGCTGCCGCTCGACTCGCCGCGGCAGACGACCCGAACGGGCAGAAGTGGGGATTCGGCCTCGAGAAGGTGCAGTCGCTGTACGGCATGAGCGGCCAGATGACGGGGACCCTCACCGCGGCCTACCATGATCCCGAAACCGGATTCTCGGTCGTCGTCGTGCTGAACAACTCAAGCATCGGAACGGGTTTCGTGCGGACGTTGGCCTTCGAGCTGGCAGCCGTCGCCGCTGAATCGGGCGCCGGTCCAGCCGTGAATTGGACCGCCGAAGAGTTCGCTGCATCACGCGCCGGATCCGCGATCTGCCAGCCGGCGCCGGCAGAGCCTGCGCCGGAGCAGTAGTCGAATTCTGCTAGTGTGGAACGGTCGAGATCGCCCGGATCTCGCCAAGGGGATGTAGTTCAATGGTAGAACTTCAGCTTCCCAAGCTGACAGCGCGGGTTCGATTCCCGTCATCCCCTCCAAGTTCTGTTGCACTGCCCGATACCGAGGAAATATCTGAGGGAATCTGGGCGATTGCCCTGCCCACTCACGGGGAATCACCTCCCTACAATCTGTGCTACGCGGTCGTCGACGACGACGGTGACCTGCTCCTTCTTGACCCGGGAGTCGATGCAGAAGACAACTGGATCCGGCTGCAACACGCGCTCGCCCACCTTGGGAAGACAGTTGCCGACGTGCACACCGTTGCGGCCACACACATGCACGCCGACCATCTCGGCATGGGCGAGCGCATCCGGGCAGCTTCCGGCGGGCAGTTGCTCCTGCACGCCGCAGAAGCACGCGCGGCAAACGAGCTACGAGAGCATTCGCTTCCGTTGGACCGCACGGCAATCATGGATCGGTGGGGTGTGCCTGCCACTCGCCGCGAGGTGATCCCCGAGCGTACGCGAGCACACGCACATCTTGCGCTCCCCCAAGCTGACGGGGAGCTCCATGACGGCGAACGGCTCCCGGTGCCGGGCCGAGAACTGCGCGTGATCCACACCCCTGGCCATACTTCTGGGCACGTCTGCGTGCGCGAAGCTGGCGCGAAGGTTGTGTTCACCGGTGACCACGTACTGCCGACCATTAATAGTGGTCTTGGCCTTGGCGGGGACCCAAGCTCGAATCCGGTCGCCGATTATCTGCGCGGGCTTGCTCAGATCGCCGAGTTCGACGATCACGACATCGCCCCCGGACACGAGTATCCATTCCGTGGCCTGCAGGCACGCTGCGAGGCCATCACCGCCCACCAGCTCCGCCGCTCCCGTGAAGTGCGCGACGTGCTCGCGCAGGTTCCGACGGCATCCGTGTGGGAGGTCGCAAGCCGTTTGCACTGGTCGGCAGGCTGGAATCATCTGTCTTCCCGGGTGCTACCGCTCGCCCTCAGACAGACTGAAATGCACGTTGAGTTCGTACGCTCCGGCGAGGCAGAACAGTATCTGAGCCTGCTGGACAGTTGAGTGCATGGCGCAGCTGTTGCTGCGCGCTACGGTGGAATCATGCGTATTGCCACTTGGAACGTCAACTCCATTCGCACCCGCGTCGGCAGGGTCGTCGATTGGCTCGTGCGGGAGAACATTGACGTGCTCGCGATGCAAGAGATCAAGTGCAAACCCGAGCAGTTTCCCGTCGCGGAGTTCGAACGCGCCGGGTACCAGCTCGAGATCCACGGCTTGAACCAGTGGAATGGCGTGGCGTTCGCGAGTCGGCACGCCATGAGCGACGTTACGACGAGCTTTGAGGGCATGCCCGGTTTCGGCAAGCCCATCGCGGGGCAGTCACACCTGCAGGGCACCGGTGCGAATGGGTTGCCGCTCGAGGCCCGCGCTCTTGGCGTGACCGTCGGCGATCTGCGCCTATGGAGCCTGTACGTGCCCAATGGCCGGTCACTTGATGACCCGCACTATGCGTACAAGCTGGAGTGGCTGCAGGCGCTGCGCGCAAACGCTGAGCAGTGGATCACCGAAAACCCTGATTTACCACTTGCGCTGATGGGCGACTGGAACATCGCACCCACCCCTGCCGACATGGCAGACCCCTCGTTTGTGGAGGGGCGATCCACCCATGTCTCGCCGGATGAGCGCTCGCTATTCGCGTCGTTCGCACCGACCGTGGTCGACGTGGTGCGGCCCATCGTGCCGGAAGGCTTCACCTTCTGGGATTACAAGGCGGGCAAGTTTCCAAAGAACCAGGGCATGCGTATCGACTTCATCCTCGGTTCGCCGGCCTTTGCCGATGCGGTCACCGGTGCCGACATTGCGCGTGACGAGCGCAAAGGTGACGGCCCCAGTGACCACGTGCCGGTCGTGTGCGATATCGACCCCTCGCTGCTGTACGCGAGCTTCGATGACGAAGATGACCGGCCAATGATCTTCGGCTAACCGCGCGACCGCACACAGGGCCATGCGCTGCAACCCGATTCAAGAATTACCGCCGACGCCGCGAGACAGGAGGGCCACTGATGAAGATCCGCGAAGAGCACACCCTTGACGCTGACACCCGCGCGGAACAACAGGAAATCATCATTGCGGCGATTGAGGAACTCGAGCAACAGCGGGCCGATGGCACCATGTCCGATCACGCATACTTCGAAAAGAAGCGCGCACTGGTCAGAATGCTGTGAAGCATCACTCGCTGGCTGATCCACTGCGGCGCAACCAGCACATCGCGGCCAGCAGCTTCCGGCGACAGACGAGAAAGGCCCTCACTCCCCTGCAAAACACCGGGAAGTGAGGGCCGATCACTCGGAGCCGACTGTGG
>CAZTBS010000024.1:7183-28292 GCA_964612125.1 uncultured Leucobacter sp. | reverse complement strand
CTGCGACCCCGTCGTCCCGAACGACGTGCGCTACCAAGCTGCGCCACATCCCGATTACGCCGAAGCGCAACAGCTACTCTAGCGCTTCGCACGAGCAGCGCCAAAACGATGCCGTGCGGGTGGATCAGCTAGCCCAAAGCGGGGTAGGCCTCGGGTGCCAGGCGATCCCCGAGCACCGGAAACTCCGCTCGCACCTCGGCCACGAGTGCGGGGTCGAGATCCACAATCACGACCTCCTCAGCGGTGGCAGAGCACTCGGCGACCACTCGACCCCACGGATCGACCACACGGCTGCAGCCACCCAGCTCGACCCCCGTTTGCTCACCGCACGCGTTCACTGCGATCACCCACATCTGGTGCTCAACGGCGCGTGCCTCTGTCAGAAGTTGCCAGTGAGCGCGCCGTGCGGCAGGCCATGCCGCTGGCACCACTACGGCTTCGGCCTCGCGCGCTCCCAGTTCAAGCCACAGCCCGGGGAACCGCAGATCGTAGCAGGTGGTGCTCGCGAGCTTGCCCAGTGGGCTGTCAGACACGGCGAGCTGAGAACCCGGAGTGAGCAGCTGCGCCTCCAGCGATTGGTAGCCGAACACGTGGATCTTTCGGTACTGATGCACGATCTGCCCGCGGTCATCAATGAGCGCGGCGGTGTTGTGCAGGGCGCCGTCATCGGCGCGTTCGATCACACTGCCCAGGTGGATCCAGGCGCCGAGCTCGTGCGCAACGCGACGGCACATGCTGATCGTCGGGCCGTCAAGAGTCTCTGCGAGCTCCGCATAGCGCTCAAATGCAAAGTAGCCCGTGCTCCACAGCTCCGGGAGCACGAACAGGTCGACTCCTGCCTCGGCGTGCGAACGTAGCAGTTTCTCCACGCGCGCGATCCGCTGTGCACGCGATTCAGTGTCGGGGCTCGCAATCTGCACCAGGGCGACGCGTGTCATACAGGTGCCTCGGTGTCCGTAATCTCGGTGCGGGCAGTGTCATTTGGCTGAGCGGCGCCGCGCAACAAATTGAGGGAGTCGTGCGCGATCGTGCCTTCACGGTGCGCGCGCATCAATGCCTCAATTTCTGCTGCGGGTGCACCGGCAGCAATACGGTCGAGCAGGTGCTCGTGTTCGTCACTCAGCCGCTGTGCGACCGCCCCGCGGTATCCGACCACCGCTGCGCGTACGGCAGCTACCCGTGACCTTCCACGGTCGAGTTGATCACGGAGGTGGTGGTTCGGGCACGGGGCCCGCAGAATGCGATGGAACTCGAGAGATCCCTCGTTGTAGCCCGAGAAATCCCCGGCACGGTACGCATCGTTCATCTGCGTGTTGAGCTCGCGGGCGCGCTGCAGATCTTCGGGGGTGAGGAGTGGCGCAGCGAGGCCCACAGCCAAACCCTCGAGCACTGCCTCCACTTGCATGATGTCGCGGTACTCATCGATGCTCAGTTCACGCACGCGCACACCGCGATGGAAGAGAAACTCGATGAGCCCTTCTGATTCCAAGCGGCGCAGGGCTTCACGCGTGGGGATCAGACTGACCCCAGTTTCTTCGGCGAGTACCCCGATGTTCAGGGAGCTACCGGCCGCATAACTGCCATCAACGATCCGCTCGAGCACGTAATCATAGACGTGCTGGGTCTTGTTGCCCGCGCGTCGGCTGTTGTGTGCCGTGGCCACTGCGATCAGGCCCGTTCTACGCGTTGCAGCTGCCTCGTCAAAAATGTCGCAATATCCGCGACCTCCGCCGCGCTGATGGCGTGCCCGATGCCCGGGTAGAGATGCGCTTCGAGCGCAGTGTGCGCGGGAGCCCATTCGGCGGTCAGACGCACCCGTTCCGCGCTGAGGATGGGATCGGCCTCGTCGCGCCCCCAGAACAGCGGCGGGCGCAGCTGTGACAGCCGCGCGTCCGCGTCGAATGCGCCCGGGGCGACGAAGCCCGAGCAGTTGACGCCGCAGGCAAAGCGCTCGGGTCGCAGGCGCAGCATCGAGGTGACCATCGCGCCGCCCTGCGAGAAACCCATCAGCGCCGCGGCGCCGAGCCCGCCGCTCACGCGGGCATCGAGTGCATCGAACCAGTCGAGCATCGCGAGTGCGGCGGTGTGGGGCGCCGAGCCCTCGAAGGCGGCAGGCGGCTCGTGCGGCGCGACCGTGCCATCGGGTGCGAAGGGGATCGGAAACCAGGCGAAGCCGTTCACCACGGGTGGTGGCGCGACCAGCGGCGCGCGCGGCGAGGCGCAGACGAACGCCTCCGGCAACTGCGGAGCGAGGGCGATGAGATCCCCTTCGAAAGAACCGTAGCCGTGCATCAGCAGCAGCAGGGGGCGCTCGGCGAGCGCCGCGACCGCATCCTCTGCAGACGCGGGCCGACCCCCGATCGCCCAGCGTACAGTGTCATCGTTGATCCACATGCCACTCATACGTCTTAGCCTACTGTCCGTGGTGCGGGCGCGCGGTGCATCGCACATGCACTGCTGTGGCGGGTTTACCCGAAGCGGCCGGAGACGTAGTCTTCGGTTGCCTGTACGGATGGCGTCGAGAAGATCGTGCGCGTCTCGTCGTATTCGATCAGCTTGCCGGGCTTACCCGTGCCTGCGATATTGAAGAATGCGGTGCGATCAGACACGCGTGAGGCCTGCTGCATGTTGTGCGTCACGATCACAATCGTGTAGTCGCTCTTCAGTTCGTCGATGAGGTCTTCGATGGCGAGCGTTGAGATGGGGTCGAGCGCCGAACACGGTTCATCCATCAGCAGGACTTCCGGCTGCACCGCAATCGCACGCGCGATACACAGACGCTGTTGCTGTCCGCCCGACAGACCTGATCCCGGCTTGTCGAGACGATCTTTGACCTCGTTCCAGAGGTTCGCGCCAGACAGCGATCGCTCCACGAGTTCCTCGGCGTCACCCTTCGAGATGCGACTGTTGTTGAGCCGCACCCCCGCGAGCACATTCTCGCGGATCGACATCGTAGGGAAGGGGTTCGGGCGCTGGAACACCATGCCAACCTGTCGGCGCACCATGACCGGATCGACACCGGGTGCGTACAGATCTTCGCCGTCGAGCAGCACTTCGCCCTCAACGCGGGCGCCAGGAATCACCTCGTGCATGCGGTTGAGCGTGCGCAAGAATGTCGACTTTCCACAGCCCGAAGGGCCGATGAACGCGGTGACGCTGCGAGGTTCGATGGTCATCGAGACGCCCTCCACCGCCAGGAAGTTCCCGTAGTAGACGTTCAGGTCGTTGACCTCAATACGTTTCGACATTTCGCTGGGTTCTTTCGTTCGGGGGTGGATCAGGACTGCGCGTCTTGGTGGCCGGGCTAGCGGCCGGTCTTGGGTGAGAAATACTTGGCGACGAGGCGCGCGAGCAGGTTCAGGAGCATCACGATCAGGATCAAGACCAACGCGGCAGCCCAGGCGCGGTCGAGGAAGGCCCATGCGGGGTTGCCCTGGTTGGCGAACTGCGTGTAGACGTACACCGGCAGCGACTGCATGCGGTCTTGGAACAGGTTGTAGTTCATGCTCGCGGTGAAGCCGGCGGTGATGAGTAGCGGAGCGGTCTCGCCGATCACGCGCGAAATCGAGAGCATGATGCCGGTGGTGATGCCCGCGATTGCGGTGGGCAACACGACCTTCAGGATGGTGAGCCACTTCGGCACACCCAGCGCGTACGAAGCCTCGCGGAGTTCGTTCGGCACCAGGCGCAGCATCTCTTCGCTAGACCGCACCACGACCGGGATCATCAACACGGAAAGTGCGATTGCGCCAATGATGCCCATGCGCACGCCGGGGCCAAAGATCAGTGCGAACAGTGCATAGGCAAACAGACCCGCGACGATTGAGGGGATGCCGGTCATGACATCAACGAGGAAGGTGATGGTCTTCGCGAAGCGGCCGCGACCATACTCGACGAGGTAAATCGAGGTGAAGAGACCCAGCGGCACCGAAATGACGGTGGCGGCGAGGGTGATGAGCAGCGTACCGATCATCGCGTGCAGGGCGCCGCCGCCTTCGCCGGTGACGTTCCGCATGGAGGAATTGAAAAACTCGAGGTCGAAACGAGCAAGACCGTTACCCACGACGGTGACCGCCACTGAGATGAGTGGCACCATGGCCACAACGAACGCGAGGGTCACGAGACCCGTGACGAAGCGGTTGGTTGCCTGGCGGCGCCCTTCGACTGCTGCGGTGATGCCGGTGGAAGCGGCGAGGTAGACGATCGCGCCCACCACCGCGGTGCCGATCCAGTTGAACGATTCGCCGGATGCAGCCGCGAGGAGCGCAAACAGGGCGGCCGAGAGCAGGAGGCTTGCCGCGAGAATGACCCAGACTGCTCCCTTAGGGAGGCGGTTCCCCGACAGCGGTGACCCACTCGGGGCGATGCGAACGTCGATGCTGCTCATGGGTTAGTTCGCTCCCGAGAACTCGGCCCGGCGGTTGACGGCCCAGCGGGCGATCGCGTTGACCAGGAAGGTGACGATGAAGAGAATCAGGCCGGTGCCGATCAACACATTGACGTTCTCGCCGTAGGCCTCAGGGAAGCTGAGCGCAATATTCGCGGCGATAGTCGACGGGTTCTCGGAGGTCAGTAGCTTGAAACTGACGAGTCCAGTTGCGGAGAGTACCATCGCGACGGCCATGGTTTCGCCGAGTGCGCGGCCGAGACCTAGCATTGCTGCAGAAACGATTCCGGAACGTCCGAAGGGCAGCACTGCCATGCGGATCATTTCCCAACGTGTGGCTCCGAGTGCAAGCGCAGCTTCTTCGTGCAGCACCGGGGTCTGCAGGAACACTTCGCGGCACATGGCGGTGATGATGGGCAGAATCATCACCGCGAGCACGACCGCCGCGGTGAGAATCGTGCGACCGGTGCCAGAGACGGGCCCGGCAAAGAGTGGGAACCAGCCCAGGTTGTCGACCAGCCATGAGTAGATCGGCTGCACCGCAGGGGCCAACACGCCAATGCCCCAGAGACCGAACACCACGCTGGGCACTGCTGCGAGCAGATCAACGATGTAGCCCAGGGTCTGTGCGAGCTTGCGGGGTGCATAGTGCGAGATGAAGAGCGCGATGCCGATGGAGATGGGCATCGCGATGAGGAGTGCGAGGAGCGCGGCCCAGATGGTGCCAAAAATGAGCGGCCATACATAGGCCCAGAAGGTGCTCGGCAGAATCGAGGCCGACTCGCTGGTGGCAAAGAACGCGGGGATGCTCTGCGCGATGAGGAAGATCGCCACGGCGGCGAGGGTCACCAGGATCATGCCGCCGGCGAAGAGGGCCGTTCTGGAGAAGACAACATCTCCGATGCGTGCCTTCGCCTTGAGCGTCGGGGCGGTCGTGGTCATCGTGCGGATCCTTTGTTCGGGGCAGGCGCAGAACATGGCCGATGCGCTTCTGTACCGGGAACATCGTTCCCGGTACAGAAGCGCATGATCGGAGGCTAGCTGATCAGATCGATTGCCGCATTCACCTTTTCGCGGAGATCGTTCGAGATCGGGGCGTTCCCCGCGGACTCCTGCGAAGCGAGCTGGCCCTCTTCGCTGGCCATGTAGCTCAGGTAGCCCTTCACCAGGTCCACCTTGGCGCTGTCAGCGTAGGTCTCGCAGGCGATGGCGTAGCTCACGAGCACGATCGGGTAGACACCCGAAGCGTCGGTGTTGCGGTCGAGCACGATAGCGAGATCGCCCGCGCCTCGTTCTTCGGTCTCGCTGGCGAGCGGCGAGGCGTCGACGATGGCAGCTGCAGCCTCGGGGGAGTACGGCACGAACTCGTCGCCGACCTTCACTGCGACGGTGCCCAGGCCCTCGGCGCGTGACGCGTCAGCATAGCCGATGGTGCCCACGCCGTTGGTGACGGTGTCAACGACGCCGGAGGTGCCCTGTGCGGCCTCGCCACCGAGCGCGGTCGGCCAGTCGCCCGAAACCTCGTCGGTCCACACGTCACCCGCTGCTGCGGAGAGGTACTCAACAAAGTTCTCAGTGGTGCCCGACTCGTCGGAGCGGTGCACCGGGTTGATGGTCAGGTCGGGCAGTTCAACGCCCTCGTTCTGCGCGGCAATCGCCGGGTCGTTCCACTTGGTGATCTCGCCACGGAAGACCTTGGCAATGGTTGCGGCATCCATGTTCAGAGAATCAACCCCGTCGAGGTTGAAGATGACGGCGATCGGGGAGACGTAGATCGGGAGCTCGATGATGCCCGAGTCCGCGGCGCAGGCCTCGAAGGGGCCAGCGGTGATCTCGTCGACCTTGAACGCGCGGTCGGAGCCAGCGAAGTCGCTGCCGCCTTGCTGGAAGGTCTCGCGGCCCGCGCCGGAGCCGGCGGGGTCGTAGTTGATGGTGACGTCAGGGTTGGCGGTCTGGAACCCAGCGATCCACGCTTCCTGGGCTGCGCCCATTGAGGAGGCGCCGACGCCAGAGAGCGAGCCGGAGAGCGACGAGGCTGCGTCGGTGGTCTCGGTGCTGGCACCCTCATTGCTGGCGCATGAGGTGAGAGCGAGGAGCGCGATACCGCCGATAGCGGCGGCCTTGATGGAAGCTGAAGTCTTCACTGCGTGTCGTTTCCGTTTCTGATTGCTGTGATCTTTGGCACAGTAGGCGATTGCCCACGTCAGTCACGCTACGTATCTGATGTGACGAGTCTTCTGCCTCTGGGTAAACAGCAAGTGAACGTCGGTGAACAGCTGGGGTGTCAGCTTCACGACTTACAATCTCGCTATGAGGATTCTGTGTCTCGGGCGCCAACGGCTCGTTGCTTCCACCGCGATCGGGCTTGCTGCCCTGTTTGCGCTCACTGCCTGCGCCCCCGAGGCGGAGCCTGTGCCCGAACCCGCGCCGATGGTGGCCCCGGAGCCCGAGCCGGAACCCGAGCCGCAGCCGGGCAAAGGCCCAGCCTGCCCGACCATCCACTGTGTGTCGGTGGTGGTGACGGGTGATCTGCTGTTCCATCAGGGGTTGTGGACCCCGTACGCCATCCCGACAAACGCTGCGGGGCAGAACTTCGATTTCGTGCCGTTGCTGGAAGGCCAGAGAGCCTATCTCGAGCGCAGCGACTTGGCGATCTGCCAGATGGAGACCCCGCTTGCGCCAGTCGGCGGTCCCTACTACGGGTACCCCAGTTTCAGCACCCCGCCGGAGCTTGCTGCGGCAGTGAAAGACATCGGGTACGACGTGTGTACCACAGCCTCCAACCACACGGTCGATATGGGCACCGAGGGGCTGCTGCGAACGCTCGATGGGCTTGATGCGGTGGGGATTGCGCACACCGGTTCGTATCGCGCCGAGGGTGAGCGCGATGTTCCCCTGATCGTTGAGGCGAACGGGGTCAAGATCGCCATCATTACTTCGACGTTCTCGCTCAATGGTCTCTCTGCTGAATATGACTGGCAGGTTGACTACGGTGGGCCAGAACTCGGGCTTGATCCGGCGCGGGCAATTGCCAAGGCGCAGGCGGCGCGCGATGCGGGGGCAGACATCGTGATCGGCGTGCAGCACGCGGGTACTGAATACTCCACCGTGCCCGACGTGCAGCAGGTGGGCAACGCGCATCAGCTGGTCGATAGCGGTCTATTCGATTTCGTGTACAACCACCACACTCACTCCGTGCAGCCGATGGAGGTCTACAACGGGCGGTGGATTGCCTATGGACTGGGGAACACCATTAGTGAGTCGGCTCCGCCTGAGTATCGGGTGAACAATGAGTTCATGATGCTACGCGTGCAATTCGCGCTGCAGGAAGACGGTACTTGGACGACCAACGATGTGTCATGGAATGCTGCCACCAACACACAGAACGGCGTCTACAAGTGGTGTTCGGTGGCCTCCGATGCGCCGCAGGGGGTGTGCCAGTGGCCCGAGTTTGATGCCGATGTGCGTGAACGCACCCGCGCAACGATTAACGCCATGGGTGCGGCTGAGAACGGCGCACGTGAGTGGCTGATTACCGAGGAAATCGCTGCGTCTGCCACTCCCTAACGGGTATTTTCTGGAGGAATCCGAAAATACTTGAAGCTTCATGAGATTTTTTGCGGTGTGCGGAGTACGCTGAGGCGCAGCGGCGCCGCTCACTGGCGTGTTCCCAGCGCCACCGGCTCTGCTTCCGAGAGGAAGGAACACCATGAAGGCTGTGCGTTTTACCGCGTGGAAGACATTCCCCAGCATCGAGGAAGTCGATCGACCCACCCCTGGTCCGGGAGAAGTGCTGTTGAAGATCGCCGGTGCGGGGGCCTGCCACTCCGACGTTGCCATTTTTGAGCAGTTTGATGAGAGCATGGGCGAGCAGCTGGCACCGAGCTACACCCTCGGGCACGAAAACGCGGGGTGGATCGAGGAAGTCGGCCCGGGCGTGACCGGCTTCGTGAAGGGTGACGCCTACCTTGTGTACGGCCCCATCGGCTGTGGCGCCTGCCCGGCGTGTTCACGTGGACAAGACACCTACTGCTACAACGCAGCAACCCAGCCCTACCTCGCCACGGGGCTCGGCCGCGACGGAGGCATGGCTGAGTACATGACCGTTCCCGCTCGCAACCTGGTACCGCTCGGCGACGCAGACCCGGTGGATGCGGCACCGCTCGCGGACGCAGGTCTTACCCCCTACCACGCCATTAAGAATTCGCTGCCAAAGCTTGCGGGTGGCGGTCGCAGCGCGCTGGTCATCGGCTTGGGCGGCCTCGGGCAGCTTGCCGTGCAGATTCTGGGCGCCATCACTGGCGCACAGGTGATTGCCACCGATATGAAGCCAGAGGCGATGGCCGAAGCTGAGAGGAACGGCGCCATCACCGTACCCGGTGGCGATGATCAAGCTGCGCGGATCCGTGAGCTGACCGGTGGCCAGGGCGTAGACGCCGTGTTTGACTTTGTCGGGGTGACTCCGACCATCAAACTTGCACAGCAGGTGGTGCGTCGGCAGGGTCGCATTACCGTGGTGGGTGTCGCTGGTGGCCCGACCAGCTGGGACTTTTACTCCAATCCGTATGAGGCAGAGCTGACGAACACCTACTGGGGCACGATCGAAGAGCTCTACGAGGTGGCGGCGCTGTACCGCGATGGCAAGATCAAGCCGAGTGTGAAGCGCTATGCCATGGCAGATGCCCTGCAGGCCTACCACGACCTGCACGACGGAAAGCTCTCAGGTCGCGCGGTCGTGATGCCGCACGCCTAGCAGGTGGGGGTGCGTGCTGGCGTTTCGCTGGCGCGCACCCGAACCGCTGCGCGCTCGCGCAACTATGCCTTGATGGGGTAGGTTTCCACTCCCAGGATGCCACTGCCTGGGTGCTTGCTTGAAAGATGGAACACCGAAAACCCGGCCGGTGGGAGTTCGGCAGCTTCTCGCAGGTAATCACCGGGCAGGCTGCCGGTTGCCAGAGCGATCTCGCGAGCTGCATCGGGCAGCACCGGTCGGTGCGTACAGATAATCGCGGTCTTTCCCTTGCGCACCACCTTGCCGATAGCCCGGCGCAGCTCCGCGGTCTCGCCCGCATCCCAGGCATCCTGGCTCAGGCCCTCGTGTACTCGCACGGTTTTCTGCATGGTGTGGGCGAGGGGGGCAACGGTGCGCATGCAGCGTTCGGCGTTTGACGACAGGATCCGCGCTGGCGCAAACGCCTGCAGCGTCGGCACCAGATTCTCGGCCTGGTCTTCGCCAGCATCAGACAATGGGCGCAAACGGTCCTTCGGAAACGCGGCACTGCGGGGTTCAGCCTTGGCGTGACGCAGCAAAATCACCGCAAAAGAATCCAGTGCATCGCGCGCGGCCAGGCTCGCGAAGACGTCAAAGATTTCTTGATCCGCCGGGTAGCTGAGGCGCTTCCGAGCCTTGCTGAGTGGCACCCATTCCAGTGCCTCGATTTCACTGTTGGGCACAAACGTCGACACCCGCACCGCGGCTTCGGTGACCTCTGCGGCCCAGTACTGCACGGTTTTCTCGCCGCCGGTGGGCAGCTGGTAGTGGATCATGCCCAGGTTCACCCCGAGTGCCACCTGCAGGCCTGTTTCCTCCAGCGTTTCTCGCACGGCTGCTTGCGGCATGCTCTCGCCCGGATCAAGCTTTCCCTTCGGGAAAGACACATCCTGCTGCTTCGTGCGGTGCACGAGGAGCACCATCACCGTGTTATTCACGCGGCGCCAGCACACGGTGCCAGCCGCAAGCACCGGAGCGCTCATCGGCTCCCTCGCGACCGCGCCTCGGTGCGATCCACCATCACGAGATCTTGCAGATCGGGCAGCACCGTGCCGTTCTCAGCCACCGCGCGACGCTGCCAGCTTCCGTCGGGAAGCATGCGCCACGAAGAGACTTCGTCGCTGAACGCGAAATCGAAGAAGCGATCGATGCGGGCGAGGTGGTCGCGCTCGACGATTCGCACCAACACCTCGATGCGACGATCAAGGTTGCGGTGCATCAGGTCCGCGGAGCCAATGAACACCTCGGGGTCACCGTTGTTCGCAAAGGCGTAGATGCGCGAGTGCTCGAGGTATCTCCCAAGCACTGATCGCACCTGAATGGTCTCGGAGAGCCCGGGCACGCCCGCACGAATCGAGCAGATGCCGCGCACCCAAATCTCGATCGGCACCCCGGCCTGGCTTGCGCGATACAGCGCGTCGATGATCTGCTCATCGACCATGCTGTTCGCCTTGAATTTGATGCCACTGGGCAAGCCAGCACGGGCGTGCTCTGCCTCGCGTTCGATGCGCTTCAGGAGGCCAGCCCGCAGCCCTTCCGGGGCCACCAGCAAGCGGTCGTAGCTCGTCTCGATGGCGTAGCCCGAGAGCACGTTAAAGAGTTTCGTCACGTCGCGCCCCACCTCCGGCGACGATGTGAACAGGCCAAAATCTTCGTAGATGCGGCTCGTCTTCGGGTTGTAGTTACCCGTGCCGATGTGGCAATAGTGGATCAGGCGCCCCTGCTCTTCTCGAATGACGTGCACCAGCTTGCAGTGGGTCTTCAGCCCCACGAGGCCATACACCACGTGCACCCCAGCCTGCTCGAGCTTGCGAGCCCAGGTGATGTTCGCCTCTTCATCAAAGCGTGCCTTGATCTCGACGAGGGCGAGTACCTGCTTTCCGGCCTCTGCGGCCTTGATGAGCGCGGCCACAATGGGGCTGTCTCCGGAGGTGCGATACAGGGTCTGTTTGATTGCCAGCACGTCAGGATCCACTGCGGCCTGTTCAACGAATGCCTGCACGCTGGTCGCAAACGATTCATAGGGGTGATGCACCAGAACTTCACGCCGGGAAATCGCGCGGAAGATATCCGGTTTCTCGCTCGGAGTGTTGGGCCGAAAGCTCGGGTGGGTCACCGGAATATGCGGCTGGAATTTGAGGTCGGGTCGCTCGAGCCGATTCAGCGCAAACAAGCCACTGAGATCGAGCGGAGCTGGCAGGGTGTAGACCTGTTCCTGATCAATGTCGAACTCGCTGACCAGCAAGTCGAGTGTCGCCTGGTCCATATCGTCCGATATTTCGAGACGGATGGGGGGGCCGAAGCGCCGGCGGAGGAGTTCCTTCTCGAGTGCCTGAATCAGGTTCTCGGTTTCGTCTTCTTCGATCTCAACGTCTTCGTTGCGGGTGACACGGAAGACGTGGTGGTCGATCACCTCCATGCCGGGGAACAGGCCATCGAGTTGGTTCGCGATGAGCTCTTCGAGGGCGATGAAGCGCACACTATCGACCGATTCGCGCTGATCCACCCGTACATACCGCGGGATCATCTGCGGCACCTTCAACCGGGCGAACTCGATCTTGTCGCTGCGCGGATTGCGCACCCGGATCGAGAGATTCAGCGCTCGGCCAGAGATGTAGGGGAACGGGTGGGCCGGGTCAACCGCCAGCGGCATCAACACGGGGTAGATGTGCTGTTCGTAGTAGTGCGTCAGAATCTCGCGATCGGCGGCATCGAGTGTGCCCCACTTCACGAAGCGAACACCCGCTGCTTCCAATGCCGGTCGCACCTGCTCAGCCCAGCAGCGTGCGTGTCGCAGCTGTAGTTCGTATGCCGTGCGGTTGATGTCAGCCAGCACGTCGGCAGGAGACCGACCCACGTTGGTGGGCACCGCGAGCCCGGTGAGAATGCGGCGCTTGAGTCCAGCCACACGCACCATAAAGAACTCATCGAGGTTAGAGGCGAAGATGGCAAGAAAGTTCGCACGTTCAAGTACCGGAATGGAAGGATCTTCGGCTAGCTCCAACACTCGCTGGTTGAAGGCCAGCCAGCTCAGTTCGCGATCGATATAGCGGTCGATGGGTAGGTCGGTATCGCTGCTCGCCCCACGGCGAGGCGCATCCAACGCAGGCTGGGGTGCGAACGGCGGGGACACCTCGGTGCTATCGGTCATGCCCCCATTGTGTCAAACCGCAGCCATGCGCGTGCAGACAGGCCGTGCGTTCACCCGTTGTTTCGGTGCCACTGTGTGCTGACAGTGTCGTCGATGAAGCCAGCACGCTGATAGAGGGCGCGTGCACGGGTATTACTGCCGTCAACGTACAGGGTGATGCGACTGGGTTGATGCATCTGCATGC
Source organism: uncultured Leucobacter sp. (assembly GCA_964612125.1). Lineage (GTDB taxonomy): Bacteria > Actinomycetota > Actinomycetes > Actinomycetales > Microbacteriaceae > Leucobacter. The sequence goes on along the minus strand of CAZTBS010000024.1, from coordinate 15,799 downwards.
GCGACAGGGTGACGCCCAGCAAGGCCGCGCCGAGACCGCTGCCAGCGTGGCCGGGATCCACCCCGAGTACGTACAGTTCTGTCTCCGTTGCCTGCCCGTTCTCTGTTGCCCCGTCGCCCCGCAGCGTCTTCACCCAGGTGAAACCCACCACTGCGTCGCTGTCTTCGTCGATGGCAAAGATGAGATCTGCCGGGTCGAACCAGGGCTCTGCGCGCAACTGCGCAAAATCGCCGAGTGTGACCGATCCCTGCTCGGGGTGATCCGCAAATGCCGCGGCGTTGACCTGCACCCAAGATTCGGCATCGTGGGGATTCAGTGGATCGAAGGTTCTCGTGCGAAAACCCTGCGGCAGCGGGCGCGCGTCGGCAATTGCCTGCGGCAGGAGAGCGGGATCGAGCGCCATGCGGTAGAGCGTACGTTCGGGTGTGAAGCCCGTCTTGCGCAGCAGATGGGTCGCGGCAGCTTGCTCGCCGTGGACCCACGCGCGTAGGCCCTCCGTGTCGGAAGGTTTGGCTTCCCGCAGCAGCAGCGCGAGCGCAGCGCTGCCGTATCCGGCGCCCCGCCGTGCGGGATGCACCACCAGATCAAGTTCTGCCTCGCCAATGACGCCGACCGCGATCGCGGTGCTGGGAACCGCGGTTGTGTCATCGAAGTACGCGAAGAGTGCGCGGTGGCCAGCGAGTGCGGAAATTAGGGCCTGATCAGAAATTGCCGGTGTGCCGTCTACCCGCGCCGCAGCTGCGATGAGTTCGCGCGCTGCGCTCACCTGCGATTTGTTCGCCGGATCGAGTTGTCGCTGCTGCAGAGCCATCACGCCCCCGAATCGTCGCGTTCGCGAGCGAAGCCGTACCCTACTCCGCGCACCGTGCTGATCAAGCCCTCATGCTCCCCGAGCTTGGCCCGTAGACGTCGCACATGCACGTCAACCGTGCGAGTGCCACCGAAGTAGTCGGTTCCCCATACTTCGCTCAGCAGCTGCTCGCGGGTAAACACGCGGCCAGGGTGCCCCGCCAAGTAGTGCAGCAGCTCAAACTCTTTGTAGGTGAGGTCAAGGGTGCGCTGATGCACGCGGGCGGTGAAGTTACCTTCATCGATGACCACTCCAGCGATACTGATCGCCGTATGGGAGGCCGCATCGGCCGCTTCGATAGTGCCCCTGCGTGCCTGCGATAGACGCAGGCGTAAGTCGATCTCTGCGGGGCTCGCGCCCGGCAACAGCACATCGCTGATACCCCACTCGGGGGTAACCGCGGCAAGCGCGGTCTCAGTAATCAGGAGCAGTCGCGGCGTTGGGCAATCAGACGCGAGTTCCAGACAGACAGATCGGCCACGCCGTGGATCCCGCGTGGCGTCAACCAAAATCAAGTCGAATCGCGCAGCAGCGCTCGCCGGCACGCGTATCGGCAGTGGCGATGTGCGCAGCTCATGCGGGAGAAGGTCAAGGCCGGGGAGCGCGGTTCCCGGGTCGCCATCTGTGAGGCAGAGCAGCTGCAACGATCGCGCTCCCTCCGCCGCGCGGAATGCGCTGGCACCGACACCATATTACCGAGGCAGCCGCCGCGAGGGGTGTGGGAGGATGAGGGAATGACCGAACAGCGCCTCCCTGAGAAGCATCCGTGGCATGTGCCACGCATGATCACGGCGTGGGCGCTCGCTGCCGTCTTTGGCACCCTGGTGACCCTGTGGGTGCCAGGGGAAGCGCGATTCCAATGGTTGGCCCTCGCGATTGGGGTGAGCACCCTCGCTACCTTCGCGTTGCAGCTGGGCACCGCGGAGCGAGTGGGGTTCATCACGCGCACCGCATTCAGCATCGCCGGTGCCGTGGTCATCATCGCTCTGATCGATGCCCTCGGCATGCTGATCCTTGGCTAGTTTGCGCTGCTAGACTTTTTCCATGCTTGCTCTCGAACTCTTCTTCACCGGCTTGCTCGGCCTTGCCACTCTCGCGATCGCCTGGGTGTCTGGAACGGTCATTTACAAGCTTTTCAAGGGTCAGCGCTAGGCGTTCCTGGCTCGCGTGGTCGACCCATTTCTGGCGCTGCCCGGGGCAGTCGCTGATGCTTCCAGCGGCGCTGCCTCTCACTTTGGTGCTCCGCTCATCGAGCAGCGTGCGTTTGCCGAAGGGTCTGCCGCGGTCAGTTTGAGCCATCGCGGGATCGTCGTGGTCGACGGACCGGACCGCTTGCGTTGGCTGGATTCGATGACGAGCCAGCGCCTGCATGATTTGGCGCCGGGTGAGTCTACCGAGACGCTGCTGCTTGATCCGCAGGGACACATTGAGCATGCGATTCGCATCACCGATGACGGTGAGCGGAGCTGGTTGCTCGTCGACGAGGGAGAAGCGGAGTCGCTGTGTGCGTTCTTGCAGCGCATGCGTTTCACCCTGCGCGTCGAGGTGCACGACCTCTCAGATACCCATGCGGCCGTGTGCGTGAGTGAGGGCGGCTCGGCAGTGGCCGCGCTGCGTGGGCTTGGCCGTGCGAGTATCGAGTGGCAAGATCCGTGGAGTAGCACGCTCGGTGGTGGCGCACAGTATGCGCGAGGCAACCATCCGGGTAGCGACTGGCACATGGTGCAGATGGTGTTCGAGCGGTCAGACCTGCCGGCGATTGCCGATCTCGTCGCGGCGGGTGCGCTGCGCGCAGCGGGAACGAGCTCACTGGACGCACTCGAGATCCGGGCGTGGCGGCCGAGCTTCCACGGCGAGGTCGACGAGCGTGCGTTACCGCACGAGTTTGACTGGTTACGCACCGCGGTACACCTGAACAAGGGGTGCTATCGCGGCCAAGAAACCGTCGCGAAGGTGCACAATCTCGGACATCCGCCACGGCGATTAGTGCTGCTGCACCTCGATGGTTCGGGTGGAGAACTTCCCACCGCGGGAACACGCGTGTTCCGTGCTGAGGATGCCGGATCCGCCGATGCGAAACCGGTCGGGCGTATCACTCGTGCGGCCTTGCACTACGAGTGGGGCGGAATCGCGCTGGCCTTGCTGAAGCGTGCGGTGCCCGAAGATGCGGAATTCGTCGTCACCGGGCCCACCGGGGAGCAGATCGCAGCCTCCCAGGAAGTGATCGTGCCCAGTGACGCTGGCCGCACTCGCGAGGTGCCTCGGCTGCCACGGCTGTAGGCTAGGAGCCATGACGACGAACACCTTGATTCTGTTGCGCCATGGCCAGAGCGAGTGGAATGAGAAGAATCTCTTCACCGGGTGGGTCGACGTGCGCCTCACCGAGAAGGGCAAGACCGAGGCTGCGCGTGCTGGTGAGCTCATCTCTGAAGCAGGGCTCGCACCCGACGTGTTGCATACTTCGGTGCTCAGTCGAGCCATCCAGACCGCCAATCTTGCGCTTGACACCGCTGATCGCTTGTGGATCCCGGTACGCCGTTCGTGGCGACTGAACGAGCGCCACTACGGCGCACTGCAGGGGCTCGACAAAGCGGAAACGCTCGCGAAGTACGGCGAAGAGCAGTTCATGCAGTGGCGCCGCTCCTTCGACACCCCTCCGCCGGCGCTGGACGATGCCAGCGAATGGTCGCAGGCGAATGATCCGCGCTACGTCGGCATTGATGGAGTGCGCCCGCAGACCGAGTGCCTGAAAGACGTCATCGATCGACTCGTTCCTTATTGGGAAAATGAGATTCTGCGTGATCTCAACGCTGGGCAAACCGTGTTGGTCACCGCGCACGGCAACTCTTTGCGGGCGCTCGTGAAGCACCTTGACGGCATCAGCGATGCAGACATTGCCGCGCTGAACATCCCGACCGGCATGCCGCTGGTCTACGACATCAACGCAGACGGGTCGCCCGCTGGGCCAGGCCGCTACCTTGATCCGGAAGCTGCCGCAGCCGGTGCCGCTGCGGTCGCCGCGCAGGGCAAACACTAGCCGGTACGGCACACTGCGGGTCTTCCGCTAGACTGTGTGAGCCCCCCACGTGGCGGTATCTCGGTGAACTCCCCCAGGGCAGAAATGCAGCAAGGGTAGCCGGGCTCTATCGGGTGCGTGGGGGGTCTTTCGTATCCTGTCGGGTCTACGATGGGGAGCGTGGTCGCCTCTATCTACTTGACCTCTGCCGAAGGCAGATCCGGAAAGAGCGCGGTTGCGCTCGGTGTGCTTGACGCGTTGCTTGTCGATGCGCCACGGGTGGGTGTATTTCGCCCGCTCATTCGTGCCGGAGACACACGGGATCGGGTGTTGGAGCTTCTGCTGAGCCGTGCCACGGCAGACGTCGACTATGCCGATTGCATCGGTGCCAGCTATGACGAGGCACATGAAGATCCTGACTCGGCGCTCGCCCGTATTGTCGCCGCCTATCAAGCACTGAAGGCGCGGTGTGATGCCGTCGTGGTGGTGGGTAGCGACTACACCGATGTGGCCGTGCCCACCGAGCTTGCGTTCAACGCGCGCATTGCCGCGAACCTCGACACTCCGGTGCTGTTGATCGTGAGCGGCCGCGCGCACGAAGGCGCGGAGACACTTGGTCAGTCGGAACCGCGCACCGCGGCAGAGATTGCGCAGGTCGCAGAGATTGGCGTACACGAATTGCAGGCCGCACACGCCAGCGTGCTCGCCACGCTTGTGAACCGCGCGGATCCACTCGCGATCACTGACATCACTGCCGCAGTGCGTGCAGCCGTACCTTCGCACACCCCGGTGTGGGCGCTTCCAGAAGAAGTGTCCTTGGTGGCTCCGCCGGTTTCGGCGGTATTGCGCGCCGTTGACGGTGAGTTGATCCGCGGTGCTGAGGAGCTGCTCGCACGTGAGGTGCGACAGATTGTGATTGCGGGTATGTCAATGGAGCACGTGCTGCCGCGACTACTCGACGGCTCAGCGGTGGTGATTGCTGCGGACCGCGCAGAGACGCTGCTTGCGGTCACCATGGCCCACGAGGCGCCGACATTCCCGAAACTTGCGGCGGTGGTGTTGAACGGCGACTTTGCACTCTCCCCGGATGTGCTGCGCCTGCTTGACGGCATCGGATCTGGGCTGCCCGTGATTCGCACTGGCCTGGGCACGTTTGACACGGCGCAGCGGATCGTGCGTGCCCGAGGTCTGTTGACGGCCGACGAACCGGTGCGTTTGGACACCGTGATTGGCCTGTTTCACCAGCACGTTGACACTGCGCTGTTGCGTGAACGGCTGGAACTGTATCGCGGCGAGGTGCGCACCCCGATCATGTTCGCTTACGAGCTGTTCGAACGGGCAGCCGCTGCGCGTGCCCACATCGTGCTGCCCGAAGGCGAAGACGATCGCATCCTGCGTGCCGCACACACCCTGCTGGCCCGTGGTATCGCGCAATTAACGATCTTGGGAGACGAATCTGCGGTGCGTAAGCGTGCCGCAGCACTGGGCTTGTCGCTTGACGATGCAGCGGTGGTGGACCCGACCACCTCCCCACTGCGCGAGACTTTCGCGGTCGAGTACGCGCGCCTGCGTGCGCACAAGGGCGTCACCCTCGAAGAAGCCCTCGAGCGCGTCACTGACAGCAGTTACTTCGGCACCATGCTGGTGCAGCAGGGCTACGCCGATGGCATGGTCTCGGGAGCTGCGCACACCACCGCGCACACGATTCGTCCGAGTCTCGAAATCATCAAAACGAAGCCGGGTGTGTCCGTAGTTTCGAGTGTGTTTTTTATGGCACTCGCCGACCGCGTGCTTGTGTATGGTGACTGTGCGGTGAATCCCGACCCAACTGCAGCGCAGCTGGCAGATATCGCGATCTCTTCTGCTGAGACCGCGGTGCAGTTTGGAGTCGAGCCGCGGGTGGCGATGCTGTCCTACTCAACCGGCGACTCGGGAAGTGGCGCCGACGTGGAGAAGGTGCGGCAAGCAACGGCGCTCGCCCAGGCCGCTCGCCCAGATCTGCTGATTGAAGGACCGATTCAGTACGACGCTGCCGCAGACCCCGTGACCGGTGCGTCGAAAATGCCAGGTTCAGAGGTTGCTGGTCGCGCCACGGTGTTCATCTTCCCCGATCTGAACACCGGCAACAACACCTACAAGGCGGTGCAGCGTTCTGCTGGCGCCGTCGCCGTTGGGCCGGTGCTGCAGGGTCTCAACCGCCCAGTGAATGATCTTTCCCGAGGTGCAACAGTCGAAGACATCCTGAATACTGTCGCGATCACTGCGGTGCAGGCAGGCATGACGAAGGGTGCGCAATCGTGAGTCTGATTCTGGTCGTCAACAGTGGATCATCCTCCATTAAGTACCAGCTGATTGACCCGCAGACCGAGCAGCGTGCAGCATCGGGATTGATCGAGCGGATCGGGGAGGCGTGCGGCCGAGTCATGCATCGCGCCGGTGACGCGCGTGTGGAGATCGAATTGCCGATCCACGACCATCATGCGGGTTTTGCCGCAATGCTCGATGTCTTCGCCGAAACAGGCACCCCGCTCACCGACTCGCAATTGGCTGCGGTTGGACACCGTGTGGTGCAGGGCGGGAGCGAATTTGTTGCACCGACCCTCATTAATGACACGGTGGCGGAGCGGATCCTGCAGCTCTCAGATCTCGCGCCTCTGCACAATCCTGGTCACTATCAGGCGATCTCGGCTGCGCGCGCCGCGTTTCCCCATGTGCCGCACATTGCGGTCTTCGACACAGCATTTCACCAAACCATGCCAGCAGAGGCGTTCACCTATGCGCTCGACGCGGAGTTAGCCGCCGCCCAGGGGATCCGCCGCTACGGGTTTCACGGCACCTCCCATCAGGTGGTTTCGCAACGCGCCGCAGAGTATCTGGGCCGCCCGCTCAGCGAACTCAAACTGATTATTCTTCATCTCGGCAATGGCGCGTCCGCCTGCGCGGTCGACGGGGGCCGCTCGGTGGCGACCTCTATGGGCCTGACCCCGCTCGAGGGGCTGGTGATGGGAACCCGCAGCGGCGACCTCGATCCGGGAGTGGTGTTACATCTGCTGCGCAAGGGGTTCACCGTGGATCAGCTCGACCAGCTGCTGAACCATCGTTCTGGTCTAGTCGGGCTCACGGGCACCAACGATATGCGTGATGTGTGGGCAGCAGCCGGCGCGGGTTCGGCAACCGCCCAGCTGGCGTTCGATGTGTATGTGCGGCGGATCCGCCACTATGTGGGGGCATATCTCACTGAGCTCGGCGGCGCAGATGCGATCGTGTTCACCGCAGGTGTGGGGGAAAACCATGCACCTACCCGGGCGGCAGCGTGTGCGGGTCTCGGCTGGTGCGGCATTGAGATCGATGCCACACGGAATGCGGCTCCGAACGCGGGCGCGCGTCGGATCAGTAGTGATGCATCTCGCACCGCGGTGCTGGTGGTTCCCACCGATGAAGAGGCGGAGATCGCACGTCAAACCTGGCAGCTCGTGCGTGCGATCGCTCCGGGGGCCGCGCTTCCCGGGTGACTGTCTGTGCCCGCCGATAGCATGGGTGGGTGGCTACCGCACTGTATCGCCGTTACCGGCCAGAAGGCTTTTCCGAAATGATCGGGCAGGCGCATGTCACTGAGCCGCTCATGACTGCGCTGCGGAATGGACGCATTGGACACGCCTATCTGTTCAGCGGTCCGCGCGGCTGTGGGAAGACGACCTCAGCGCGGGTGCTCGCCCGCTGCCTGAACTGTGCAGAGGGGCCCACGGACACGCCCTGCGGTGTCTGCCCCAGTTGTGTTGAGCTGGGCCGCGATGGCGGCGGTTCGCTTGACGTGGTCGAAATTGACGCGGCAAGCCACGGCGGTGTGGACGACGCGCGTGACTTGCGCGAACGAGCGGTGTTTGCCCCGGCACGCGACCGCTACAAGATCTTCATTATTGACGAAGCGCACATGGTGACCCCCGGCGGGTTCAACGCACTGCTCAAAATTGTTGAAGAGCCGCCGCCGCACGTGAAGTTCATTTTCGCGACGACCGAGCCGGAAAAGGTCATCGGTACCATCCGGTCGCGCACGCATCACTACCCGTTCCGCTTGATCGCTCCCGCCGCGTTGATCGACTACACCCAGTCGCTGTGCGCGCAAGAAGGGGTCGAGGTCGAGGGTGGCGTGTTGCCACTGGTTGTTCGGGCTGGCGGAGGATCAGTGCGCGACACCCTGAGCATCCTTGATCAGCTCATCGCTGGCAGCGAGGGGAACCATGTCAGTCTGGAGCGGGCGACTGGTCTGCTCGGATTCACGAGTGCTGAGTTGCTGGACGCGGTGGTTGAAGCGCTCGCCGTCGGCGATGCGGCCGCAGCATTCCAAGCGAGTGACCGTGTTATCCAGACCGGGCAAGACCCGCGGCGGTTCGTTGAAGATTTGCTCGAACGTCTGCGCGACCTCATCGTGGTGAACGCTACCTCGGTAGATGGCGCTGCGGCAGTATTCCGTGGGGTTCCCGAAGCGCAACTGCAACGCATGTTCGAACAGTCGCGAGCATTTGCGGGCGGTGAACTGTCTCGCGTCGCAGATACCGTCAGCACTGCACTCGATCGCATGAGTGGGGCTACTGCACCGCGACTCCATCTCGAACTCATGATCGCTCGTGCACTCGCTACCCGCGCTCCTGCTGCTGCATCAGCTCCGATCAGCGCTGTGTCAGAAGCTGCACCTGCGTCTGTACCCGCGCCGGTGCCACCTGCTCCTGCAGTTGCGCCAGCTTCTCCAGCT
>CAZTBS010000024.1:0-7083 GCA_964612125.1 uncultured Leucobacter sp. | reverse complement strand
CCAGCTTCTCCAGCTCCTCCAGCTCCTCCGGCCACTGACATCATCAATACGCTGCGCTCGGCACGTGAATTCCTGCGCACCGATGCAGCTGGATCAGGCGCACCAGCCGCGCAGAGCACGGCACCCGCGCTTGAGCCGGTGACGATCGCTGAATTGCGTGACATGTGGCCCGAGTTGCTTGAGGAGATCCTGGAGCAAGATCGTGAGGCATGGAACGCGGTCCGTGCAGTGGTGCCCCTCGAGCTCGAAGAGGACGTGCTGACAGTGGGCATTGCCAGCAGATCAGATCTTGAGGCGTTCAAGGCGTTCGGTGCTGCTCCGCTGCGGGAGGCAATCACTGCGGCAGTCGGAATCACGGTGCGCTACGTTCCGAAACAACTCCCCGCGGGTGCGTCCGCCCCACCTGTCAGCGGCGCCGACTCGACGCACGACACTTCCAGCGACCCGGGTGAGGACCCCGACCCGGTCGAGGCCAGGCTGGCAGCCCTGCTCAACGTGAGCAGCGCGAACGGACTGAGTGGCGCGAACAGCGACTCACGCTCAGTCTCCCCACCCGTTTCTGTGGGCGAGTTTGGCGACCCCGGGTTTCGTGTGGATCGCGACCCCGGCATGGATCCCGCCTATTCGGCTGTGCTGGAGTCAGACATCCCTGACCCGGATGAACCACCGGAATCGGAGATCCCTGAATCACTGCCAGAGCTGAATGAGCAGTTCGCGCAGGCTGAGACTGACACTGCACCAGCGAGCATCAGCGACACGTCGGCTCTACCGTCGGCGCCTGCCACGCCTCCGAGTTTTACCCGTTACGGTGAGGCAGTAGTGCGGGAAGTGTTGAGCGCCCGCTTTATTGAGGAGCTTCCGCTCCCCACCCGTTCTGAGAGCTGAGGCGAGGTACCTGCATGTACGACGGCATCGTGCAAGACTTAATCGACGAATTCGGGCGGCTGCCGGGCATCGGGCCAAAATCAGCGCAGCGGATCGCCTTCCACATTCTGCAGACCCAGAGTTTCGACGTCTCGCGGCTCGCTGAATTGCTCTCGGAGGTGCGCACGCGAGTGCACTTCTGCGACCTGTGCGGGAACATCACCGAGCAGGAGCGCTGTTCGGTGTGTCGTGATCCACGCCGCGACCCCACAATGATTTGCGTGGTTGAAGAACCCAAAGACGTTGTAGCGATCGAGCGGACGCGTCAGTTTCGGGGCCTGTACCACGTGCTGGGTGGGGCAATCAGCCCAATCGATGGCATCGGCCCCGATGACCTCAACATCGCGGCATTGATGCGGCGCCTGAGCGACGGTAACGTGCGCGAAGTCATCTTGGCCACCGACCCGAACCTTGAGGGTGAAGCCACTGCGGCCTACCTGTCGCGCCTGCTCGCCGCGATCGAAGTGCCGGTCTCGAGACTCGCTTCTGGGCTGCCAGTGGGCGGCGATTTGGAGTTCGCCGATGAAGTGACCCTGGGGCGAGCCTTCGAGGGTCGGCAGCAGATGCGTGAGCTCTGAACCGGTCGCGGTAAGATGGCGGTTGGCGCAAAAGCGAAATTTTCACCCGACCGCATGCAGGAGGTCTCACCAGTGGCATTGATCGTGCAGAAATTCGGCGGGTCTTCTGTCGCTGATGCTGAAAGCATTAAGCGTGTGGCGAAGCGCATTGTCGAGACGCGGCGCGCAGGTAATGAGGTGGTCGTGGCAGTGAGTGCCATGGGCGACACCACTGATGAGCTGCTCGACCTGGCAGAGCAGGTCACTCCGATTCCTGCTCCCCGCGAACTTGACATGCTCTTGACCGCCGGCGAGCGCATCTCAATGGCGCTGCTTGCTATGACCATTAAGGGCATGGGGGTGGAGGCGTTCTCCTTTACCGGGAGTCAGGCTGGCATGATCACCACCGCCGAACACGGTTCCGCAAAGATCGTCGATGTCACCCCGAAGCGTGTGCGCGAAGCCTTGGATGAGGGGGCAATCGCGATCGTCGCTGGCTTCCAAGGTTTCAACCGCGGCACCGGAGACATCACCACGCTTGGTCGCGGTGGCTCCGACACCACTGCGGTCGCCCTCGCTGCTGCGCTTGACGCTGATGTGTGCGAGATCTACACCGACGTTGATGGGATCTTCACGACAGATCCGCGCATCGTGCCGTTGGCGCGCAAAATTGACGCGATCACCTCGGAAGAGATGCTTGAGCTCGCTGCTGCAGGGGCGAAAGTACTGCACTTGCGCGCCGTCGAGTATGCGCGCCGTCACGGCGTCGTCTTGCACGTCCGTTCCTCGTTCTCCGACGAGGAAGGCACCATTGTTTACGACCCCGCCAAGGGGCACCCGAAGGGAGATCAGGTGGAAGAGCCGATCATCACCGGCATTGCTGCGGAAAAGAACGAGGCGAAGGTGACCGTTGTCGGTGTGCCTGACGTGCCCGGCAAAGCAGCGCAGATCTTCGAGCGGGTCGCGAAGACGAACGCGAACATTGACATGATCGTGCAGAACATTTCTGCGGCCGACACGAATCGCACCGATATCTCGTTCACGGTGCCGCTTACTGAGGGGCGCAAGGTCGTGGAAGCGCTCGAGGCTGATCGCGAGGAACTCGGCTTCTTGAGCCTCTCGTACGACGACCAGATTGCCAAGGTCGCTGTGGTCGGTGCGGGGATGCGTACAAGCTCCGGGGTGTCTGCACAGTTGTTCCGTGCCCTGTTTGAGGCAGGAATCAACATTGAAATGATTTCCACCTCAGAAATTCGGATCTCGGTCGTCACGCGGGCCGACGTCATGGAAAAGGCAGTGCGCGCATTGCACACTGCCTTTGGCCTGGATGCGGCAACTGAGGCGACCGTCTACGCGGGCACCGGACGCTAACAACTTCACCACAGACAGGAGCCGCAAATGGCCACTACTCAGGGACTGACCGTTGCCGTTGTCGGCGCCACGGGGCAGGTTGGCGCTGTTATGCGTCGCCTGCTTGACGAGCGAGACTTTCCGGTCGCGACACTTCGTTTCTTCTCGAGCGCGCGTTCTGCGGGCAGCACGCTGCAGTTCCGTGGCGTTGACATTGTCGTTGAAGATGTCGACTCCGCAGACGTATCCGGCATTGACATTGCGCTGTTCTCTGCCGGCGGCTCTGCGTCCAAGCAGTACGCTCCCAAATTTGCTGCAGCTGGCGCGATAGTCATTGATAATTCGAGCGCCTGGCGTCTCGATCCGTCGGTGCCGCTCGTGGTGAGTGAAGTCAACCCCCACGCGATCGACCAGGCGATGGTGCCGGGTGCGAGCGGTATTATCGCGAACCCGAACTGCACCACAATGGCGGCGATGCCGGTCATGAAGGTACTCGATGCTGAGGCAGGGCTCGAACGCCTCATCGTTACGACGTTCCAGGCAGTCTCTGGCTCTGGCCTCGCTGGCGCGAAGGAACTTGCTGGTCAGGTCACCGCTGCAGTAGAGGCCGGCGGAATCGAGGGTCTGGTGCACGATGGGGCTGCAGTCCAGCTCCCTGAGCCCACCATCTACGCCAAGCACATCGCCTTCGACGTCGTACCGCTTGCTGGTGCAATCGTCGACGACGGCGAGGGCGAGACTGACGAAGAGAAGAAGCTGCGCAATGAAAGCCGCAAGATTCTCGAACTGCCTGATTTGCGTGTGGCAGGAACCTGCGTGCGCGTGCCGGTGTTCACCGGGCACTCGCTGGCCATCAACGCCGAGTTTGCGCGCCCACTGTCACCGGAGCGCGCGAAAGAGATTCTCGCGAGCGCACCGGGCGTGGCGTTGAGTGACGTGCCGACCCCGCTCGAAGCGGCAGGCCAGGACCCCAGTTTCGTGGGGCGCATCCGTGCAGATCAGTCTGCGCCGGAGGGCCGCGGGCTGGTACTGTTCCTCTCGAACGATAACCTCCGCAAGGGCGCTGCGCTCAACGCCGTGCAGATCGCGGAGCTCGTCGCGCAGAAACTCCTCGCTGCTTAGCGCTCAGTTAGGCCCCGACAGCTTCCAGCGTGATGAGGGAGGCTTCGGGCCGACAGGCGAAACGCATCGGCGAGTAGATTGAAGCACCGAGCCCGGCGCTCACGTTCAAGAACGCCGCGTCCTCTGCGTCGTACCAGACGCTGACCCCGCGTGCTTGCCGAGTGGGCAGATCACAGTTCGCGGTGAGTGCACCGACGCCGGGGATCCGCACCTGGCCTCCGTGGGTGTGCCCCGCGAAGATCATCTGAGCGCCAGCATCGAGCAGGCTGTTGAGTGCGGCTTGGTACGGCGCGTGCACGACACCCAAGCTGGTCACCTCCTGCAGAGGGGAGCGAGTATCCGTGGCGGTGCTGGCTTCCCGCACTGCCCAGAGTGCAGCCCGCATTTTTTGCGCGTCGTCGTATCGAATATGCGGATCACCCAAGCCGAACAGCTCGAGCTTGGTTTCTCGCAGAATCAAGCGTGTCGCCGCGTTATTGAGATCGGTGAACCCGAGTTCGTCTCGCATCCCGCGCGTGAGCGCTGCATTGTCGATATCAGGCGTCCGGGTACTCTTTCTGCTCGGTGCGAGGAGGTACTTCAGTGGATTCTTCAGGATCGGCCCGTAATAGTCGTTTGAGCCGTGCACGAACACGCCCGCGATTCCCGCATCGGAGAATGGTCGGAGCGCATGTAAGAGTGGCCCCTTGGCTGCGCGATGCCCCATCTGGTCGCCGGTCAGCACAATCAGATCGGGTCGCAGCTCAACGAGGCTGCGCACCCAGGCGATTTTGGCGTGCTGCCAAGGCGCGAGATGCAGGTCAGACAGCTGTAGCACTCGCAGGGGCGCGCTGCCCGCAGGCAGCACCGACACGTGATGACGGCGCAAGGCAAACCAGTGTGGTTCGACCACGGTTGACCACACTGCAATGCCGCCAGCGGCCAAGGCAAGCGCTGTGGCCGCCGGCGGCATCCGACGACGGCTCATTAGCAATCGACCGTGATGCGCACCAGGCTGTCGCGCTTTGCTTCTGTACCGGCAGCAGGGTCAATTGACACGAACGGCTTGCTTCCCGGGTTCCCAGTGTTCCCGGTGTCACAACCGATAGTCACGTTCGAGAAACCTGCCGACTGCACAGTTGCCTTTGCCGCGTCACCGGAACTGCCCGCAGGAATGGCCGGGATCGTGGTCATGCTGCCGTTGCTGCGGTACACCGTGATCGCAGAGCCTGCGATGGTGTCAGTGCCACCCGCTGGATTTGTGCCAGACACGAAGCCCGCGGGAACCGAGGCATCCTGCTCACCGCCGTCGGTGACGTCAAAGCCAGCGGCTGTGAGGAGCGCCTGAGCTTCTTCGAAGGTTTTCCCGCGCACATCGGGCACTTGCGAGGTAGTGACCTTGAGTGCAGTCTGCGGGGGCGGTGGGAATGCGTCGCCGCCGTATTTTGCGTCTGCCACGTTCATCAGCGCGGGCCAGATCGTTTGGTCGGCGTACATCAGTCGACCAAACGGTTGCGTTGACACCTTGCCGGTCACGTTGCCCACCCAGGTCGCGGTTGCGACTCGGGTGCTCGCGCCTACTGTCCAGTTATCCACGACATCGTCGGTCGTACCAGTCTTTGCCAGGTGCGGAACACCGATCGCCGAGCGGGCGTGACGTGCCAGGCCGTTATTGACGGTGTATTCGAGCGCATAGGCGACACCAGCGGCAACTTCCGGAGAAATGCCCGCCTCGCACTTGCTCTTCGTGAAGGCCACCTCTTCGCCGTCCGGTCCCGTGATCGAGTCGATGGGGACCGGCGTGCACACCTTGCCGCCGCCGGAGAACGCTGCGTATGCCGCTGCCATAGTGATTGGCGCGATTTCGTCGATACCGCCGTATACATTTGACGGCACCATTGTCAGATCGGTCGTTCCGTAAGTCGGAAGATCCGGGTTCGTTTGCTTGCTCGCCCGGTGAATGCCGAGATCCGCAGCAAGCTTAAAGGTGTCGCAGAGATCCATCTTTTGCTGCATTGACACCAGGCCACCGTTCACCGACTGCGCAATTGCAGTGAGCACCGTCTGGTTGCCCCGCGTGCCGAGGTTGTCGTTGGTGAAGGTGAAGGAGCCGTAGCCGTAGACGCCACCGAGACACTCCGCCCGGAATGAGCTTTCTTGCACAGTGCGCCCATTGACGTTGACCACGTCTCGAATTGAGAACCCACTGCGCAACCACTCCGCCAGCGTGATGGGCTTGAACGTTGAACCCACCTGGAAACCGCTCGATCCGCCGTACTCAAAATCGGTGTTGTAGTTGATGCTGGTGTAGCCAGGATTTGCCTCTAATACCGTCGGGTCGTTGCTGAACGGACGGTTTTGCACCATCGCGAGCACCCTGCCGGTGCCAACCTCGATGCTTGAGCTGGCGGAGCCGACATCGATACCATCCATCAGGCTTGGCACCGTCTGCTGCACGGCAGCGAGACCCGCGGCCTGCATGTCAAGATCAATGGTGGTCATGATCTTGTACCCGCCCCGTAAGAAGTTGAAGTTTCGCTCTTCCGGGGTATTACCGAAGCTCGGATCGTTCTGAATGTAGAGCTGCACGTAGTTGCAGAAGTGACCCAGGCCGATGTTCTCGGCGACGGCACACCCAGCCACGCGTGGAGTGATCACCGGAGTGACTGGGGTCGCGACCGCTTCGTCGTACTGCGCTTGGGTGATGCGGCCCTCGCGCAGCATTGATCCGAGGATCTTGTCGCGCCGCTCTTGGTTAGCAGCGACGTTGTCGGGTAGGTCGATCTGGAAGCGCGACGGGTTGTTCACGATCGCGACCAGGCTGGCTGCCTCGGCAAGTGACACGTCTGCAGCGCTCTTGCCGTAGTAATACTGCGCGGCTGCCTCAATGCCATAGATCTGGCGACCGAACAGCGCGATGTTGAGGTACCCGAGAAGAATCTCATCTTTGGAGTACACCTTCTCGATGCTGACCGCGTAGCGCATTTCCTGCAGTTTGCGGTCGATCGACTGCTTCATCGCTGCTTCGTAAGCTGCAGCGCTTTCCTCGGGGTCGACGATCGCTTCTGCCTCCTGGATCAGCACGTTTCGCACGTACTGCATCGTGATGGTAGAGGCGCCCGAGAATCCCTGCCCAGCGACGTTCTGCAGC
>CAZTBS010000023.1:14556-31895 GCA_964612125.1 uncultured Leucobacter sp. | reverse complement strand
GGAAGATCTTGTGAGTTCGCTAGACTGGCGAGGGGAGTCATGCGTTGAGCAGAAGGTTCTCCTCGCAGTTTGGAGATCACATGGGCGAGCAACGCCAGGGGGTCCACCGCCGCCCTCGGCGGGGCAGGCGCCCGCTTGCTGTGCTGGCAGTCGCCGCGCTGCTTCCCCTGGGGGGAGTCCTGCAGCCGATCAATGTGGTTGCCGAGGGTGAGCCGCCATCGGCCGGTGCGGCCCAGTGGCTAGACGTGGGCCTGTTGCCACTTGATGTTGCGGGCCTTGCGTACGCGCATACGGAGTATGCGCCTGTAGGGGCGAACGAAGCAGACTGGGATTCCTTGAATGCGTCGCTGCTGGGAGCGCTCAGCGTGGATCTTGGTGCGGTGACGCTCCCGCTCGTGAAAGACCCCGAAGATCCTGAACAAGCTGGCTTGTTAGATCTGGGCAACCTCGGTGTGCTGAGAAGCTACAGTAACTCCCCCAGTCCGAACTGGGCGACCGCCGCGACTGGTTTGCTCACCGACAACGGTGCGCTGGACCTCAGTGCGTACAGTGATCCCACGCTCAGCAATTCGCAACTCGACCTCACTGCCTTACTGAACCAGGTGCTTGGACCAGGTTCGGACGCATTACTGAGCACCGCAGCGATTGAAGTGGGTGCGGTCGGCTCGCAGATCACCGCGGGCAACCTCGACGCGGAGGGCATTGAACAGTGCACCTTCTCGATTGACAATCAATATGTGCTGACCGACCTCAAACTTGACGTGGAGAGTCCACTTATTGGTTCGGCAGTGACTGCGATCAACGATCCGACGACCGGTATTCTCTCAACCAATGTGATTGATCCCCTGGATGCATTACTCGGCAGCGGGGGAGGGATTGAATCCCTCGTGAATGGTGTGCTGGCGCCGATTGAAGCGATTTTGAACGCACTCGATCTGGGGCTTGTGGAGGTTAACGGTACCGCAGGGATTAACAGTCTCAGCATCGATACTTCTGCTCTTGTGACTTCGGTGCAGCAGGTGCTCGCTGAACCGCTCGAGAGTTCTGACGGAAGCATCCGCATCGATCTGCAGACTGGCCAAATCTGGGTGGATCTTGGCAAATACGCTGTGGAGAACGCGAACGCGGGGAAACCTGAGAGCGAATGGGTGGATCTCAGCAGCCTCCCTGCCAATACCGAGGTGCTCGATGCAGAAACGATTTCAGCGATTCTGAATGGTGTGACCGATCTCCTGTCTGGTGACGCAAGCACCAATCCGAACTCATTGGTGTCGAAACTGATCACCGCGGTAAACGAGGGCGTCTATAACTCGCTGCTTGACATTTCACTGCAAATTGCCGTCGAAACCTGCCCGCTTGTCGGACCATGTTTGACCGTGCTCGACGTACCCGTGACCATTACCGGCACACTCGGGGGCTTCATGGGTGAGGCCGGGTATGACGCTCCGGTCATAGACGTGAGTCAGCTCACCATCGCTGGAATTCCCGCAGGTCTCCTCGCCGAGCCAGTGGTGCTCATCCTGCAGGGCCTGGTCACCTCTATTGGTTCACTGCTGAATACCGTGGTGGCCGATCCCAACACCGGCATTCTCGCCAACTTTCAGCGTGATCTGGTTGGCCCGACCGGGGTCATCACCACCCTGGTCGATGGTCTGGTTGGCGACTCGGGAGCACTGAAGACTCTGCTGGAGAACGTCGCAACGATTACCATCAACCGGCAGCCAGACGTTGGTGATCTGGGTGCGGGTAGTTACACCGTACGCGCACTCGAGGTAGTTCTGCTGCCGAATGTGACGGAGAACGGCGCGGTGCCGGTGCAGCTTGCCTCCTCTACCGCGCTTGCCTCGCCACCTGCCTGCCTGACGATCGCGAAGAGCCTGGTGCAGGAATCGCAGTTCACCTGGGCAAGCCAGGCGCTCCCCGGTGACTGGGTGCTCACGGGGGCCTCAACACATCAGACCGTAACGGGCGTTACCGGTGCGGCAACTGTCACCGCAGTTCCTGTGGCACCAGGAGAGTACACCGTCTCTGAAGCGGTGGGGCCCGCGGGCATTACCGGAGGCCTCGCCTGGAACGCCTACGACAACTCGTGGGCGTGTGTGGACGGGGCTGGAACTCCGCTTCCGCTCGTTGAAGCCGGTGGCACTGAGAGCTACACCACGGGCACGCTCACCTTGGCATCGGGCGCAGTCGTGACCTGCACCGTAACGAATACGTTGACGACCGCAGCACTCGCCTGGCAAAAGGTGGATGCCAGTGCGCCGGGCGTGCCGCTCACGGGGTCTGCTTGGACGGTGACACCCGCAGTGAACCCGGACACAGTGTTCGACGTGGCTGATGTCAATGAGGCGACAGATCCCGGAGAGTTCAAGGTCTCGGGGCTTCCGCCCGGTACCTATGAGCTCACGGAGACGCAATCACCGGTCGGGTATCGGCAGCTCACAGAGCCGCTGACATTGACAGTCAACCCGGACGGCACAGTCACAGGTCTACCCACTGACGGCAATATTGTGAACGAACAGGTTCCCGTGCCAGGTATCCCGCTCACCGGCGCATGGGGGGCTGAGGTTTTCTATGCCGCGGGAATGATCGGTTTGCTTGCTGCGCTGGGCACCGCCATCTGGGGTGCTCGCAGACGGACTCGTCAGCGGGAGTGACTCAGTCAGGTGATGTGGATCCACGGTCGAAGCATCACCCTCCAGAAATTGAGAAGTTTTCTAGAAAGGAGCCGAGAGGCTATGACAACACCAACTCGCGTACGAGCACCGCTCGCGCTGGCAGCGATCGGTGCGCTTGCACTGGCGTTCGGTGGCGGCATTACCGCGGCCTACGCGGCCCCGGGTGACATTGACCCCGACGCCACTCGATCGCTGACAATTCACAAGCAGGAGGCGGGAACACAGACCGCGACTGGCGCTCCTGACGGCAGCGTGTCGACTGGCGGCACCCCTATTGCGGGTGTCACGTTCACTGCCTATCAGATCACCAATGTGGATCTCTTGCAGTCTGCCGGCTGGGCGCAGCTTGACGGACTGACGGTGCCGGCTTCCGCTTGTGACACGCCATCCCTGACTTTGGCTGACGGTGTCACCGCGGCCACGTTTGCGACCGGGGTAGAGACGGCCGCGACCGATGCGAATGGTATGACGACAGTGCCTAACCCTGCGCTCGCCGCCTATCTGATCTGTGAGACAACAACACCCGCAGATGTGAAATACGCTGCTGCTCCGTTCGTGGTAACCATCCCGACCACCATGGACGACGCGAACTGGATATATCAGGTCAACGTATATCCCAAGAATGTGCTGACCCATGGGGTTGCGAAGTACGTGGAGCAGACCCCCGTGGCACTTGCTGCCGGGGATCAACTCACGTACTCGGTCGAAGAGTGGATTCCCAGCCTCGGAGAGGGGGAACACTTCCAACACTTCATTATTGAAGACCAGTTGTCCACGGGCCTGACGCCCGCAACCGATTGGGCTTCGGTGACACTCAACCCGTCAGTTGGTGACGCGATCATCTTCACACGCAACACGGACTATGTGCTGACCGAGACTGCCGACCCGGACACGCTCTGGGTGGGCCTCACCGAAGCGGGAATGGCGCAGCTGGAAGCGAATCCGCACGCTACGCTGGCCGTGGAATTCACGATGCAGGTGACGGTGCCATCTGACGGCACCATCTCAAACAGCGCGAACCTGTACTTCACCCTAGGCAGCTCAGTTCCTGTCGATCCACCCACGAGTAACCCGGGCAGCACCCCAGAGCCGTCGGAGACCGCGGTTACCTACGTGGGTGACTATCGTTTCACGAAAACGGATGTCGAAAACAATGCTGCGCTCTCAGGCGCGACGTTCGAGGTGTACGCGGCAACCGTGGATACCCAGTGGCCGGTGTCTGACTCGTGTGCGGCTGCGGTAAAGACTGGTGACCCGCTGAGCTTCACCCTGGGTGCAGACATCGTCACGGAGCTGACTGCAGACGCAAATGGGATCGTGCACGTACCCAGTCTCTTCATTGATACTGCTTCTAGTGCCGACGGGAGTGTGCTCCCGACCCATAACAGCCGCTGCTACGTGCTCGTTGAAACGGCTGCGCCGGTAGGTTACACGCTGCCCGCCGACGCTGACTTCCCAGTGCTCGTGAAAGCCGGGGTGACGAGTGATCCGCTTGACCCTGCGATTACCAACACGCGTACTGCGTTGCCGGATATTCCGCTGACCGGTGCGCTGGGGCAGACGCTCTTGATTGCCGGCGGTATCGCTCTGTTGCTCGTCGCGGGTGGCTTTGCAGTCGTTGGTTATCGGCGAAAGCGCGCCCCGCAGGCGTGACCCACACGGCGGCGCCGGCGCATGCTCAGGCGCACAGGAGGCGGTGGCGGCTCGACCGCTATGCGCTGATCACGGCGGTGACCGCCGTGATTGGCGTATTAGCGCTGAGCTATCCCAGCGCCGCCTCCTGGTTTGCGCAGGTCAACCAATCGCAGGTGATTCGCGGGTATCTGCAGCAGAGTCAGGGGCCAGACGTTGAGCACGTACAGCAACTTGCTGCGGCGCGCGAATACAACGCCGCGCTGAACTCCGGCGCGATCCTTGAGGCGAACACGCACGTGCCCACCGGTGACGGTCTCTTGAGCGATGACAGCCTCGAGTACGACCGATTGCTGGTGGCAAACTCGTCAGGTCTCATGGCGCGGCTGCAGATTCCCAGCATCGACGTGGATCTGCCGATCTATCACGGCTCGAGCGACGCGGTGCTGATGCGGGGTGCTGGCCACTTGCAGGGCACCTCGCTGCCGGTGGGCGGGGAGTCCACCCGTGCGGTGATCACCGCGCATCGCGGTCTCGCAAATGCGCGCATGTTCACCGACCTTGATCAACTCAAGATTGGCGATACGTTCACCTTTGAGGTGCTCGGTGAGGTGCTGAGCTATCGCGTGGTGGAGACGCAAGTGGTGGCACCCGATGATCGCGCGTCGTTGCGAGTGGTGCCCGGCCGTGATCTGGCTACCTTAGTCACGTGCACCCCGCTTGGTGTGAATAGTCACCGCATTCTTGTCACTGGCGAACGGGTATATCCCACTCCGCAAACGGACATCGACAGCGCCACTGCCGATCCACAAGTACCGCGCTTTCCGTGGTGGGCAGTGTGGGCGGGCAGTGGAATCATGGTCATTTTGCTCGGACTGTGGTGGTCTGGTCGCCCATCGCGCGCGGACGATCGCAATACGGACACGGAGCACGGCTCACACGGCGCATCCTGAGCCACACTCAGGGGATGCCGTCGGTGCTGTGCCTACCATTAAGCAGACGGCTTGAACGTAGCGCCGCCACAGAAAGGATGCACCATGACCGAGCACAGCATTCCAAAGTTTGCGGCCGAAGTACCGCAGCAGATTTTCGTCGGTGGATGGCGTGAGGGCACCTCCGAGCGAGTGCTTGAATCACACAACCCCTACAACGATTCACTTATCGCGACCATCCGGCAGGCGTCGCAAGCTGATGTTGACGAGGCATACCGCACCGCTGCCGAAGCGCAGCAGGCTTGGGCGGCGCTGCCTCCGGCCGAGCGCACCGCGGTGATGACCCGCGCCGCGGACTACGTCGAGGCAAATCGCGACGCGCTTGCCGAGTTGCTCTCCGCAGAATCGGGCTCGAGCGCGGCGAAAGCAGGCGTCGAGCTGCAGCTGGTGGTCAATTCGATTCGCGAGGCTGCAACCTTCCCGACCCGCGTGCACGGCAAGATCATGCCCTCCAACACCCCGGGCAAAGAGAACCGCGTCTACCGCGAACCGGTGGGCGTGGTCGGTGTGATCAGCCCATGGAACTTCCCGATGCTCCTGTCGGTGCGCTCGGTTGCCCCCGCACTCGCCGTCGGCAACGCCGTCGTGCTGAAACCGGCCTCCGACACCCCACTGTCGGGTGGACTCGTGGTTGCGAAGATCTTCGAGGCGGCAGGCCTGCCCGCTGGTGTGCTCGCAGTCGTGCCGGGTGCCGGCTCAGAGATCGGTGATTACTTCGTTGCGCACGAAGTCCCGTCACTCATTTCTTTCACCGGATCGACGCCGGTCGGTCAGAACGTTGGCCGCACTGCTGTCGGCGGTGCCCACATGAAGCGGGTTGCGCTCGAGCTCGGCGGCAACGCTCCGTTCATCGTGCTCGCTGATGCCGACGTGGATCTCGCCGCGCGCGCAGCCGTACTCGCCAAGTTCCTGCACCAGGGCCAGATCTGTATGTCGACGAACCGCATCATCGTGGAAGCGCCTGTGTATGACGCATTCATCGAACGCTTCACCGAGGTCGTCAGCCACCTCAAGTACGGTGACACCGCCAACCCCGAGAACCTGGTTGGCCCGATCATTAACGATGAGCAGGTTGCGAGCGTGGTGGGCAAGATCGAGCGTGCCCGCGCCGAAGGTGCCCGTCAGGTCGTGGCAGGCCCGGTTGAGGGGCGCGTCGTCGCTCCCCAGGTGTTCGCTGATGTTACCCCCGACATGGAGCTCTTCCGCGAAGAGATCTTCGGGCCGATCGTAGGTATCGTGAAGGCCGCAGATGAAGAAGAAGCACTGCGGCTGGCAAACGACACCGTGTTCGGTCTCTCGAGCTCGGTATTCACGCGTGATCTCGATCGCGGCGTGCGGTTCGCGCGGCGCATCAAAGCGGGCATGACGCACATCAACGACATTACGGTGAACGATGAGGCGCACGTCATGTTCGGCGGCGAGAAGAACTCGGGTCTGGGTCGTTTCAATGGCGACTGGGCGATCGAAGAGTTCACGACCGATCATTGGATTGGCGTGATGTCGGAGCCGCTGCAGCTGCCGTTCTAAACGGTTTGCCCAGGTAGTGAGCTTGGCAGCTACGCGAGCCTCACAGTGTGTGAAGCTCGCGTAGCTGCCATGTCACTTCGCGACTGCAGGCGCTGTTGGGGTTCGTGGGGGTCGTGGCGAAAGTTGTGATGTGCCCTGCACTCAATCTGCGGCAAACGGCGGGTGGATCAGCAACTCCACCCGCTCAGCCAGGTAACTTTCGAGCGTCTGGCCGCCAGCAAGCGGTGCACCCGCTCGCCACCGCACGCGAAACGCTCCGTCATGGAGGCCAATTGGCACCTCTGCTTCCGGTACAGACGTTGGTGATAGCTTGTGCTCCGCTGCCAGCTCAGCAAGCAGCAGGGGCAGCGCGTCGAAGTTCACTGGTGTGCCCACCGGGTACCCGCCGTGCAGCGCAGCCGCGGCGATGTCTTTTCGCTCCTCGCGCGAGAGTGACTGGTATCCTACTCGGCCGCGCTCCTGCGCGCGTGTTGCCCGCCCGGTTGCGTACAGAGCAGCCTCAGTGCTCAGCAGCAACCTGCCGAGGCGCCACACTTCTCCGAGCGGTCTCATGGTGGCAGCCCGGGGGAATAGCACGAAGCGTCGGCCTGCGGGAACATATTCAGCGAGTGCTTCCGGCGCGATCCTCGCGCGCGTGAGTTGCGCTACGGCGTCGCGGCATGCCTGGCTCGCGCGATCCACGAGGTGCTGCTCATCCACATCGCCAGTGTATGCCGAACGGCGCACCTACACTGGGGCTATGAGTGCGAACGGGGCTGTGGAAACCTTTGAGATTGAACGCAAGTACGAGGTGTCTGAGTTCGCGTGCTTGCCTGCGCATTCCGAGTACCCTGCGCTCGCGCTGACCGCGAACGCGCCAGAGACCATTGAGATGACCGCGAGTTATTTCGATACCCCCGATGCCGCGCTGGGGATGCAGCGCGTAGCGGTACGTCGGCGCGTAGGCGGAAAAGACGCTGGCTGGCATCTCAAGGAAAAGGGAGCCGAGGGATCGCGCGAACTCGTGTGGCCGCTCGAAGGCGGGATGCCCGCGGGTTTGCGACAAGAAATCGTGGACCGCATTGGCGTGGCAGGGGTAGATCGACTGGTTACCGTGGCGACCATGCACACAACCCGTGCCATCACGATGCTGCGTGATGCGGCAGGAGTCGCCGTGATTGAACTCGCCGATGATCGTGTGGTCGCTACGAACGTGCTGACGGGAGCGCAACTGTCGTGGCGTGAGTGGGAAGCTGAGCTCGCACCGGCGGCCGCTCCCACCCTGCTTGACCTGCTTGAACCTTTGCTGCTTGCCGCTGGTGCGACTCGTGTGCGCGGCACTTCCAAGTTGCAGCGGGTACTGGGTCGCGCCAGCGATCCCGCCTGATGGCATACGAAATCATCGCTATCCTGTGATTTTCTCTGCGAATTCCGCAGAAGGGGTGCATTTTCGCAGTGGATCCGCGTAGGCTGGCTCTATGGCATCGAAGCGTACCCGTGGCCCTCAGTCGAACCCTGACAGACCATCGCCTGAGGCGCGGCGCAAGCAGATCATCGTCGGAATTGTCGTCGGAGCCATTGTCGGTATCGTGATCAGCTTCTTCACGCAGTTCTGGCTGTGGCTGCCAGCGGGTATCGCGCTGGGGCTGGCGTCAGGCGCGATCATCAAGCCACCGGCGGAGTAGCCGAGATCCATTCACCGCAGTATCCACACGTTCACAGAGGAACACATGGAACCCACTATTTTTGAGACCCATCGACCGGCCGCACGCATCGTCGAAGCATCACTTGCGGACACGAAGCACGCGGTCTTCTGGCAGGAAGACATCGCTGATTCTGTCGCACGGTATCCCATGCTTGAGGGGGATGTGCGTGTTGATGACGTCGTGGTTGGCGGCGGATACGCGGGCCTGTGGACCGCCATCAAACTCAAGACCGAGCACCCCGAACGGCGAGTCGTGCTGCTGGAAGCGAAGCGTGTGGGCTGGGCAGCATCTGGTCGCAACGGTGGCTTCTGCGAAGCCAGCATTACCCACGGCGAACCTAACGCCGAGAGTCGCTGGCCCGACGAGGTCGGTACCCTGCGGCGACTCGGTTATGAGAACCTGGATGCCATTGAGCGCTTTGTTACCGCGCATCAGCTCGATGTCGAGTTCGAACGCACCGGGCAACTGTCTGTTGCCAACGAGGAGTACCAACTTGAGTGGGTAGCTGAAGCTGCTGCGGATCCCGACGCGGTGGTCTTGAGCGCTGAAGCCGTGCAGCAGCGCGTGCAATCACCCACGTTCCTCGGCGGGGCCTTCTACCCTCGCGAAAACGCGAACGTACATCCGGCGAAGCTAGCAGCCGAACTAGCGCGGCACGCTGCGTCGCTGGGTGTCGAGATCTATGAGCAGACTCGGGTCACCCGACTCGACGGGCCAGACGATGCCAACAACTTGCTGCGCCTCGAGACGACTCGGGGCACCGTGACCGCGGAGCGCGGCGCCCTGTGCACCAACGTCTTCCCCTCGCTCCTTAAGCGCTACACCTTCCACACGGTGCCGGTGTACGACTACGTGCTCATGACCGAGCCGCTGAGTGATGAACAACTCGCTTCGATTGGCTGGTCCGGCCGTGAGGGCCTCGCCGACATGGCCAACCAGTTCCACTACAGCAGACTCACCGCCGATAACCGGATTCTGTGGGGCGGTTACGACGCGGTGTATCACGCCGGCGGTCGCATCAAACCGCAGTACGAAGACCGCCCAGAGAGTTTCCGTAAGTTGGCGAGTCACTTCTTCACTACCTTCCCACAGCTCGCCGGGGTGAAGTTCACGCACCGTTGGGCCGGGGTGATCGATACCAGCACTCGCTTCTGTGCGTTCTACGGGCAAGCGTTCAACGGACGTGTGCAGTATGTGGCAGGTTTCACCGGTCTCGGTGTGGGAGCCACGCACTTCGCCGCTGACGTGATCGTCGACCGTTTGGAGGGCCGATCCACTGAGCGCACTGAATTGCAGATGGTGCGGGAGATGCCGCTGCCCTTCCCTCCAGAGCCCATCGCGTCCGTTGGCATCAACCTGACCCGCTGGTCGCTCGACCGCGCCGACCACAACCATGGCAAGCGAAACGTGCTGTTGCGCACACTTGATGCGCTCGGACTAGGCTTTGATTCCTGAACGAAAGGACGCTGATGTCTGAACTGCTTCCCGAAGGTCTCAATGGTGTTGTGCACGGTCGTGGAACCATCGTGCCACTCACTCCGGTGCCAGCTGCGGATGTCGACTACGGTAGCCCGCGGCAGGGAGCGGTCGAGCTCGGTCAGCTCGGTGGCGTGACGGCAGGTATCTGGGAACTGCGCGACGGTGCAGTGCTCGACACCGAAGTTGATGAGATGTTCGTGGTGATCTCAGGCGGAGCAACCATCAAGCTGCTTGATGAGGGGCGCAGTGTAGAGGTGAAGACCGGCGATGTGATGCGCCTCACTGCTGGCACCCGTACTCGCTGGATCGTGAAGGACCACATCCGCAAGGTGTATCTCGCGGCCGATTAGCCCGCGCGCCGAGCCGCGGCCGGGCGTGCCGATCCACTACAGTCTTTCCCAGCAATCATTCAGGCTGGAGGACAACGCATGGGACTGTCGTGGAAGCAACACGGTGACGGAAAAGCAGTGGCGCCTGACGCCATTGTGCTGCCGGAAGAACGGCTGAGCTGGCCCAAGACGATCGGGTTTGGCGCGCAGCACGTGGTCGCAATGTTCGGCGCGACCTTCTTGGTGCCGCTGATCACCGGGTTCAGCCCGACCGCGACCCTGTTCTTCTCGGGTTTGGGCACGATCCTCTTCCTGCTCCTGACTCGCAACCGCCTCCCGAGCTACCTCGGCTCCTCCTTCGCGTTCATCGCCCCGATCTTTGTGGCGCTGGGAGCGGAAGGCGACCTCGCTCGTGCTTCCTTCGGTATTCTCGCGATCGGTATTCTGCTCGCCCTGGTCGGTCTGCTCGTGGTGAAGATCGGCACAGGGTGGATCAACGCGCTCATGCCGCCAGTAGTGATGGGTGCCATCGTTGGCCTCATCGGCTTCAACCTTGCCCCCGTCGTGAAGAACAACTGGACAGCAGAGGGCATTCAGGGCGTGGCGTGGCACTCGGCAGTGATCGCGCTCATCACCCTCGGCGCGATCCTGCTCATCACCGTGCTGTTCCGCGGGCTCATCGGGCGTCTCTCCATCGTGCTGGGTGTGGTGGTGGGCTACATCGCGGCGGTGATCTTCGGTGAGGTCGATTTCGCGGCGGTGAATGAGGCAGCCTGGTTGGGCCTGCCGCAGTTCCACCTGCCCGCGAACCCCTTCACCGATTCGAGTCTGTGGGGCCTGTTGCCGGTCTTCCTGCCCGTCGTGCTCGTGCTGATTGCCGAAAACGTCGGCCACATCAAGAGTGTGGGGTTGATGGTGAACCGCGACCTCGACCCGGTGACCGGTCGCGCGCTGTTTGCTGACGGTCTCGCCACAGCGCTCGCCGGTTTCGGCGGTGGATCCGGTACCACTACCTACGGCGAAAACATCGGCGTGATGGCAGCCACCCGTGTCTACTCGACCGCCGCATACTGGGTGGCGGGCATCATTGCCGTGCTGCTGAGCTTCTCGCCGAAGATTGGTGCGCTGATTAACACGATCCCTGCGGGCGTGCTTGGCGGTGTAACGGTGGTGCTGTACGGTCTGATCGGTCTGATCGGTGTGAAGATCTGGATCGATAACAAGGTTGACTTCTCGAAGCCCATCAACCAGTTCCCGGCTGCGGTAGCGCTGGTCATCGGCATTGCAGATTTCTCAGTGCAGTTTGGTGCGATCGTGTTTAACGGCATCGCTCTCGGCACCATTGCGGCGATCGTCGTGTACCACCTGATGGCGCTGGTGTCGAAGGCTCGCGGCGCGTCACAGGTGGCCACACCGATTGAACCGGCTGAGCGCATCGAATCCGCCGGGAACTAGCTTGCCTCGGCGAGGTGGCTCGCAGCAAAACACCGCGCCACTTCCGCGAAAATCCGCGAACGACGCTTAGGGTGGCCGTGTGTGGAGTGTGGATCGGCGCCGACGTCAGGGCGCGAACGTGAACGAGGCAGACACCTCGGCGGTTCCTGCGGATACACCTGTGCCCGAGGGGGCGCTCGCCCCGAAGCCGGACAGCCATCCCGGGCTGATCCCGCCACCACCCGGCGACGAGCATCCCACCGAGCCGTTCCCAAGCCAGCCTCTCGCTCCCGTTGACGCCTTCGCGGCCGAGCACGAGCAATGGCGTGCTGAACTCGCTGCCATCGGTGGCCGGAGTCCGCTTCTGCACTTCGACGATCAGCCCGCCAACCGCATTGAACTGTCCACCACCCACCCGGGCGGAATGCCGCAGTTCATTACGGGGCAAAAGATCCTGCTGTCTGCGCTGATTCGTGACGATTTGGCGCTGCGGTACGCGAGGGTGGCTGCCGGGCGAGTCACCGATAAGGCACAAGAGATGCGCGCGGTGCGCGGGTTGGAAACCGTGCATCTCGGCATTGGCATTGCGAAGTGGGAATTTGAGGGCACCGAGTACTGTGCGCCGGTGTTGCTGCGACCGCTCGCGATTCGCCGCTACGGTCGTGATTTTGAGCTGAAACTGAAGAAGCCTCTGATGGTGAACCGCGAGCTCCTCGGCGCGCTGCGCGAACAGTTCGGCATCACGGTCAACGCACGCACCCTCCTTGAACTCTCG
The DNA here is from genome assembly GCA_964612125.1 of uncultured Leucobacter sp. Taxonomy (GTDB): domain Bacteria; phylum Actinomycetota; class Actinomycetes; order Actinomycetales; family Microbacteriaceae; genus Leucobacter. The sequence continues at coordinate 19,364 of CAZTBS010000023.1, read as the reverse complement.
CAGTCTGAGGGTGTGTTTAAGCCGCAGCCGGTGATTGACCGACTGCGACAGATGGTGACCGGGGTCCCCGGCTTTGTGGTGCAGCCACGCCTCGTCGCCTCGTCGTTCGCCAACGTCTCGCGACAGATGGTGGCCGATGCGAAGCAACTTGACGTGCCCGTCTTGCAGGCGGTGTGTGGCAGCGAAGTGGCGAGGCAGCAGCTCGCTGATGCCTACCGCCCGGTGTCACCGACTTGGCCCAACGAGCGCGCGCCCGAAACCGACCGCCACCTCTACGACGCCGACACCGAACAGAATGATGTGCTTGCGCAGATCGTTGCTGGCCACTCACTCGTCGTGCGTACACTGCCCGGCACCGGGGGAACCCAGACTGTTGTGAACGCGATCGGCGAACTGGTGCGTGCTGGCAAGCGGGTGCTGGTCGTCTCGCCGCGCCGATCCACCCTCGACGGAATCGGTCACCGACTCTCTCGGGTCGGGCTGCCCGGTCTCGCGGTGACACCGCGTCTGTTGCGCCGGAATCTCGTGGAGGCCATCAGCCGGAATGAGGCTGCACGCGCGGAGCCGCTCCGCGAGGTCGACGAGGCGCTCGTGCGCCTGCGTGGCGTGCTGCTCGATTATCAACAGGCGTTGACGACGCAAGACGACCGTTTCGGGGTATCCCCGCTCGAGGCGCTGCGAGAGCTGACGCGGCTCGCCTTGCTGCCCACCCCGCCGAGCACCACGGTGCGATTGAACGACCAAGCGCTCGGTCACCTCACCCTTGACCGCAGCTCGATCGCTGAAGACATCACCGAAGCGGCGCGACTGGGGCAGTTCCAGTACGGTCCCGAAGATTCGCCCTGGTACGGCGTCAGCTTCACGACGACCGAAGCAGCGCGATCCGCATACGCACTCGCTGTCGATCTTGCCGAGTCAGAGCTGCCGCGCCTGATCTCCCTCGCCAACGAGGTAGTCGAGCAGACCACACTGAGGCCGTACGAGACGATCGCAGAACTCGGCATCTACCTGCGTCTGTTGATGGGTATCCGCGAAACCCTCGACCGCTTCACCCCCGAGGTCTACGACCGTTCGCTCACTGAAGTCATTGCCGCGCATGCTCCACGCAGCGAGGACATGTCGAAGGCAAACAAGCGTCGCCTCCGCAAACTCGCACGCGAATACGTGCGACCCGGCGTGCACATCACCGACATGTACGCGCGTCTGGTGCAGATTCAGCAGCAGCGGGTGTTGTGGCAGCGTTACAGCACTGTGGTTGGCGCTCGGCCAGAAGTGCCCGTGGGAATCGCCGACGTGGCCACCGCGTATCAGGCTGCTTACCAAGACCTTGACGAGCTTGATCGCATACTGGGGCACGAACACGACTCTGAGCGCCTGCGCAACCTGCCCCTCGCCACACTTGCGCGCCGCACCACGGATCTGGCTCGCGAAAGCGAAGTGCTGCACAACATTCAAGAACGCACCGCGATCGTCGAGCGCCTGCGCGCGGCGCAGCTCGAGCCGCTCATCGACGATCTCTCGGCGCGACACGTGCCAGCAAGTAACGTCGCAGCTGAGCTTGAGCAAGCCTGGTGGCAGTCTGCGCTGGAGCGCATGCTGCAGACCAATGAGGCGCTGCTGAGCGCCAACACCGGTGTCATAGAACGGCTTGAAGCCGACTTCCGTTTGGTGGACGATGCGCACGCCAGCGCCAACGGTGCGCAACTTGCGGTGAAGCTTGCCGATGCCTGGCGGATCGCGGTGGTCGACGCCCGCACCGAAGCGCTCGCTCTGCGCGAGCAATTGCGGTCAGGCGAGGCATCGATCCACTCGCTTGCACAACAGGCCCCGACCCTGATGGGCACTCTCGCGCCGGTGTGGGTGCTGTCACCCTACGAAGTTGCGCAGCTGCCGGCCGAGCTACGCTTCGACACCACGCTGCTCGTTGATGCTGGGGCGACCACCCTGGTCGAGAACGTGGGTGCGATCGCACGTGCGCCGCAGGTCGTGGCGTTTGGTGACCCGGTCACCCAGTCACCGTCGCCGTTCGAGATCGCGGTGCGCGCGCCGCAGCCCGACGGCGAAGCAGAACCGTCGGCCGACCTTGAGGAGCTGCACGCCCGCTCCGCCTATGCGCAGTTGTGCGCAGTGCTGCCTGAGCTGTCACTGACTCGCAGCTACCGCGCCGGTGGCGAAGACCTCACCAGCCTGGTCAACACACGCTTTTACGGCGGAGAGATCAATTCTCTGCCCTGGGCAGGGACGTTCCTCGGGCACTCGAGTATCACCCTTGATTTTGTGACCACCGGGCATGGCCTTCCTGACCCGCAGACCGGCGCGGTCGAGAGTACCGACGCTGAGGTGGAACGTGTCGTGCAGCTGGTGCTGGAACATGCGGGTACCCGGCCTCGCGAGTCACTGATGGTGATTACCGCGAGCGACCGGCACGCGGTGCGCGTGTACCAGGCAGTGCTGCAGGCTTTTTCGAAACTGCCGCAGTACCGCGAGTTCCTGTTGGGTGAACGCGCCGAACCGTTCGCCGTGCTCACGCTGGAGCAGGCGATGGCCCAGAGCCGCGACCGCGTGATCTTCTCGATCGGGTACGGTCGCACTCCGCACGGGCGCGTACTGTCGAACTTCGGCGCGCTGGGTCGACCGGGTGGCGAACGCCTCATTGCGGTGGCAATGACTCGAGCTCGCCGCGGCATCACGATTGTCAGCTGCTTCCGCCCCGCAGATCTTGATTCCGCGCGTATCAAACACGGTGTGCTGGAACTCGCTGAACTGCTGGCGCTCGAGCACCCAGCAACTGAGGCACCCTCGTTGCCCGCTGAACGTGACCCCATGCTCGGCGAGCTTGCTGATCGTCTAGAGAAACTCGGCTTGCAGGTCGCTCTTGATTACCGCGGAGTAATCCCGCTTGCAGCGTCGTTGGGGGAGCGTGCGATCGCCATTGATCTCGACTTCACCGGCAGCGAGTTGAGCCTGCGGGACGCACTGCGCCTTCGTCCGTCAGTGCTGCGTCGTCTCGGTTGGCATTATCACAGAGTCCACAGCTTTGATCTGTTCGCTGACCCTGAGAGAGTGGCGATGCGCGTGGCAAGTATCCTCGGGTACGACACGGAAACCGATGCACCTGCAGCAACGACGGACTCCGCGACTCCGAGTGACTCTGGTGATACCGCCGAAGTCTGATGCCTGATTCATTCCCGGCTACCCCTGACCACACTCCCGACGGGAAGCCAGAATTAGCGGCTTCGCAAGAAACGACGCCCGCACAACTGGCATCTCGACGCGGTGTGCGAGGTGGATCCCGCCGCGCGACCCGACCGGCGCCTCCCGGGAGTGATCCCGCGCCCTACGACCCCCCCACCGAAGCTCGCTCAGACAGTGAGAATGACGCCCGACTGCGTGCCGACAAGCCTCCCCATTGGGCGTAGAACTCTTCTGCCCCGTCCCGTTACCCGACGCTCACTAGGCGTTTGTGCCCGCGTCATCTGGGGTCATCGGGCCGTCACCTGCGCTTCCTAGCCTTGAGAGGTTCGTTCGAACCCGAAAGGCTCACGCATGCCCGGCGTACCCGCTCGCAAGCCCCTGTTACCGAAGTTCTCTGCTGGCCTCTTATCGACAGCTTTGCTTCTCGGCGGTGCAATCGTGTGGGCGCCATCTGCAGCACTTGCGGCGGTCTCGACGCACAGCTTGCTGGTAACAGAAATTGTGCCCGACAACTCTGGCTACGACGATTTCGAGTTCTTTGAGGTGCACAACCGCACCGCCGCTCCCATTCACCTCGATACCGCAGGAATCACTTTTTCCTACATCTACGAGGATTCCGATTCCCGCGAACGTGACGTGCCGCTGACTCTGCCTGCAGGCACCGTCATTGCCGCAGGGCAGACCCTAGTGGTGTGGCTGAACTACACCGCTGGCAACGTCAATGCCGCTGTGAAGTCTGAAGCTGAGTTCATGGCGCACTATGCGGCCACGCAGCCAGCGACGGACTACACCGTGGTGCGTGCGACTGGACAGGACGGTTTTGCGAATGGCGGGAATCGCGGTGTCCGGATCACCGACAACACAGGCGAGATTAGTCGTTCGTTCTACCCAACCGGCTCCGTGGCTGTCGGGCGCGGCGTGCACTTCCAGGTGCCAACCACCGGCACGGCAACAACGGTTCTGACCCAGCTCGGTGATCCCACTCCGGGGCGCGTCCTCCCGGAGGCCTTGACGCAGCCGATGCCGCCAGTGAGCCCCGAGCTCCCCGCGGACCCGGGCGCCGAAGACAGTACCCTGTTGCCGCGCGAGCTGCTGATCACCGAGTTTCATCCCGATAACACTGGCACGGATCGATACGAGTACGTCGAGGTGGTCAACACCACCGATCGAGACATTGATCTCTCGGCTGCTGGTGTGACGCTGGTCTACGACTTTCTTACCGGTACGAAGCCTCTCAGCTACCCACAGGGCGCAACGGTACCCGCGGGTGGTGTGGCAGTGCTATGGCTGAACTATGGCAACACCACCGGACTCACCGAAGTCAACTTCCGCACCAACTATGGTGCCGCCGCAGATCTCACTGTGATCCCCATTACTGGGCAGGATGGCTTTGCAAATACCTCGGAGCGTGGGCTCCGCATCGAATCCGCAGGTACGGTCGTGTCTGCCGCGCGCTACCTCCCGGCACAGGTCAGCGGTGGACTCGGAGTCGACTATCGTCTCCCGACCCGGCAGGCTGCCGCGACGATGAGCGTGCTGCGCTCTCTCGCAGCCCCTACCCCCGGGGTTGTCGCCCCCGAAGCATTCGAGCCTGCTCCCTTCAACCCGCAGCC
>CAZTBS010000023.1:0-14456 GCA_964612125.1 uncultured Leucobacter sp. | reverse complement strand
GCCCGATCTCTCGAACTCCTCAACAACGCTATGGCCGGCCACTGCGCGTGATGCAGTCATCCCGCCGGGCGGCACCATCGTGTTCTGGATCAGAAACGGCGCGAACTCGACGCTCACCGCAGCCGAGTTCAATCAGCATTTCGGTTCGACACTGACTTCAGATGTGAATCTGTTTGAAATCAACTCTGGTGGTATGGCGAATGCCGCAGCTCGCGGCCTGCAGGTGGTGACCAACACTGGCCACATTGTGAATCGTGCGTACTACTGGCTTGGCGGCGTCGATGACACCACCCCTGATCAGCCGATCCAGTATGCGGTTAACCGAGACGACCTGACCCTTCAGACAAAACTTGGTACCGCTGCGGCGACCCCAGGAAAGGTCTTCCCAGAGCAGGTGGAGGATGGTCTGATGGTGGTACCCACCGACCTTGCCGCACCCGTGATCACTGACGAAACGGCCAGCGAAATTCCTGCGGGTGGCGATTTCCCTCTGACGTTCCAGGTGACAGACGAGACTCAGGTGAAGACTGTCACTCTGCGTCTGCGTAGCAACCTCGACCCTGAATTCACCTCCACCCAGCTGATTGGTCCAGATGGGCATTTCAGCGCCAAGATCAACTCGGTGGATCTCACTGGTAAACGCTTCTTCGAGTATGAGCTCATCGCTCGTGATGGCACGAACGAAGTCACCACTGGAGTGAAGCGACTGCCGCTCGCTGGGGTGAGTACCGAAGCGGTGCGCCTGAACCTCAGCGATGGCCAGTGGTTGCGTGGCCAGGCGCCGGTAATTGTTGGCACCGACTCTTTCCCCGCCAGCGCGGTGCTCACCATTGACGGCACCACCGTTTCCACGGAGCCGAAGCTTGAAGGTGCGCCGATGTTTGCTTTTGAAGCGAGTGGCGTGGATACCTTCTTCCGTAACGGTGTGCGGGTCGGGGACGATGTCTTGCACATCTTTGATGACGGTATCTACACCGGCTGGGAAACAATCACGACAGAAGTACCTCTCGAATACATCACTGCCGGTGACACAGTTACCGTCAGCGTCTGGGCAGGCACGAAAGCTGCACCAGAGATCAATCTCAATGAGAACAACGACGACTTCTCGATCCGAGCTCTGCGGTTGATCTTGCCAGATGGGCGGACACTCGCCCCCGCAGGCTACGACGACCCGACGCGTGTACTGGCGATGGGAGACAGCGTAGGAAAGCTCGACTTTACCGATGCGGTCTTCACTATTCCCGCAAATGCCGCCACGGCTCTGCACCACACCTGGGATACCACTGAGACCGGTGACGGTGCGCACACGGTAGCCGCAACCAACGGCACGACATTTGCGCAGGCTGAGGTGCTGGTCGACAACACCGCACCCGAGATCAGTACCGATCTCGTTGACGGGCGCCGCTACCAGGGCGAGTTCACGATCGACGCGGCAGCGACCGACGCAGGTTCCGGGGTGACCGAGGTGCGGGCGACGCTCGACGGTAAGCCACTTGCGCTGCCCACCACCACCTCGTCAATCAAGCTGAGTGATGGTGCCCATGAGGTGGTGTTCACTGCGCGTGATGCCGCGGGCAACATCAGTGAGCGCACAGTCTCATTTACCACGCCTGTCGAAGAGCCTGGAAACGAGCTCATCACTCCCGACGAGGGCGCAACCTTTAGCACCGAGGAAGAGATCGAGCTGCGCGCACGCGCCACGGACCCCACCGACGATGTGCTGCAGGTGTCGCTGAACCGCGGCTACCGGCTCGCCGCTGGTGCTGGGATTACGGCGTACACCGGACAAACGCATATTGCTGCGAGTACCACGCGTGAAGAAGCGCGAATGCTCACGGTCGAGGAAGCTGCGCAGATCGCCCGTCTCGACGACGCTGCGCTGGCAGAGGTGAGCGACACCGCCTTTCCCTATCAGCTCTTCGAGGTTGCTGTTCCCGCAGGCGCCGATGCGGAGTCACGGGTGCGTGTGCGCTGGGACGGTGCAGCGAACGCGCGCGCCAAGATCGTTATGTCGGTGCGCACCGAGGCGGGTGAGTGGCAGGAGGTCGGTCGCGACTTTGCTGCAGACAACGCTTCCGTCACCCTTGAATCGATCATCCCTGTCGCCGGCCACGCGATTGATGGAACGGTCACCGTGCTGGTGCAGCACTCGGAGGGCTTCGCAGGGGTGGATCTCTCCACTCGGGCAAGCGCTGTCACGCCTTTCCACCCAGAGGCAACCGACCGCGCAGCCTACGATTTCACACTGGCGTGGGAGTCAGATACGCAGTACTACAACGAGGAGTTTCATCAGCATCAAACCGCGATCCACGATTTCGTGCTCGCGGAGCGCACGAACCTCAACCTGCAGTACCTCTTCCACACTGGCGACATCGTGGATGACTACGATCAAACCTGGCAGTGGGATTTCGCGCACCCCGAGTACGCGAAACTGGACTCTGCCGGGCTACCCTACGGAGTCCTCGCGGGTAATCACGATGTCGGCCACAAAGAGATCGATTACACGAACTTCGGAAGCTATTTCGGAGCGGAGCGCTTTTCTTCCAATCCGTGGTGGGGTGGAGATTACAACAACAACCGCGGCCATTACGATCTCATTACTGCTGGGGGAGTTGACTTTCTCGTGCTGTCCATGGGCTGGGGCCCGGGGGATGCTGAGATTGAGTGGATGAAGCAGGTGCTCGCAAAGTATCCCGAGAGGGTGGCCATCCTCAACCTGCACGAATACATGTTGACGACCGGCGGGCTGGGTCCGATCCCGCAGCGCATCTATGACGAGGTGATCGCGACGCATGCGAACGTTCGCATGGTGATGTCGGGCCACTATCACGATGCTTTCACCCGCGTCGATGGCTTCGACGACGACGGCGATGGTAGCGCCGAGCGCCAGGTGTACCAGATGCTGTTTGACTACCAGGGTTTGCCGGAAGGTGGTCAAGGGTACTTGCGCCTGATGCACTTTGATCACCAGAGTGGACAGATTGTCGTGCGCACCTACAGCCCTTCGCTGGCAGATTTCGACTCCGAGGATCCCACACTCGAACCGCAACATCAGAGCTTCACGATCCCTTACGCGGCGGTGGGGATCCAGCCGCAGCAGAAGCAGCTGAGTACCGATGCGTTCAGCGCCGATGTCCTGACAAGTGAGCCAATTGCGAGCTTTGTGGACGTCACGAGTGGCAGCGAAGTCTCTGCCAGCTGGCAACCAGGTGCAGGGACCCACGGTTGGTATGCCAGTTCCGAAGATCCATTCGGTGCTTCGGCAGACTCGGAAGTTCGTCTGCTTACCGTAACTGCGCCAGGAGAATCCTCCGGTGGTAACACCGGCAACTCGGGTGGCCATGACTCAAACCCCGGCAGCGGCACTAGTGGCCCGGGCATCAGTAACGGAGCACCTGCGAACCCGTCCGTGGCGGTTCCGCTCGTAGATCTCGACCCGGCGCTGCGTGGCGCAATCTCTGTGCCCGGCACCGTTCGGGTGGGTGATCCCTTCACGGTGCAGATCGGCGAGCAACATGCCGGAACTTGGGTACAGCTGTGGCTGCACTCGCAACCCACTGCGATTGGTGGCTGGACCCAGGTGGCAGCGAACGGAACCGTTACCGGAATCGTTCCCTCGGGCATTTCTGCGGGCACGCACACGCTGGTCGCGCAGTCTCCGAGCGCGGTGCTTGGCTGGATCGCGCTCACGATTGGTGAGGCGCCCAGCCAAGCGCAGATTGCAGAACTGAGTCAGACCGGCTTCGAAGACGCGTGGGCGCGCGGTACGGGAGTTGCCGCGTTCGCCGCGCTGCTTCTCGGCGCAGGCCTGTTGATGTTGCGTCGGCGCCAGGCGGCCACCGAACGCAATTAGTCCGAGGAGCGCCCGCTCTGGGCGCGCAGGAGGTCGCGAATCTCAGTCAGCAATTCTTGTTCGGTGGGAGGTGCCTCCTCCGCCGCTTCGCTGTGCTTGCGCTTGCGCAGCGTGTTCATCGGCAAGACAAACACGAAGTAGACCACCGCGGCAACGATCACAAAATTGAGGATCGCACCGATGACCGCGCCGAAGGCGAGCGCTCCGCCCCCTGGCAATGGCAAGAGCAGCGCATGATCCAGCGAGTCCGCGCGAAAGAACATGCCAATCAGGGGTGTGAAGATCGAGTCAACGACCTTCCCCACGATGGTGTTGAACGCCGCACCGATCACCACCGCGACCGCGAGGTCGACCACATTACCGCGCAGCAGAAACTCACGAAAACCCTTCAGCATGACGCTCTCCTCTCACTGTGTGACAGGAGAAGCCTATTGCGGAGGCCCGGAGTCAGTCCGTGTCGGTCGGATGTTAGGCCGTCGTAGAGGAGCTTGAGCTGGATGATCCGCCCGAGGAGCTCGACGACCCGCTGGATGATCCAGCGCTTGCACCGCTGCTCCCACTACTGCGCGAATCGGTGCGGTAAAACCCCGATCCGTTGAACGTCACGCCCAAGGAACCAAAGACCTTGCGCAGCTTCCCACCGCACTCCGGGCACACGGTGAGCGCGTCATCGGAAAACGACTGGTACACGTCAAAAGCGCGTTCGCATTCACTGCAACGGTAAGCGTAAGTAGGCATAGCTCTTCATTTTAGCCGCGGGCAGGTGGATCACCCTGAGTGAACTCCAGAATACGTGCCGACGTGATGACTCCCTGCACCGGTACGTCGTGACTCTCGTAAGGTAACTGTGGCAGCAGTTCCTCCTCGTGTACGACCGCGTACACCGGCGGAGGGCAGCGCAGTGCGGCCAGGTTCCGGTCGAAGTAGCCGCGTCCCCATCCCAAGCGCACACCCTGCTGATCAACGGCGCAGGCGGGGATCAGCATGAGGTCAACCTCACCGACAGCCAACGGGCTGAGGTGTTCGCCCAGCGGTTCAGGAATGCCGAACGCGCCAGCAACGGTGGTGTCGTTCAGCGGGCGAATCCAGTCGAGCAGACCATCGCTCCGCGCTGATGGCAGCAGCACCTCAATATCGTGCGTGCGGGCCCAGGCAATGAACCCTGAGGTGTCGGGCTCGCCGGCGACCGGCAGATAACACGACACCCTGCGGGCGCCGCGTGCGCTCACCAGCCGTGCCAGCTGTTGTGTCAACTGTGCCGTACGAACACTCTGCTCGCCCGCGTCGCGCGCGGCTCGCTGCGCCCGCACGGCAGCGCGGATCCGCCGTTTTTCGGCTTCAACAGAGTCGGGCACGCTCTCAAGTCTACGGGCAGGCTAGTCTAAAGCTATGACGAGTGTCCCCTCAGCTGCGAGCTCATCGGTCACAAAAGCGGTGGTCCCTGCCGCGGGCCTCGGCACCAGGTTTTTGCCTGCCACCAAGGCGATGCCGAAGGAAATGCTGCCGATCGTGGATAAGCCCGCGATTCAGTACGTGGTGGAGGAAGCCGCCGAGGCAGGAATGCGCGATGTGCTCATCGTGACCGGTCGCAACAAAGACAACCTGTCGAACCACTTCGATGGGGTGCCCGAACTTGAAGCGACGCTCGAGCGCAAGGGAGATACTGACCGACTTGAACGCGTGCACGCCTCAAGCGAGCTGGCAGAGGTTCACTTTTTGCGACAGGGGCAGCCGCTCGGGCTCGGGCACGCCGTTGGACGGGCGCGACTGCACGTGGGAAATGAGTCGTTTGCGGTGCTGCTCGGCGACGATCTGATCGACGCGCGTGACCCGCTGCTGACGCGGATGGTGGAGGTGCACGACCGACACGAGGCCACAGTGGTGGCGCTTATGGAGGTGCCAGCCGAGATGATCCACCTGTATGGATGCGCTGCGGTGGAGGCAACTGAGGAGGCCGACGTCGTGCGGGTGACAGCGCTCGTTGAAAAGCCCGACGCCGCAGAAGCCCCGTCGAATTTTGCCGTGATTGGGCGGTACGTGCTGCGTCCCGAAATCTTTGACATCATCGATGAGTTGCAGCCAGGGCGCGGGGGCGAGTACCAGCTCACTGACGCGCTGAATGTGCTGGCCAGTGGTGACGGTGAACGACCCGTGTATGGGGTAGTGTTTCGCGGGCGCCGGTACGACACCGGTGACCGTGCGAGTTGGATCAAGGCCAATGTGCTGCTCGGTGTTGACAATCCCGAGCTGGGGGCCGACCTCACCGATTGGGTGATTGAACTTGCCGATGAACTGCGTTCTCGCAGCGCTGACTGAGCGTCGCGTCACTCGCTGATGAGCCCGCTGCCGCATCCCATCGAGCCGCCGCCGCCACTCGCGGCAGGGCGGGTGGGGTTGCGCCTCATCCACCGGCGCGATGCAGCAGTGCTCGAAGGGTTGCTGACTGATAATCGTGCCTGGCTCGCACCGTGGGAGGCAACCTACCCGGGCGGCGGGGGAGCGGTGCCGGGGTCAGTCTCGATGCGTCCCGCCATTCGGGTGCTGCGTCAGCACCTGCGCGCAGGGTCGGGGATTTCTTTCGTGGTGACCTACGACGGCGCAGTGGTCGGCCAGCTCAGTGTTTCAGAAATCAGCGGTGGTGCGATGCGGTCCGCGCAGATTGGCTACTGGGTCGCGCGGCAGGTTGCGGGGCGTGGAATCACGCCGGTTGCGGTGGCGCTGGCGATCGACTATCTGATGTTCTCAGTGCACCTGCATCGGGTCGAAATCTGTATCCGACCGGAAAATCACGCTTCGTTGCGGGTCGTGGAAAAGCTGGGGATGCGTTTCGAGGGCGTGCGCGAGCGCTATATCCATATCGCAGGAGCCTGGTGCGATCACCGATGCTATGCGGTGACGCGTGAGGAGGTGCCGCACGGGATGCTGGCGCGACTCGGCGCGGCACACCCAGAGAGTGCGGGCGAAACCGTACAGTGACACCCATGACAGGTGGTGTGTTCGGTGGCGGAGTGATCTTCGTGGTGGCAGCCCTGTTGTGGGGTGCGGTGTTGGTGCCGAGCTGGATGCGCCGTCGGGAGTTTCGCGCTGCAGAGCGGAACGCATTGCGTTTGCAGCGGACGTTGCGTGTGCTCGCCGAAACTGCCGAGGTGCCCCAAGAAGTGCGTGTCGAGGCGACTGCGCGGGAGGCGCTCGCGCGTGAGAAACTGCTGCGCACCGCACAGCGTCAGCAGGAAGCTGAGCGCAAGGCGCAGCTTGCCGAGGCCCGAGCTGCGCAGGTACGTGCGGAGATCCGTGCACAGCAAATGAAACGCAAACAGGCCGCACTGCAGCGTGCTGCACGCTTGCGCCGCCCCGTTGTACGCCGGGTGCGCGCCTTGGCGGCTCTGGCAGCTCTTCTGGCAATCGCTGGCGTGCTTATTGGCGGCGGAGTGGCCCTCGCAGGTCAGGGGCTCGCTCTCCTGCTTGCATCGGCCGCGGTGGTTGCTGCTGCAACCGGTGCGTTGGTGCTGCTGGCCCCGGGCAGGGTGCGGATCGCAGAGATTCCCGCTGAGGAGGCGGTCGTCGCCGAAGCTCGGTTGCAGGTCGAAGCGCATCCTGTAGCTGAGCCACGCGGTGTCGACGCTGCGGCCGCTGCACATGCGGCAGCGCAGGCGGCAGCTCGGGCACGCATTGAGCACGCGCGGGCGATGGCGCGGGCGCGCGCCGAACGCCCCGCACCGCTGCAGAACCAGCCGAATTCGATTCTGCTCGAACAGGTGATCCAACAAGCCCGGGTGGATCGCGCTCAGGCGGACGCCGGGCGTCTCGAATCTCGCAGTGTCGAGGTAACCCAACAGCCGGCAGCAACGCCACAACGCGTCACTACACGCGATCAGTCATTGCCCGCTGCAGACCGTCTGAAGCACATGGGCATTATCGGCGATACGAGTGACGGGATGCTTGATCTGGATGCAGCGTTGCGCGCCCGCCGCGCCGCCAGCTAACGATCGTTTCGATATCGTTTTTCGCAACTTCTCGGTCGGGGGCTCGTCCAAACGCGACGACAGTGCCATGATGAAGACATGACAAACCCACCTTCTGAATTCCCGGTTCCCCCCTCACAGCCTGGTGCTGAGGGTGCTGCAGGGGCGGTTCCGCCGCAGAATGTGCAGCAGCCAGCACCGCAGCAGCCCATGTACGCGCCCCCTGCCGGTGCCCAAGGAGCGGGAGCTCCCCCGTTCCCGCCAGCGCCGCCCCAGTATGCTCCGGCACCGCCGCAGCCGGGTGCTCCCGCGCCGAAGAAGGGTCTTGCGATTGCTGCCCTGATTCTGGGCATCGTCGCCCTGGTCACCTCGTGGGTGCCCATTCTCGGTCTTATCCTGGGTGGCGTCGGCCTGATCCTGGGCATCATCGCCGTAGTGAAGAAGCAGCCCAAGGGGCTGGGGCTTACGGGTCTGATCCTCTCCGTCGTCTCTTTGATCGTCGGGCTGATCGTGAGCATCGTCGGCGCGGTCGCGCTCTTCAGCCTCGGAACGGCACTCGAAGAGCTCGAGTCGATGCCCACGCAGACTCAGTCTCCCAGCACTCCGAGTGAGACCGAAGAGCAGCCCCCGTCAGACACGGCTGAGTTCCCTGAGGTGACCGCGAGCGAACTTGCTGAGATCACCGCAGATCCCAACGCGTTCATCGGTCAGACGCTCACCATCTACGGCACCATCGTGCAGTTCGACGAGGGTACCGGAATGTGCAGCATGCGTCTGTACACGAGCCACGAGCCCAAGACGGACCCGAACGAGTATGAGTACAACACTCTCGCCTATGCGGGTGACTGGGATACCGACTGCCCCGGTCTCGAGGTTTTCGCGGTTGATGACAACGTCGTGATCTCAGCCGAGATCACCGGCGAAGAGGTCTACTCCACCAGCGACGGTAACGAGATCTCCGCGCTGCAGCTTGACATCTGGGAACTGAACACCCTGTAACGAGATCGCACTGGTGAGCTAATTTCACACCCGGAGGCCAGCGCTGCTAAGCTGGGCTGGCTTCCGGGTCTTTAGCTCAGTTGGTAGAGCGCTTCGTTCGCAATGAAGAGGTCAGCGGTTCGATTCCGCTAAGATCCACCACAGAAAAGCCCCGCGGCTGCGGGGCTTTTCTCGTTCTGCTGTCGCATGATCGGCTCCCCAGAAGCTCCCAAATTCCGCAGCTAGACTCCTGCGTATGGATAACTGGTGGGTGAACGCGCTGTGGTCGATTACTCCGACCGCCTTGATCGGCATCTTCTTCGCGGTCATCCTCAGGTTGATTTTGCGGGCTGACCGAAATGAGCGCCGCATCTACCGCGAGATGGAAGCGCAGGAACGTGAGCGCCTCGGCCTGCCGCCTCGTACCGCTCCTCCCAGCAGCGACGCATGACTCTCTGCCGCTAGAGTAAGCCCAGACAGGTTGCTCTAGCGGAGGTATCGATGGACTCGATGGCGAGCGTGGTCGGTGCTTTTCTGGTGGAGAATGGCTCCACGGATCGTTTCTGGGTGAGTATCAACTGGCCCTGGGCGTGGACAGTGTTCGTCCTGATTATCGACAATGTCATTCGGGTCGTGTCGCTGTTCGTCGTGCCGCGCAATCGCCGACCCACCGCGGGGATGGCCTGGTTGATGGCGATCTTCTTCCTACCGGTTCCCGGCCTCTTGCTCTTTTTGCTGATTGGTGGAAACCAGCTACCGCGGAAGCGGCGCAAGATGCAGGAAGCGACGAACCGCCTCGTCAGCGAGGTGGCTGAGCATGCGGAGCGCGAACTCGGCACCCCGCTGCCTGAGTTACACCCCGGTCTGCGAAACGCCGTGCTGTTGGGGCGTTCCCTCGGCGCGCAGCCGATGCTGCGGGGCAACGCCGCCTCTCTCAGCATCGACTATGAGGGGTCGCTCGCTGCGATGGCCGAGGCGATCCGCAATGCACAGGACTACGTGCACATCGAGTTCTACATTCTCGTGTTGGACGAGTCGACCCGCGATGTGTTTGAGGCCATGCGTGAGGCAGTTGCCCGTGGCGTCATCGTGCGCGTGCTGCTTGACCATGTCTCTGCGGTACGAAACCCGGGGTACCGGCGCACCGCGAAGTTCCTCGATGAGATCGGCGCAAACTGGACATACATGCTGCCGGTGCGCCCGTGGCGCGGTGAGTGGCAGCGACCAGATCTGCGCAATCACCGCAAGATTCTGGTGGTTGATGGTGAAGTCGGCTTTATGGGGTCACAAAATCTCGTCGATTCGAGCTACAACAAGCCCTCTAACCGGCGTCGCGGCTTGCACTGGAAAGACCTCATGGTGCGACTCGAAGGACCGGTGGTGCGCGGCCTTGATGCCGTGTTTCTCGGTGACTGGTATCTCGAGACCGGTGAGGCGCTCACCGATCACCTCCTGCGGCAGGCCCCCCTGCGCACTCCGGGCGCACTTGACTGTCAGGTCCTTCCGAGCGGTCCCGGTTACGGCAGTGAAAACAACCTGCAGGTCTTCACCTCGCTGATGTACACGGCCGCCCGGCGGCTCAGTATCACGAGTCCGTATTTCGTACCTGACGGTTCCATCATGCACGCGTTGCGCGCGGCAACCGCGCGGGGTGTGGAGGTGGAGCTTTTCGTTTCCGAAATTGGCGACCAGCCGGTCGTCTATCACGCCCAACGCTCGTACTACGAGGAACTCCTGCGAGCGGGGGTGCGCATCTTCATGTTCCGCCCGCCCTACATTTTGCATTCGAAACACTTCACTGTTGACGATTCGATTGCGGTGGTGGGCTCATCGAACATGGATCAACGCTCCTTCAACCTCAACATGGAGGTCTCGATGGTGGTGCACGGCGAGGATTTCGTGCGCTCGCTCGATGAGGTCACTGAGTATTACCGTGCGAACTCTCGCGAGCTGACCCTGGAAGAGTGGGACTCGCAACCACTGCGCTCACGCCTCCTCGACGGGCTCGCGCGCCTCACCTCCGCGCTGCAGTAGCGCCGCGATCCACTGTCACGCCTCTGGCGAACACGGCCCCGGGATTCATCTTCCCTGCGTACCCTGGGTCTATCGGCCGAAGCTGCACCCGTCGACGCAGCCCAGCCACAGGAGGTTAGAGATGTTCGAGAGATTCACCGACCGTGCCCGTCGGGTGGTTGTGCTTGCCCAAGAAGAGGCAAAGATGCTTAACCACAACTACATCGGCACCGAGCACATTTTGCTCGGGCTGATTCACGAGGGCGAGGGGGTCGCGGCGAAGGCACTCGAGCAGCTCGAGATTTCTCTTGACGCGGTGCGTGAGCAGGTCACCGACATCATCGGCACGGGGCAGCAGCCGCCCGCTGGCCACATACCGTTCACCCCCCGCGCGAAGAAGGTGCTCGAGCTGAGCCTCCGCGAAGCGCTGCAGCTCGGCCACAATTACATCGGCACGGAGCACATTCTGCTCGGCCTGATCCGTGAGGGTGAGGGGGTAGCTGCTCAAGTGCTGGTGAAGCTCGGCGCTGACCTCAACCGGGTGCGGCAGACGGTCATTCAGCTGCTCTCGGGCTACCAGGCGGGCAAAGAAACGGTCAGTGTCGGGGCCTCTGAGAGCGCAAGCAGCGAGTCAAAGGGCTCGCAGGTACTCGATCAGTTCGGTCGTAACCTGACCCAGGCCGCCCGCGAAGGCAAGCTCGACCCGGTGATCGGGCGCGAGAAAGAGGTCGAGCGCGTCATGCAGATCCTGTCGCGCCGTTCGAAGAACAACCCGGTGCTGATTGGTGAGCCAGGCGTCGGTAAGACCGCAGTGGTTGAGGGGCTCGCGCAGGCAATCGTGAAGGGCGAAGTCCCTGAGACCCTGAAAGACAAGCAGCTGTATGTGCTTGATCTGTCGTCCCTGATCGCGGGTAGCCGCTACCGCGGTGACTTCGAAGAGCGACTGAAGAAGGTTACGAAGGAGATCCGCACGCGCGGTGACATCATCATCTTTATCGATGAGATTCACACCCTGGTGGGTGCGGGTGCGGCCGAGGGTGCCATCGATGCGGCGAACATTCTGAAGCCGCTGCTTGCGCGAGGCGAGCTACAGACCATCGGTGCGACCACGCTCGATGAGTACCGCAAGCACTTCGAAAAGGATGCCGCGCTGGAGCGTCGCTTCCAGTCGGTGATGGTGAATGAGCCCTCGCTGCAGCATTCCATCAATATCTTGAAGGGGCTGCGCGATCGCTACGAAGCCCACCACAAGGTGTCCATCACCGATGCCGCGATTGTGGCTGCGGTGAATCTGGCGGACCGTTACATTCAGGATCGCTTCCTGCCAGACAAGGCCATCGACCTGATTGATGAGGCTGGTGCCCGTCTGCGCCTGTCAATTCTGTCGAGCCCGCCCGAGCTGCGTGAATTCGACGAGAAGATCGCAGTGGTGCGTGCCGACAAGGAGCGAGCCATTGAGGAGCAGGACTTCGAGAAGGCCGCTGGCCTGCGTGATGAGGAGAAGAAACTCATCGCCGAACGCCTGCGCCTGGAGAAGCAGTGGCGCAAGGGCGAGGTCGAGACCACGGCTGAGGTTGACGAGGGTCTGATCGCTGAGGTGCTGGCGCAGGCGACCGGTATTCCGGTCTTCAAGCTCACCGAAGAAGAGACCTCGCGTCTGCGGTTCATGGAGGAGGCTCTGCACCAGCGGGTCATCGGCCAGAATGAGGCCATTTCGGCCCTCGCGAAGACCATTCGTCGTCAGCGTGCGGGTCTGAAAGACCCGAAGCGCCCGTCTGGATCCTTCATCTTCGCTGGCCCGACCGGTGTCGGCAAGACGGAGCTCGCGAAGGCTCTCGCTGAGTTCCTGTTTGACGATGAAGACGCGATGATCTCCCTCGATATGTCGGAATACGGCGAGAAGCACACGGTGTCGCGCCTGTTCGGTGCGCCTCCCGGATTCGTCGGCTTCGAAGAGGGTGGCCAGCTCACTGAGAAGGTGCGCCGCAAGCCGTTCTCAGTGGTGCTCTTCGACGAGATCGAGAAAGCTCATCCCGACATCTTCAACTCGTTGTTGCAGATTCTCGAAGAGGGTCGTCTCACCGACGGTCAGGGTCGTGTGGTCGACTTCAAGAACACCGTGATCATCATGACCACGAACCTCGGTTCTTCTGCGATCGCTGGTGGCCCGGTGGGCTTCCAGATCGAGGGTGACAGCCAGATCGGCTACGAGACGATGAAGGGGAAGGTGAACGAGGAACTGAAGAAGCACTTCAAGCCTGAGTTCCTGAACCGCGTCGACGATGTCATCGTATTCCCGCAGCTGTCCAAGCCGGAGCTGCTGCAGATTGTCGGCCTCTTCGTGAAGTCGCTCGCCGACCGCCTGCTTGACCGCGATATCCGCATCGAGGTCTCGCAGGCCGCTCGCGAGCGTTTGATTGAGATCGGCTACGATCCCACCCTCGGTGCGCGCCCGCTGCGCCGCGCGGTGCAGCGCGAAATCGAGGATCGTCTCTCCGAGCGCATCCTCGGTGCCGAGTTGTTGGCAGGTGACCTGGTAACCGTCGATTTCGTTGACGGCCAGTTCACCTTCGCGAGCGACGGCGCATCGAAGGATCATGGCGCGACGTCGGCGTCGTCGGCCGCAGCAGTCGCATCGACTGCTCCGACCATCGACTAGCCTGCCAGGTATGTCACGCAGAAGGGCGAGTGTCGCGATCAGCATCGTGGCACTCGCCCTTTCCGCTGTGCTGGTGTACTCGCTTGTCCAGATTTTCAGCTACCAGCAAGAGACGCGGGCGGTGGATCAACTTACCGCCGAGCTCTCTGCGGATCCCGGCCTGTCGGCGCTGCGAGCGCGGAACCCCGACACCGTGGCCTGGCTAACCGTCGGCGGCACCCGGATCGACTACCCGGTGGTGCAAGCAGCCGATAACGACTTCTACTTATCGCACGATTTCGATCGACGTTCGACCCCTGCGGGCTGGATTTTCGCGGATTTTCGCAGCGAGTTCGATCCGCTGCTTGCTAACACCATCATCTACGGACACGGTCGGCAAGACGGGACCATGTTCGGCACACTTTCCGAGGTGCAGCGGGCGGATTGGGCCGAATCCGGGCACGAACTGAGGCTAGAAACTGACGCCGGGGTCACCTCGTGGCGGGTGTTCAGCGCTTATACGATCCCCGTGACTGACGATTATCTCGCTGTGACGTTCAACACCGCGGCCGAACGGCAGGCGTACGTTGCCCGTGTGACCGCTCGTTCGGTCGGTGACTTTGGAACACTGGTTCCCGAAGGCGCCCCGATCCTGACCCTGTCCACCTGTGGGCCGGGCGACACCACCCGGGTGGTGGTGCACGCGGTGCAGCTGGCGCAGTGAAATACCGCCGTGGGTACTGCGGTGTTCTGGTATCCTGCATAGCGAATGCATGTGGTGGGCGTAGATGTGCGCACACTGGGGGAAGGGAACCACATGAGTAACTTGGGTGTGCGTCGTCGAATACTGGCCGGGGTCGCCGCGCTGCTCGTCGTCGGTTTGGGAGTGTTCGGCCTGTCGGTCTCGCTCGCCGCGCCAGCATCGGCTAACGGGGTTCCGACGATCGTTAACTCCGCTGGTAACAGCGTGCCCGTGTCGGGCGCCGCCTGTGTGATCGAGCCGGGCACTCCC
>CAZTBS010000022.1:29673-35724 GCA_964612125.1 uncultured Leucobacter sp. | reverse complement strand
CCCGCCCCGCTCAGCCGCGGCGCGGCCGCTCCTCGGCAATTGCCTCGGGTTCGGCCATCGCGAGCAGCTTCGCACTCGCCATGCGCAGCTCCTCCGGGGTGAGGTACGGCGAATCGGCATTCGCCGCCAGCCCTTCGGCGGCGTTACGCAACACCAGCGAGAGTGCGGGGTCGAGGCCGTCCGCCTCGAAGGCCTCGTTCCACCGCCGCGCGTCGGCCTCGAGTTCGGCTGCGGCAGTGCGCTGGGTTGCCAGCACCGTCATCAGCGCAGCGGGCGAGAAGAATTCGTGCCGCAGCGCTGCGTCGGAAGTGAGCGCGCGAATGTAGCCTCGCAGCAGCTTGCCGGGCCGGTTCTCGGCAAGATCCACATGGGCCAGCACCGCTTCCCAAAAACGCTGTGAGCCGTCAGCGTGCAACGCGATCTCGAGTTCGCCGCGGGTGCGGAAGTGATGCATCAGTGCGCCCTTCGACACCCCCGCGGCCGCGGCAATATCGGCGAGGCTGACACCCGCGCCGTGTTCAAAGAACATGCGTGTCGCCGCATCGAGAATTGCGCGCCGCGTGCGTTCCTTGTCGCGGGCTGCAGCGTGATCGTGAGCTTCAGTGTGTTGCATGGGTGGATCTCCCCTCCCGAGCCGACGGAATCAACTTCCAAGCGATGGTGGCGGCGGCCACCAGTAGCCCCGCCGCGATGTAGGCCGTGTGCTGCAGCGCCAGCACGAAGGCATCCTGCGCGAGTGTGAAGAGCGCCGGGTGTTGCTCTGCGGCTGCACCCACGGCGCTAGTAAATGAGTTCTCGAGCGCGACTCGCAACGATTCCGGGGTGCCGCTCGGCACACTGACGTAGGCCCGATACATGGCGAGCTGCAGAGAACCGAGTACGCCGATCCCCATCGCGATGCCAAGCTCAAACCCGGTCTCTGAGATCGACGAAGCAGCACCGGCACGCTCCGGTGGCGCTGCAGACACGACCGCGTCGGTAGACAGCGTCATCGCGAGTCCGGTACCGAGTCCAATCACCGCGAGGCCGATTCCGAGACCCCAGAACGAACTGGCGTTGGCCATGACGCCCACCAGCGCCAGACCGATCGCCCCCACGAAGAGACCGACCGCAATCGCACGTCCCAGGCCGAGTCGCTTCAGCATGAAGCCAATAATCACCACGACCACCATCGACGCGAGGGTGGCAGGCAGTTCTGCCATGCCAGCCCAAAACGGGCTCAGCCCGCGCACCAGTTGCAGGTATTGCGAAAAAAAGAACAGCAAGCCGAAGAAGGCAAAGATCGAGAGGGTGTTCGACAGCACGGCGCCGGTGAACGCGGGGATTTTGAATAGATCGAGATCCACCATCGGCGTGGTCAGCTTGCGCTGGCGACGCACGAAAAGCCAGCCAGCGGCACTCCCGACCACCGCCGCGAGCACCAACGAGAGATCAAAACTTGAGCCAAAGGCCTGCTTCAGCGCGTACACGATCGGCACGATGGTGAGCACCGAGAGCACTGCAGACAGCAGGTCGACGGGATCCCCGGCAGGGTTGCGCGACTCGGGCAAGAGCCACGCGCCAAGCACCACAATGAGCACGATCACCGGCACATTGATCAGGAACACCGATCCCCACCAGAAGTGTTCAAGCAGCGCGCCGCCGACCAGCGGACCGACCGCGCTGCCCGCCATCGCGCCTGCCGACCACACCGCAATGGCACGAGTGCGCTGGGCTGGTTGGTGGAACAGGTTGCGAATGAGTGACAGGGTCGACGGCATGAGGGTCGCACCGGCGACACCGAGTAGCGCACGCGAGAGGATGAGAATCTCCGCGCTGGGGGCGAACGCGGCGATCACCGATGCCACGCCGAAGGCGACACTGCCGACGAGAAGCACGCGCTTGCGGCCGAATCGGTCGGCGACGTTGCCCATGGTGACGAGCAGTCCAGCGATGACGAAGGAGTAGATGTCACCGATCCACAGGATTTGCGTGGCGGTGGGATCGAGGTCTGCCGCCAGCGCGGGAATGGCGAGGTAGAGCACGGTGCCGTCAATGGAGATCAGCGTCACCGTCAGCACGAGCACGCCTAGCGCCGCCCACTCGCGTCGACCGGCGCGTGGCACGGTGTCGGCAACTGGCGTCGAGAGCGGTGCGTTCGGATCCATTCCGGCATCCTAACAGACCATATGGTTTGTTGAATAGAGCGGATGGTTTGCCGGCGTGCGCCTGCGCCTGTGCGTGTGCCTTCGCCTCTCTCAGCTGGTCAGTAGATGTCGGAATTCTCGTTCTGAACGACATCTACTGACCACCTGAGCGCGGGAGGCCTACTCCGGAACGGTGAAGGGCAGCAGCAGCCGCGAGGGGTACGCCGCATCGCGGTAAATCTTGTGCGTCACGGGGCGACCCACCGGCAGGTGGAAGGCATCCGGCGGCAGCAGCGCATTGTGCGCATCGGTCAGCGGCTCGTTGCACGACAGTTCGAGCTCGAGCCGGTGCCCGGGCAGGAAGGTCGCCGCGAAGGGGTACAGGCGGATCACGTACTCCTCGATCTTGCCCGGCTCCACCGGCACCTTGCGGGTGTGGGGGTGGATCGGGTCGCCCTCGCGCGAGAGCTCCGGGTCGAGTTCGCGGTGCGAGGCCTTCAGGAAACCGGTCGTCACGAGCTGCCGCCCGCCGCCGGGGGCGACGTCCCACAGGCGCAGGATGAAGTTCGAGTCATCCTGATCGATCGAGGCGAAGATGTGCGCGGCGCCCTGCCCCATCATCTCGGTGGGCTCTTCGAACTTCTCGGTGGACCAGCTGATGATCTCGACCTTGTCGGTCACCGTCAGCGGCGCCTGGAAGAACCCATCGGGGGCGGCGAACTGCTCCCCCATCAGCTCGGGTTCGCTGAGCAGTTTATGGCGCGGGCGCAGGTACAGCGGCCGGTGATCGACAGGCTTCGGCGGCCAGGCCGATCCACACCTCACGCACGGGTGCGACCCGCGGGCGTCAGACACGGGTGCCGCCCGCGGGCCTCAGGCGCGGGTGTCGAAGTGGTACTTAAACTCCTCGGCGCGGTGCACGGCCGATCGCCATCCCATCGCCACCCCGCCGCGCGCCAGGAATACGGTGTCGATCACCAGCACCGGACTGCCCGCGGTAACGCCCAGCGCCGCAGCGTGTTCCGGCGATGCCGAAGTCGCCCACGCCTCATGCTCGGCGCGATCCAAGGCGATGCCGTAATCGCGCTCGAGCAGCGCGAACGCACTCCCCCCGCCGTTCAGCTCTGCTTCACTCGGCAGAAAGGTCTCCGGCGAACGCATGTAGACGTCGTTATCGGCGAACGGCACGCCGTCCACCGCGATGATGCGCCGAAAATGCAGCACCTGCTCGTCCGTCTCAATGCCAAGCCGTCGCGCCACCGCGGTGGGCGGCGACACTCGTTCAATTCCCGACACTTCGGAGGTGGGAGCAAGACCCTGGCTGGCGAGGTACTGGAAGAGATTGCCGGATTTCAGGTCGGCTGGGCGATCCATTCGTCGACCCACCACCGGAAAAGTGCCGCGCCCCTGCTTGCGATACACGAACCCCTCGTTGGTGAGATCGCGCAGTGCCTGCCGGATCGGCGCGCGACTCACGCCGAACCTGCTCAGCAGCTTTGCCTCGGTCATCGGCTCATCCGGCCCCACCGCGCCTGAGGTGATCTCGGCACGCAGAATGTCGGTGATCTGCCGGTACAGCGGAACCCCCGACGAGAGGTCGAGTTCAGTGGTGGCCATGTGGCGGGTCATCCTTCACTGGGAAACGGGCTAATGCTCCATTATCACGGCGCACAGCACGGAAGCCGGCATTGCGCTGGCTGCGCCGCCAGCCAGACTGTGGACACGTCAGCTCGACGCGCATACCGGCACGTACGTCATGTCTGCCTCACGCAGGTGGGCAGAAGATGCTCGAAACCCGCACCTTTTCGGGCATCTCCTGCCCACTCGCGCGGCATGAGGTGCGCACGCACTGGTCACAGAGTCAGCTGCCGCTGCTCCGCCGGTGGATCGACTTGAACGCGATGTACTGCTCCAGGCCCTCGACCCCATACTCAACGCCCAGCCCGGAGTCGTGCCGCCCACCGAACGGGGCCGCGTGGTTTGAAGCAAAGAAGTTCACGCCCACCGACCCTGAGTCGACGCGTTCAGCCACCGCGAAGGCCCGCTCCTCGTCGCGCGAGAACACGATCCCACCAAGCCCAAACGGGGTGCTGTTGGCGATCTCAATCGCCTCATCGACCGTCTCGTAGGGCTGAATCGTGACGACTGGCCCAAAAATCTCTTCGCGCGCCACGCGCATCTCGGGTGTCACCTCAGCGAGCACGGTCGGCGCGATGAACAGGCCTGGGCCGGGCAGTGGATCTCCCCCGGTCATGAATTTCGCACCCTGTTCCCGGGCTGAGTCCAGGTGCGCCAGCACCGACTCATACTGACCACGGTGCGCGACGGGGCCAAACACGGTTGCGGGGTCCAGTGGATCCCCCTGCTGCGCTTCCCGCACCACCCGCGTGATGGTGTCGACGATCTCGTCGTAGCGTGAGCGGGGCGCGAGAATGCGGGTGGAGATGTAGCAGGTCTGCCCCGAGTTGCGCATGCACGAGCGCACGAACACGCTGGCAAACGCGTCGAGATCCACATCGTCGAGCAAAATCGCCGCGGATTTGCCACCGAGTTCGAGCGTGACCGGGCGCAGCAGCTCACCGCAGGCGGCCGCGATCTTGCGACCCACCTCAGTCGACCCGGTGAATGCCACCTTGTCGACCGCGGGGTGTCGCACCATCGCGTCGCCCAGTCGCCCCGGCCCAGTCAAAAGGTTGATGACCCCGGCGGGCACCCCGGCGGCGGATGCGGCATCCACAATGTGCCGAATCGACAGCGGCGTCGGTGACGCTGGCTTGATCACCACAGCATTGCCAGCAAGCAGGGCCGGCGCGAGCTTAATCACCACGAGATTGATCGGAAAGTTCCACGGCGCAATGAGTGCGCACACGCCGAGTGGATCCCGACGCACCACGCTCTCTCCGGCCCCGTGCGGGAAGGGTCGCACGTCCTCCTGTTCGAGGTGCGAGGCGAGCCCAGCGAAGTAACGCAGAATCCCTGCCGCGTTCGCCGCCGCGCCGCCAGTCTCGGCAACCGGGCTGCCGTTCTCGCGGGTATTCGTCAGCGACAGCGCTTCGGCGCGCGCCTCCACCTCAGCGGCGAAGCGACGCAGCACTTCGGCGCGTTCGGAGGGGCGCATGCGCGGCCACGGGCCGGTGTCGAAGGCGCGCCGAGCTGCTGCCATAGCCGCGTCAAGATCTGCGGTGTCAGCAGCGGGCACGCTCGCCCACACCTCACCCGTGGCGGGGTTCGTGACCTCAATACGTTGCTGACCCACTGACGGCACCCAGGCACCATCAATGAAGTGATCAGAGGGGTGCCATTCGCCGGTGCGGTAGTCCGCGGGCCAGGTTCCTGTCGCGACGCCAGTACTCGCAGCAGACCCGCTCATCGCAGCACCGCCGTCTTCAGCAGCGCCTGCGAGCGATCGAGGTCGGCATTCGCCATGGCGATCGCCGCCTCCGAGAGCAGTTCCGGCACGATCTCGCTGCGCAGTCGATCCGAGTAGGTGGCCGGATCGAGCCCGAACCATCCCGAGGCGAGCGCGATGCCCGCGTGGTCGAAGCGCCACAGGCGGTCGGCATCTCGCACGAGCGCGTCCTCCAGCGAGTGGGCCTCAGGGCGCGTGTCGTGCCCGTCGATAATCGCGCACACCGCGTCGATGAACTCCGGCGAGTAGCCAAGACCAGGCAACACCTCGCGGGCGATCACGCAGCCCTGTTCTTCGTGTTGGAAGCGAATGTCGGCCTTCCGCCAGTCTCCGCCGAACCCCTCGGAGATAATGCGGGTTTCGTCGACCCGACCCCATCCGGTATCGTGCAGCAGAATCGTCACTCGCACGAGCTGCGCATTCGCTTCAGGGTAGGCGGCCAGCAGACGCTCAGCGAAAGCCAGCGAAATCGGCAGGTGGATGTCGTTCGAGCGCGAACGGGTCTCGGTGATCACC
>CAZTBS010000022.1:0-29663 GCA_964612125.1 uncultured Leucobacter sp. | reverse complement strand
GGCCCAAATGGGGTCGAGGTCGGCGCCCGCGGGCGGCGTGAGCGCGATTGGCGAGGTGTCGATCGGTCCGGTTGCGCGAATCGGTGCGGGGGGCAGTGGTTGAGTCAGCACGGTGGTCACTTCCCTTGGGGCTGGTGAGTGGTCAGAACGGTCTTCAGTGGCACGGCAGGGTCGGTCACCTCTGCCGCGGGGAGATTCACGCCAGCGGCGAGCGCTTGCCGCACGGTCATAAAGTCAAGTGGGGTGTTGATACAGTCGGCCGCGATGAGGTGGCCGTCGCGGTAATACAGCACCGAGTGCTTGTGTGGATCGGCGGCGCTGCGATCCACCACCCGGTCATAGCCAGTGAAAAGCCCGGCGATCTGCAGTTTCAGTTCGCCCTGATTCGACCAGAACCAGGGAATCCCCGCATACTCTTCTTGCCGCCCCATCACCGCATACGCGGCGACCTTGGCCTGCTCGATCGCGTGGTTCACGCTCTCAAAGCGCACGCGTTCGCCCACTGGCGAATCAGGCAGGGGATTGGGCAGGTTCGCGCAGTCTCCGACAGCGAGGGTCACCCCGTCTGAGGCGGTGGCGTAGCGATCCACGACGATCCCGTCGTTCACCTGCAGGCCAAGCTGCTCGGCGAGCTCGGTGTTCGGGATCACGCCAATACCGATGAGCACGATATCTGCGGGGTGGATCACCCCACCCGCACGTACACCGGTAACCCGGCCATACTCGCCGACGATCTCATCAACGGAGGTGTTGAGCAGGATCTCGATCCCTGCGGCGCGATGATGCCGCAGGAGAAAGTCGGAAGTTTCGGCCCCGACGGCGCGGCGCACGAGCCGCGGCCCACGTTCAAGCAGGGTGACATGTTTGCCGAGGGTGGCGAGACTTGCCGCGGCTTCGATGCCGATGAAGCCGCCACCGATGATCACCACATTGCCCGCGTGCGGGGTGCGCGCCTTCAGCTCGAGCGCGTCATCGGCCTGCCGCAGGTAGAGCACACCGTCGAGATCCGCGCCCGGTACTTCGAGACGGCGCGCGCGCGCGCCGACGGTGAGCGCGAGTCGATCAAAAGCGAAGTCACGACCGGTGGCGGAGTGGGCGATTCCGGCACCCGCGGTACCGCGGGTGATGCGGTCAATGCGCTCCCCCTTCACCACGGTGATGCGGTGCTCATCCCAATACTCCTGGCTGCGGAAGATCAGTGATTCCTTGGTGATCTTCTCCTGCAGGAACTCTTTTGAGAGTGCCGGGCGCTGGTACGGTCGATGGTTCTCGTCACCGAGCAGGGTGATTGGCGCCTCGTAGCCGAGAGCGCGCAGCGAACCCGCTATCTGCACCCCCGCCTGAGAGGAACCAACAATCAGAAGCCCATGCTCGGTCACGATCACACCTGCGTCTCAGGCGTGGTGACGTGCAGGTCGCGCTCGGCGGTAACCCGCAATTGGCAGCTGAGGCGCGAGTTCGGTTGGCGATCCACTGCGGTACCCCACAGCATTTCGTCTTCCATCTCTTCCATCGCTGGCAGCTCTGCCAGATCTCTCTCGGCAACGAAGACGTGACAGGTGGCGCACGAGAGCGACCCACCGCATTCCGCAACGATGCCCGGCACACCGTTCTTGACGGCGACCTCCATCACCGATTCGCCGGGCGCGGCATCGACTTCGCGGGTGTCGCCCGCGGCGCTGGTGAAGACAACCTTCGACATAGCGGATCCCTCCTACAGGAACTGCCGGCCGCCGTCGACGACGAGCGTCTGGCCGGTGATGAATGCGGAGTCGGGCCCGGCGAAGAAGAGCGCGGCGCCGACGATGTCTTCGGGGGTGCTGGGGCGGCGCAGCGCGCCGCGATCCACCCCGTATTGCTCAGCATCGGCGATGTGCCCGTAGCTTGCCTCGGTGAGCGTGAAACCCGGCGCGATGGCGTTGACGGTGATTTCGCGGGTGCCGAGTTCTTTCGCCAGCACCCGGGTCAGCGCAATCACGGCACCCTTCGAGGCGACGTAGTGCGCCCAGTGCGCGGAGCCTGACAGCACGGTCGCAGAGGCGAGATTGATGACGCGAGCGCCGGTGGCGAGGTGCGGGCTGACGGCGCGGGTCATCAGCCAGGGCCCCTTTGCATTGACCGCCATCACGCGATCCCACTCGGCCGGATCGAGCTCCTCGAAGGGGGCGCGGGTGATGCCCGCGTAGAGCGCAGCGTTGTTCACGAGCACGTCGATGCTGCCGCCGCCGAACTCGGCCACAGCGGCAGCGACTGCCGCGGCAGATTCCTCTGAGGTGACATCGAGCCGACCCTGCCAGCACGGCACACCGAGGGCCTCCACCTGGCGCGCGGTTTCGGCCAGGCCAGCCTCATCGACATCGGCAATCGCCAAGCGATCACCGCGGGCCGCGAAGCCAAGGGCAAAGGAACGGCCGAGGCCCCCGGCCGCACCCGTGACGAGCACGGTGCGGCCGGAGTCTGCGGCTGATGCGCGGATCACCGGTCTAGCCCTCGAGGATTTCGACGCGGCCGGTGTTGCCATCAACGCGGATGCGCTGGCCGGTCTGAATGCTGGTGGATCCATTGCCGGTGCCGGTGACCGCGGGGAGGCCGTACTCGCGGCACACAATCGCAGCGTGGCTCATCATGCCGCCGATGTCGGTGACGGTGGCACGAATCTTGCCAAACACCGGCCCCCACGAGGGGGCGGTGATGGTGGCGACGAGAATCTCACCCTCCTGCACCTGGCTGAGATCGTCGGCGTGGTAGACCACGCGGGCAACGCCCTCAGCGACGCCCGGCGAGGCTGCCATGCCCTTGATGGCGCCGTCGTCGCCCTCGTCGTCACTCAGCCACTGCTGCACCTGCTCGGTGGTGATTCCCCACAGCATCTGGGTGAACGGCTCGGTGATTTCGGCTGGCGGGGTGTTCAGAGCGGGCTGCGGACGCTGCGTCTGCAGCGCGGCGACGATCTTTGCGCGGCGCGCAATCTCAGCGGGCCAATAGTTCGGGCCTACCGGGTCGCTGCCGACCGCCCAGCCGGTGACGTAGTCGAAGAGTGCGTCGCGCACCTCGTTGCGAGTGAGGTACAGGATGTCCATCTCGTCATCCCAGAAACCCGCAGCGACGAAGACTCGCCCGAGCTCGCGCACCTTGCGCCAGAACACGCCCATGGTCCAGTGCTCGATATAGAAGTTGTGGTTCTCGACGTAGGGGTAGGCGGTGGCTGCCAGTCCGCGCTTTGCGTCGAAGGCGGCCAGGTGGTCCGCATCGAGCAGACTGCGGTACTCCTCAATGATGCGGTCGCGTTCAACAATCAGCTCATCCTTCGGGCGCAGGATCTGCTGCCCGGCGTCCAGGCGACGCATGTAGTCCTTGATGTAGCTGAGCGGGATCTCCTGGTGTTCGTTCCAGTACTTGTCGTGACCGTAGAAGCCATTCCCGACGGTGAAGTTGAACCACGGATCCTGCGCCGCTTCGTAGCGCGCGAGCCAGCGATCGCCGCCGGGCATCGCCCCCACCTTGGCCAGGGTGCCTGCAACATCGTCGGTGTTGTCAAACGCGCCCTGCAGCCCGAGCTCGACGCCGAGGCTTGCCAGTTCCTTCAGCTCGTCGTCCGGGCGGAAGAGCTCCATGTCGACGCCCTGCACCATCTTCGCGATGGCCTGATCGGGAATCGAGGGGAAGACCTCTTTGGCGAAGGTGAAAAAGTCGAGATACGCAAGGTAGCCCAGGTTCAAGAACTCGAAGTGATACTGCCAGTTCTGGTAGGCAAGCTGAATCAGGCGGTCATAGCCCTCAAGTAGCACCTCCGAGCCATCCTTCGCCTTGCCGCTCTCGATGTCTTCGAAAGGCACCATGTCGGGCAGCGGGGCAAAGTGCAGAGTCTCCATCTCGGCGATCGTGCCGGTGACCTTCTTCTTCCAGTCGTCGAGCAAGCGCTCCCAGTTACCGAAATAGTGACCGACACGGCGCTCGAACTCCGGCACGCGCGCGGCGATCTCCTCCGGCGGCACGGGAATCGGGCTCATGTAGAGGTAGCCCAGGTGCACCTTGAACTCGATGCCATTGGCCGGCGGAATGAGCAGATGACGAGTGTTGTACTGCCCGAGGCACTTCACCGCGAACTCGCCGCCGATAGTCTCGAAAGGCTTGTACACGGTGGGCCAGTGCTGGCTGTCGCAGAACCAAAACTTGTTTTCCGAACCGTCACCCTCACGGAACGGCAGGTAGTACGGGTAGAGCGATTCCCAGCCCTCGGCACCAGCGGGCACCGGAATGTCGCTGGCGCTCGGGAAGGACTTCAGTGCAGGAGCCGCGGCAGCGGCGGAATCTAACGTCATTGTTGTGATCCTCTTCGTCAGTGTATGCGGAAATTACGTGGGTGAAACGGTGGTCTGCGAGCCTCCGGCTGGCTGCCGGGTCTCCTGTGTGCGCTACCGGCTACGGCACGACGCGAATATTGCCAGTGAGCATCGAAGTCAGGCTCGACACCCCAATGGTCGCGGTAGTCGGCTTGGTTTCTTGAGGCCGCTGCGAGTGCACGGTCTCTGGTCGCGCCTGCAGCAGCAGCAGGTTTTCGCCGGCGGGCAGATCGCGGTCGATCGCCCACTCGATGTCCTGCGGCGTGCCGTAATGCCGTTCGGCTCGCTTCGCGAGTTCAGCAACCTGGCGTACCTGCTCGTCAGTGAGGCAGCGGATCTCTCGACGGGTGATATCCACCTCGCGTTCGATGAGTCGACGTCCGCCGGGCTCAGGCACCATCTCAATGTGTTTGTCGCCAATGTGCTCGCTGACGATGGTCAGCATGACCTTGTCGACCATGATGTTGTCGGGGGTGACGTGGCCGGACACAACCGCTTCGCCGACTCCCCAGGATGCGTCGATCACGATTTTCGAGCGGTCACCGGTCGAGGGGTTGAGCGTCATGGCCACCCCGGCGGTTTCGGCCGACACCATCTTCTGCACGGCGACGGCCATCGACAGACCGTCCTCGGCGATGCCGTTCTTCAGGCGGTAGGTGATGGCGCGGCTGGTGTAGAGCGAGGCCCAGCACATGCGGATGTGCTGGTGCACGTCCGCTTCTTCGGTCAGCCACAGGTAGGTATCTTGCTGGCCAGCGAAGCTCGCATCGGGCAGATCCTCCGCGGTCGCAGAGGAGCGCACCGCGACGGGCACCGGCTCGGCAAAGCGGCTCTGCAGCTGCGCCCACGCTTCAATCACGGCCTCACGCACCGGCTCCGGCACGGGGCTTTCGATGATGCGGTCACGAATGAGCTGCGAGAAACGATCCACACTGGCGACATCGTCAGCGTCGAGGCCGGCGAGCTGCTCGCGAATGATCTCGGCAAGACCCGATGCCGAAACGAAGGCATCGTAGCTCGCGGTCGTCACCGCGAAACCGGGAGGTACCGGCATGCCAGCCGCGGTCATCGTGACGAGCGAAGCGCACTTGCCGCCGAGCAGATCGTGTTCGGGCGCGAGCCCTGCGTCAAAGAACTGCACATAGCGTGTGTCGATGGTGGTCATGCCGCCTCCTTCCAGGTGACCGGCACCGCAAGCGGCACGCGGAACGACAGATTTTCGCGGAAGCCGATCTCGACTCCCTCTTGCAGGCGCACATCGGGGAGCAGGCGCACGATTTCTTCGATTGCGATCTTCGCTTGCAGTTTGGCGAGCATATTGCCCAGGCAGTAGTGGATCCCGAAGCCAAACGACAGGTGATCGCGGGCGTTCTCGCGCCCGATATCGAAGGTCTCACCGTCAGCAAAGCGGCTCTCATCGCGGTTGGCGGATCCCATCACCAGCAGCAGCTCAGCGCCCTTGGGGATGGCTACGCCCCCCACTGTCGCGTCCTGCAGGGCCTTGCGGCGCCAGGCGGTGATGGATCCGCTGTAGCGCAGCACTTCGTCGATCGCGGGCCCAATCTTCGTGGGATCAGCAACCAGCTGCTGCCACTGCTCGGGGTGGCTCAGCAGCACGCGCATGGCGTTCGAGATCAGGGTGGTGGTGGTCTCGTGCCCAGCAAACAGCATGCTGTAGACGATCGAGGCAATTTCGTGATCGCTGATCTCATCGCCAGCCTGCTGCGCACGCACCAGGTCACCGATCAACGAGTCGGGGTCGGTCTCGTGAGCCTCGCTGACCAGTCGCTGGCATTCCTGCCAGTAGGCGACCAGGTTGTGTGCGTGCGGGATCTGTTCCTCATCGGTGAGATCACCCCAGGTCATCGCCGCCCGCGAATCCGACCATTCCTTGAACTGGTCTACCTTGCTGGTGTCTGCGCCAATGAGGGTGAGGATCGTCACCGTCGGCACATCGTATGCGAGGTCGCGGAAGAAGTCGCCAGTCTGTTCGGGGCGAGCCAGCATCTGCTCGAGCTGCTGCACGACATGCGCGCGGATGCGCGGTTCGAGTGCGCGGTAGCGGCGCGGAGTGAACGCCTTTTGCGCGACCTTGCGCAGGCGGGTGTGCTCCGGTGGAACGCGGGCAGAGAGGCCTGAGTAGGCGGTGAAGCCACCGTCTTCCATGATTTGCTTTGCCGCAGCGCTGCGCTCACGCACCGGTGCCTGCGCGTTCTCGCTCGAGAAGCTCTCCCAGTCACCAAATACCTCTCGTACGTCGTCGTAGCGAGTGACCACCCAGTAGCCGATGCGCTCGTCGAACATGACGGGCTCCTCGCGACGCAGCTCGGCGTAGGCAGGGAAAGGATTGACCTGGTTGAACGGATCGAAGCCGTGGTGCGCGTCGCTTCCGAGCGGTGCCTGTGCCGGGGTATCCGTTGCAGTCATGCTCATCTCCTGGTTCGTCGTTGAAAGGTGAGGTATGGCCAGTATGCTCCGGGCTGATCCACCACACATTCAGTTTTCCATTCAGTGGAAATGACTTCACGAGGCCCCAGGATGCGCTAGCCGCTACCGCTCAGCCACAGTGTGCACTACCGCGCGCCGGGAAACTGGCGGTGCATGGTCGCGGACTCAATACGCCGCGCGATACCTCGGAGCACCGGCAGATGCTGGGTGAGTGTGGTCTCTTGCTCGGCCAGTGCCACAATGCCGATTGCCGCCGACACATCGCCGGTACCCACGCCACCACCGGCCCCAATCGGCACCGCTATCGAGCACGCGCCCTCGCGAGCCTCTTCACCGGTCACCGCAAACCCCTGGCCCGCGATCTGTGCGAGTTCATCGGCGAGCGCGCGTGGATCCACATGCGTATGCGGGGTGAGCGCCAGCAGCGGGCCCGCGAGATACGCCTCACGAAACCACCGCTCTTCATAGGCGAGCAGCACCTTACCCACACCGGTCGCGTGCAGCGGCAATCGACCGCCAATGCGCGAGGCCCGCGGTACCCGCTTCGAACCATAGATTCGATCGACGTACAGCGCCTCGTTGCCCTCACGCACGGCAAGGTGCACCGATTCGCCGGTGAGCGAAAACAGGTCTTGTAGGTAGGGGCGGGCGGTGTCACGCAGGCGCCGTCCCGCGTTCTGCGCGAGCTCCCACAGGCGGATCCCCACCTGGTAACGACCCTGCACGTCACGAGTGAGCGCCCCCCACTCGACGAGATCGCCCACAATGCGGTGCGCGGTGGAGACGGGCAGTGCGCTGAACTCGGCGATCTGGGTCAATGACAGGCTGGGGCCGTGCGCTTCGAACACCTCGAGCACTGCGAGCACGCGCTGCGCAACCGTGCGGCCCGGGTCAGCGGTGCGCACGCGATTGCCTCACTTGAGCTCCACGCGTTCTGGCCACGCGTCAACCGAGGCGATCGCACCGAAACCGCGCGCCATCGCGCGCGACACATCGGTGTGCAGGTAGTCATGCACCCGCCACGCACACAGCCGACCGGCGGCTTCGCGGGTCAGCCCGAACCAGTCCATCACGGTGTCGATGCCGTGCGGGGTGAGTCGCCACAGCTTGTCGGCGTCCTTCACCAGGGCATCGTTGAGCGACTTGGCGGCCTTCATGCTGTCGTGCTGCGCAATGATGTCGACGATTTCATCGCGGATCACGGGCGGAGTGCCGAGCTGATCGAGAATGCTGGTCGCGATCCGCACCCCTTCGCGTTCGTGCCATGCCACCAGCTCAGGGTCACCGCCGGAGGGGCTAATCGCACGCAGCACGAGATCTTCCGGCACCTGCGACCAACCCGTGTCGTGCAGCAGGATCGCGGGCAGCACTACCTGCGGGGCGGCGTCGGGGTGCGCCTCGCACAGCGCGCGGGCGATGCCGTAGGCGTAGATCGTGTGTGCGTCGTTGTCACGCACCCGCAGGTATGGTGCGGCAAGCTGCCAGATAGCGTGATGTTCAGCTGTCAGCGCCAGCACCCCGGGCACCTGCTCAGGAATGTGCGCGGCGACGTCCGCACCGTACTGGTTCTGCGTGGGCTCAAGTTTTGGCAACATGATTCATTTCACCCCTCTGTGCCTGCGCTGCCCACCCTACCTTCCACTCACCTGAAGCACACCCCCGCCCTCTGCAACCACCAGCATCCGCCCCAGTGCACGAATCCCGCCAGGTGGGCAGGCTGCCCAGTGTAAGAATCCCTCCAGGTGGTCAGAACATGCCGGAATGTGTGCGTATTCGAGCACCTACTGACCAGCTGCGTCGCAGTCGGTTGCGCGCCGGAACGCGCCGCGCTCGGCGGTACCGCGCCGCGCTTACGGCTCACGGCTTACGGCTCACGGCTCACGGCTCACGGCTCACAAGCCCACACGTCCAGACCCAAGACTCCCGACCTCAAACCCCAAGCCCCAGAATCCACGGCCCACTGCCCCTGGCGCGGACTTAAGTCTCAACCGCGACACGCACCGACGAGTCCCATCCGCGCAGCCGCAACGCCTGCGCCACCCGCTGCACGAGCAGCTGGGGATCGTACATCAGTGCACGGGTGATCTGGATGATGATCCACCCCTCTGCACGGAGCCGTTCGACTCGCTCGACGTCTTCGGCGTACCTGTCGGCGTGGACCTGACCGTGATACTCGACCGCAACCTTGAACGCGAAGAACGCGAGGTCGAGACAGGCGAGGAAGGTGCCGCGGCGATCGAAGACGTCACGGTTAAGCTCGGGCTCGGGGAAACCCGCACCTGCGAGAATGACGCGCACGGCCGACTCGCGAGGGGACCAAGAGTCCTCTCGAATCAGCGCCAGCGCACGGCGCAGGCGCGGTGCGCCGGGCCACCTCCCGAGCGCAACCGCTGCCCGGAGCTCCTCCCGCGTAGCAAGTGGCGGCATCCCGGCCTGCTGGCGCCCGTAACCCGATCGATAGACCCGCACGAAGTAGTCCCCCGCAGCCACCAGCTGTGTCAGCGGAAGATGGCCGAGCGTCACCCAGGTGGAGGCCGGAGACGTCAGGGCAATACCCTCGTGGCGATCCACCTGAAAACGTGCGCGTTCGAGGCAGTGACCGCGCACACCGGCGACCCTGGGCGCACGAAGGGGAGAGAAGGCGCTCAGGTGGAAGTCAGGGCACGGCGCGTGTGGCATCGGTGCGCCCCAGAGGAGAGCCGCACTGCGGTGGCTAAAGAACTGTGTCGGATGATCGCGAAGTGCCAGAGCCCTGATCAGCTGCAGCTCCTCTCGAAGCGCACGCGCGAACATATTCAGCTGTGGATCGCCTTCTTCACTGCGCATACGGACACCACGGAAGGGTGCCGCGAGATCGGCCCCGCGCAGGCGACCGAGCCCGATCGCGAAGGCGCGGGCATCTGAGATTGTGAACGCGGTGCCGAGCTCAGCGGGGAGAGGTGCAGGGGTGCGCATACGTCGAGCCTCACGCCCAGCCTTTGCGGCGCGGGCGCGTGATCCACAGGCGACACGGTGTTCTGCGCGAAACGGCGGGTTTTCCACAGGCGGCCGGACACCTCGAACACCGGACAACTGGGCAGAAGATGCCGGATTGCGTCGGCAATCGGACATGTTCTGACCAGCGGGGAAGCGCACCCACGGCGCGGAGGAGAACACTCGGCGGGCGGATGGCGGAGAACACTCGGCGGGCGGGCGCAGGCACTCATCGGGGAAGCGCCCTCACACGCCGGGCGCAGACACCCCCTGCAGCCCCTGCGCGGGCAAGAGCACTCCCGCCGTGGCATGCTGGGCGCATGGCCAATTCGCCGAGCGGAGACTCGATGATCGAGCGCGTCATGCGCGTGCTCGAGACCTTCGAGGCCGAGCGCACGGTGCAGACTGCGAGTGACATTGGTCGACGGGCGGGCCTGCCCAGTGCGACGGCGCACCGCCTGGTCGACGACCTCGTGCGGGCGGGGGTGCTGGAGCGCGATGACGAACATCGCGTGCGCCTCGGCCTGCGCCTGTGGGAGTTGGCCCTGCGCGGATCCACCGCCCTGCGCCTCCGCCAAGCCGCACTGCCGCACATGGAAACCGTGCAGGCGGCGCTGCGGGAACACACGCAGCTCGCGGTGTTGGAACGCGATGAAGCCCTGTTCATTGAGCGCCTCTCGCACCCGGAAGCGGTCTCAAACATTACGCGCATCGCGGGTCGCCTGCCCCTGCATGCCTCATCTTCAGGGCTGGTGCTGCTCGCACACGCGGCACCGGCGCTTCGCGAACGTGTGCTCGCTCACCCGCTCATAAGCGTCGGCCCCGAAACCATCACCGATCCGCGCGTTCTGCGTCGGGTACTCACCGAAATCCGGCGCACCGGCAGCGTCGTTGCACCCGGCTCGATCGAGAGCGTGTCCACCGGGGTGGCGGTGCCGATCCGCGACGCTGGCGAGGTCATCGCCGCACTCTCCGTGGTGTTACCCCGCGAATCAGATCCCCGACCGGCGCTCGCGCAGTTGCAGCGCGCTGCGGGCGCAATTGAGGCGGAGCTCCGGCGAACGCGCCCATAGCTGTTTCTCATTGAATGGGAATTTTTGCGAGGTGGATCGCCACACCCCGCACACTGGTGAGCACATCGCGCATTCACTGCGACGTGCCAGCTTGATCCACCGTCAAGGGAGACCCACATGACCACCACCCGCACCCGCGTTGCCATTGTTGGCGCAGGCCCCGCTGGCCTGCTGCTGTCGCACATGCTCGAAGAAGCTGGCATCGACTCGGTCGTCGTTGACACCCGCAGCCGCGATGAGATCGAGCAAACGATCCGCGCTGGCATCCTGGAGCAAGGCACCGTTGACATCCTCGAGAAGGTCGGCACGACGAGCCGGGTACACACCACCGGGCAGCGACATGACGGCGTCGAACTCCACTTCGCCGACGAACGGCACCGGATTGATTTCCCCAGCCTGACCGGGCGCAGCGTGTGGCTCTACCCGCAGCACGAGGTGCTCATCGACCTGATCGCCGCACGCCTCGCGGCGGGCCAGGATCTGCGCTTTAGCACGACAGTAGACAGCGTCGAAGGTATCGAGACGACCACGCCAAAGCTGCACGGCACCGACGCCGAAGGGCAGCCCTTCACTATTGAGGCTGAGTTTGTCGTCGGCGCCGATGGATCGCGCAGCGTGGTGCGGCCACTCGTGGCGGGCCCGAACTCAACCGGCTACTTCCGCGAGTACCCCTTCGCTTGGTTCGGCATCCTGTGCGAGGCGCCACCGAGCTCCGAGGAACTCATCTACAGCAATTCAGCTGACGGCTTTGCGCTCATTAGTCAGCGCAGCGAAGACGTGCAGCGCATGTACTTCCAGTGCGATCCCAAGACCGATACCGCTGCCTTCAGCGAAGAGCAGATCTGGGATGAGCTGCAGAAGCGCGTCCCGAACACAGAATTACAGCGGGGCAAGATCTTCCAGCGCGATGTGCTGGTGTTCCGAAGCTTCGTAGTGAAGGAACTGCGCCACGGGCGTGCCGCGCTCGTCGGCGACGCCGCACACACGGTACCGCCGACCGGCGCCAAGGGCATGAACCTCGCAGTTGCCGACGTAGTGTTGCTGAACCAGGCACTGCAAGCGCTGCTGCTGCGCGGCGACGAGGCTCCGCTTGACCGCTACGCCGAGACCGCACTCAAGCGCATCTGGAAGGCACAGCACTTCTCATGGTGGATGACCAGCATGCTGCACCTCTCCCCCGAATCGAGCGAATTCGACCGCATGCGGCAGCTCGGAGAGTTGCGTTCGGTGCTTGAAAGTGAAGCTGGGCGCACCTACCTCGCTGAGGCGTACACCGGCTGGCCATTCCAGACCGAGCTTTAGAAGTGCGAGGTGGGGACGCGGATTCCCGCGAACCCACCCCACCTTACCTCAGCGTTAGAGCGCGCGCAGCACTACCGCGCTGCCCTGGCCGCCACCACCACAAATGCCCACGGCACCGAGCGACCCTGAACCCAGAGCCGCTAACTGCCGCGCCAAGGTGCCGACGATACGCGCACCGGAGGCCCCGATCGGGTGCCCGAGTGCGATCGCACCACCATGCGGATTCACCACAGACGCATCAAGCCCCAGCTCACGGGCCGACTGTACGCCGACCGCCGCAAAGGCCTCGTTGATTTCGACGGCAGCAAGATCGGCGGGGGTTACTCCACCGTCCACCTTCGCGAGCGCCGCAGCGATCGCACGTGCCGGCTGCGAGTGCAGGTGGTAATCAGGGCCTGCCACAAACGCCGTGGCCTCTACCCGAGCGATGGGCTGCACGCCCAGTCGGGCTGCCGCCGCTTCGCTCACCAGCACCAGCGCGGCGGCACCGTCAGTTATCTGCGAGGCGTTGCCCGCGGTGATCGTGCCATCCTTCGCAAATGCCGGGCGCAGCGCCGCAAGCGACTCCACCGTGGTATCGGGGCGGATGCCGTCATCGGCCGACACGACCGTGTCACCACGACGCGAAGTCACCGTGAACGGCTCAATCTCACCCGCAAAGAATTCGGCGGAGGCAGCTGCGCGCACGTGCGACTCAGCCGCGAAGGCATCCTGCTCTTCACGGGTCAGGCCAAGCGGCACATTGCCGGTTTCGGTCAGCGCACCCATCGCCGTGCGCTCGAAGGCATCGGTGAGACCGTCGTGATCCACTGTGTCAATGAGCTGCGCGGTGCCATACTTCGTGCCAGCGCGGAGCGGCAGCACGTGCGGCGCAAGCGACATTGACTCCTGCCCTACGGCAACGACCACATCGGCCTCACCGGCATTGATCAGACGCACCGCCTGCGACACCGCCTCGGTGCCCGACAGGCAGACTGCGTTGAGTGTGATCGCGGGTACGTGCAGCGGGATCCCCGCGCCGACCGCGGTCTGGCGTGCCGGGTTCTGCCCAGCGCCGCCCTGCAGCACCTGACCAGCGACCAGCTGGTCGACCTGATCCGGGGTGATGCCCGCGCGCGACAGCGCCGCACGCACCGCGTGCGCGCCCAGCACGGTGGCGGGCTGGGCAGCGAACTGACCGGTGAACTTTACAAACGGCGTGCGCGCGTAGCCTGCGATCAGTGCGGTCATCAGTGGATCTCCTCAAGTTCTACGGTGAAATCGGCTCCGGTGAGAGAGCGTAGCTCACCCAGCTCCTGACCGGGTGCAAGTCGACGCAGCACGAGGCCCCCATCGACGATGTCGAAGACTGCCCGATCGGTGATAATCCGATCAACCACACCCGCACCGGTGAGGGGCAGCGAGCACGCACTGACGATCTTGGGGGTGCCGTCTTTGGCGACGTGGTCGGTGATCACAATGACACGCGGGGTACCGGCGACCAGATCCATGGCGCCGCCCATGCCCTTCACCAGCTTGCCCGGGATCGTCCAGTTGGCGAGGTCACCATTTGCCGCAACCTCCATCGCGCCCAGAATCGCAGTCTGCACATGCCCGCCGCGAATCATGCCGAAGGACGTTGCGGAGTCAAAAATCGACGCGCCCGGCACCAGGGTGACGGTTTGCTTGCCGGCGTTGATGAGATCTGCGTCTTCTTCGCCCTCGTATGGGAATGGCCCCATGCCCAGGATTCCGTTCTCACTCTGCAACTTCACGGTAATCCCAGCAGGGAGGTGATTGGCCACCAACGTCGGGATGCCAATACCCAGGTTGACGTGCTGCCCGTCGGTCAATTCTGAGGCGGCAATGGCCGCCATTTCGTCACGTGTCCACATGGTTACGCTTCCTCTCGCGAGTGCCCTGACGCAGCAGCGGTCGCCGCATCCGCCGCATTGGGGCGCGGTCGCGTCGTGCGCTGCTCGATGTCTTTCGTGAGATCTGCGGCGTGCACCACGCGCTGCACAAACACGCCGGGAGTGTCGATCCGCTCAGGGTCAAGAAAGTCATCGCTCAGGTGTTCCACCTCGGCGATCGTGACCCTGCCCGACATCGCGGCAAGCGGGTTGAAGTTTCGCGCGGTGAGACGGTAGCGCAGGTTCCCCTCTTCGTCGCCCGTGTGCGCCCGCACGAGTGCCAGATCCGCGACAATGCCGCGCTCGAGAATGGCACGTTTGCCGTCAAACACAGCTTCTTGCTTGCCCTCGGCAATCGGCGTACCCACCCCAGTGGGCGTGTAGAAGGCCGGAATACCCGCGCCACCCGCGCGCATCCGCTCGGCAAGCGTGCCCTGCGGCACGAATTCGACTTCTAGCGTGCCGTCAAGATACTGCTCGGCGAAGAGTTTGTTCTCACCCACATAGGAAGCAAGCACCTTGCGCACCTGGCGGTTCTCGAGCAGCAGACCCAGCCCCTTGCCGTCAACGCCCATGTTGTTCGAGACAATCGTGAGATCCCGCGCACCGGTCTCGCGCAGCGCACGAATCAGATTGACCGGGATGCCGCTGAGCCCAAACCCGCCGACCGCGATCGTCATGCCGTCGGTGACGATTCCCGCGAGCGCTTCAGCGGCGCTCTCTGCAACTTTCGACCCCATTGTCGCAGTCCTCCGTTCATTATGTGGCCAAGTGGATCATTGCCCCGAGACTAGAAAGCTGCCTGAAATCAGGCAATCTTGAGCGAGCAAAACCCTTAAAAGTGCTCGCATGCTGAGCAAAGCGAAGAGTAATGTTCATAATGTGGACGACTTTAGGGGGACGCATCGGAGCGGAAATACGGACCGCGGGGCACCAGCAACTCGCGCCGCGCAGGGCCAACAGGGCACCCAAGTTGTTGGTCGCATCGCTGCCGTGCTGCGCGTGATCAGCCAGGCCATGCCCGACGGCTTAGGCACGAGCGAACTTGCGCGATCCACCTCCATCACGCGGCCCACCGCACACCGGCTGTTGACTTCCCTCACCGCACAGGGGTTTGTTGACCGCGATGCCCGCAGCGGCAACTGGCTGCTGGGCCCTGAGCTGTACCTCATGGGCGCGGTTGCCGCGGAACGCTTTGACATCTCGGAGATCGCACGCGAACACGTCGCTGCACTGGCTGAAGAAACGGGCGAGAGCGCATTCCTGTCTGTTCGGCGAGGCAACGAGACCGTATGCCTGCTGCGCGCGGAGGGGGCATTTCCGATTCGTTCCTTCGTGCTCTACGAGGGTAAGAGGTTCCCGCTCGGGGTCGCCTCTGCAGGGCTCGCGATCCTGTCATTCATGCCCCCAGATGTCATGGAACGCTATCTCGCACACGCCGATCTCGTCACGGAGTACGGCCCGCAGCATGCGCCCGAACGTCTGCGCGCTGCAATTGCCCGCACCCGCCACCAGGGCTACGCGGTAAACCCTGGGCTCGTGGTGGAAGGCAGTTGGGGCATGGGCGCCGCGGTGTTTGATCGTTCCGGGCAGCCCGCCTGGGCGCTCAGCCTGACCGGCATCGAACCGCGCTTCTCCGCGCAGCGGCGACCGGCGCTCGGGCAGCTGCTGCTCGAACACGCGCACCAACTCACCCAGCGCCTCTCCGGTGTATCGCGAGGTTGACCCGGCAGACACCTTCTCCCGGTTAGGCTCGGAGGGTGACCGACGCCGAACCGACGCAGCCACCCTTCGCGACCACCCGACCATCCGAGGCACGTCGCCGCATGTTGCGCAGACGCCGCCAAGTGGTGGGCGTGCTCGCCACGGGGGTCACGCTCGCGCTGCTCACAGTCGGCGGATACACCGCAGCGGTCGCCCTCACGCCGCTGCCCGAACTCACACCGACCCTGACCGTCGACACGACGCAGCACGTCACCGTAGACCCGGGCAGCGCCGCGGCGGTCGTCGCCGCGCAGTCGCTCCCCACGGCAATCGGTTGGGCAGACGGTGAAGAAGTGTGGAGCAACGACGAGACGGCCTACCCTCTGGCCAGCGTTTCGAAACTGATTACCGTGCTGGTGTGCATGGAGGAGCAACCGCTGGAACCGGGCGCCGACGGCCCCACCTACACCTGGACCGCAGCCGACCGGGCGCGTCAAGACGAGTACCTTGCGGTAAACGGGGTGGCCTATCCGATCCCAGTGGGCACCGAAATCACCCTGCGGCAAATGCTGCAGTTCATCTTCCTGCCGTCCTCGAATGACTACGCAGCCGCATACGCCTACTGGACCTTCGGAGACAATGACACCTTCCTTGCCGCGGTCGAGAAGTTCAAGCAGAAGCACGGGCTGACTTCGGTCAACTTCGTGGAGCCGACCGGCATGAATGAGGAAAATCGTGCCAACGCAGCAGACCTGGTGCGCGTGGCGCGGATCGCCATCGAGAACCCCACGGTACGGGAGTTCAATGGCATGCGCAGTGCCGTGATGCCCTGGGGGGTCGGTCTGATCGAGAACACCAACCCCTTGCTCGGAGAAGTGCCCGGGGTGATCGGAGTGAAGACCGGCGCCTTGGGTGCGGTCGGCTACAACTTCGTGCTTGCGCAGCAGGTCGATGCGTTCGGGCGTGAGGTCACGCACATTTCCGTGACGCTCGCCCGACCCACCAAAGAAGCACGCGCCCAATCGGGTCGCGACATGCTTGCCGCACTGGCACCCCTGCCACAGCAGGTACCCCTGCTCTCGGCGAATACGGCAATCGGCACGGTGCGCACCTGGCAAGGTGAGGCGGTGCAACTCGTCACCACCGCAGATGCGGCCGCCGTGCTCGTGCCGGGTGAGTCGGCCACCGTCGAGCTGACGCTCAACCCGATCGAGCCGGCTGCTGCTGGCGTGACCGTTGGCGAGTGGATCGTGGACACTCCGACCGGCGAGCAGCGCATCCCGGTCGCGACGACTACCGAGATCGTACAGCCGGATCTGTGGTGGCGGCTCGCAAACCCCGGGATGGTGTTCGGGTGGGATGATCCACCTGCCGCCGAATGATTCGCATCGCACGCAGCGCACTGCACACGCGCAGACCGATTTCCCCACTCCGCGTACTCTCAGAACCGCGTTTGGCGCTCGTCTACAATTGGACGCATACTGCTCTGGAGTGATAGAGCTGAATTCTTTCTCAGGGAGCGCTCATGCCAGCGGATAAAACTCAGCCTCCGGTCGGCCTCCGAGTGCGCAAGAAGCGTGCCACGGAGAACGCGATCGAGACAGCTGGAGTGACACTTGCGCTCGAACTGGGCATCGAGAACGTCACGGTCGAGATGATCTGCGAGCGGGCAGATATCTCGCGCTCGACATTTTTCAATTACTTTGCCGGGCGAGATTACGCCATTGTGGGGCGCGCGGTCGAGCCGCTGCAGGGCGAAGAGGCAGCTGCGGTGCTCGCGGCAACACCGAACAACCTCGTGCGTGGCACAATCAACCTGATCTTCGCCTCCATCGGGCATCAGCACGTGAATACTGAGGTGGCGCGCAAGCGTGCGCAGTTAAGTGCCGAGCAGCCCGCTGCACTGCAGATGGCCTCCGGTATTTTGACCGCGGGATCAATGAAGCTGATCCCGGTGATTGCCGAGTGGATCATGCAGCACCCCGAGCACGCCAGGCTCGCAGATCCCGTGCAGGAAGCCACTTTTGCGGTGGGGCTTGCCCACTCAGCGCTGGGCGCGCTGATCGCTGAAGCCTCGAAGCATGAGGGCGACCGGCCCACAGACGAAGCGCACGTCGACGCCGTGATGGCGCAGATGCGAACCGTGCTGGGCGAGTAGTTCACAGCTCTCCTATTTCGGGCCGCGTTTCGCCTTAGCGCGCCCCCCGCACGTAGGGAGTTGCCAGAGCGGGTGGCACGGCCGAGACCCGCGAAAAGGTGATCAGCATCACCATCACCACCACGAACGGCAGCAACTTAATGACGTCTGCGGGCAGGCTGATCGCGGTCAGCTGTAGTGCGGTTCCGACGGCAACCGTGGCGCCGTAGAGCAGTGACGTTACGGCGACCCAACGCAGCTTGCCGCGAGCCAGCATCGTGACCACGATCGCAATGTAGCCGACCCCGTTGGTCATGAACGGGGTGAATGCAGACGTGGTGAGCAGCACCAGCGCAGCGCCAGCGGCTCCGGAGAATACCCCGCCGAGCAGCACCGTCGAAGTGCGAGTTCCGATAACGCTGCCACCAGCTGCGTCGAGTGAGGCCGGGCGTTGCCCCGCCGCACGCACCGCGAGACCCCAGTTCGTACGCCGCAACCACCACGCCAGGGCGCCCAGCATCGCAAGGCACATCCAAAACAGGGTGGGCTGGGCGAACACCGCGGGGCCAAGCACCGGGATCTCGGACAGCCCGGGAATGCGCAGCGCTGGCGCCGCACCGGTGCCCGGGCTGCTGCGCCCGAAATGTTGCAGGTAGAGCACACTGGTCAGGCCCTGCCCGATGAGGGTCATGGCAAGCCCAATGACGATCTGGTTGAGCCCGAGCAGA
This sequence comes from uncultured Leucobacter sp., assembly GCA_964612125.1. Taxonomy (GTDB): domain Bacteria; phylum Actinomycetota; class Actinomycetes; order Actinomycetales; family Microbacteriaceae; genus Leucobacter. Next base: position 11,063 of record CAZTBS010000022.1, on the reverse strand, counting down.
ATGCTGAGCACCAGCATGATGAGCGAAAAACCCACTCCGCCCAACATGCCGGCGAGAAAGGCGAGGGTGAAGCTCCCGGTCGCAAGTTGAGTCACGAAGGCCGAATAGGCCCCGATGAGCATGACCCCCTCGATGCCGAGGTTTAGCACCCCGGACTGTTCGCCGACCGTCTCGCCAGCGGCGGCGAGCATCAGTGGGAGCGCAGCACCCAACGCCGCGATCAGCAGCGCGGTGAGAAACGCGGCGGTCAGCAGCTCGGTCATGTCGTCACCTCATTCCGCGCGGCACCGGCATCAGTCGTGCGCGCAGCGGGCGCAGCACCACTGCGGTCGCCACCCGGGAACAGTGCGGTCAGCGTGCGACGCAACCCGGCGGGCAGGTAGCGGTGACCGCCTGCTCGGCGCTGCGCGACCGCCTCGGTGAGTGTCATGAACAACAAGATGAGACCGACGATCACGAGCAGAAAATCGACGTTCAGCCCTGACTGTTGTGCGGCAAGGGTGCCCCCGGTAGCAAGGATCGCGTAGAACAGCAGCAGCGGAATCGCGGCGAGCGGGCTCAGCCTGGCAAGAAACACAAACGGCATCACCGCGTCGCCGTAGTGCGGGTTCCAGTCTGCGCGCTGGTACGACTCGTGACCCAGCATGTCGACGCCCCCGGCAAGCCCAATCAGGGCACCCGACAGTGCAAACAGCGCAAGAATCATGCGCGATGGGTGGATCCCCACGTGGCGGGCGGCACGCCGATTGACACCGAACACGTCTACTCGCAGCCCGAACGGTGTGCGCTGCAGCATCACCTGCACGATCAACGCAACCAGCAGTGCGAGCACGAGCCCGACATGGATAGTTGTCGATCCCAGGTAGGGCAGCATGTCGGCCGCACGCAACACCTGCGTCTGTGGCTGCGGCACGGTCTGATCCTTGAAAGGCCCCTTGATGAGCAGGTTCACCACGCCGATCCCGATAAATGACATCACCAGCGAAGTGACGATTTCATTCGTTCCGAAGCGGGCTTTCAAGAGCGCCGGCACCAAGGCCCACACGGCGCCGATTGCTGCGGCTGCGACGAGCAAGATCACCGTGCCGACTCCTGACGGGGTCGACGCGAACAGGTGCGGGCCCACACCTGACACCACCACCGCGCCAAGCAGAAACTGCCCGGCGTACCCCAGGTTCCAGAGTTGCCCGCGAAACGCAACAATCAGTCCGACGGCAATCAGCAGCAGCGGCGCAAGCAGCACCAGACTGCGCATCCAGTTCTCCCCGAGCACCCCGTACTGCACGACTCGCGCAAAGAAGGCAAGTGGATCCTTGCCCATCGCGAGCAGAATGAGCGACGCGGCGGCAAGCGCCAACACCACCGGCACCACCGCGGTAGCGATGGCGCCGATTGCACGGCTGAGCTGTGGTCGACGCATGCCTATCGCCACCCTGCGACGCGCGCAGCCGCGAGGTGTTCGCCGAGCTGTTGCACGGTGATGGTCGCAGCTGCATCGAACTGCGCCACGAGCCGCCCGTCCGCGAGCACCGCAACGCGGTGCGAGAGGGACAGGATCTCCTCAAGATCGGTCGAGATCAGCAACACCGCTCCTCCGTCTGCGACGAAGGAGCGCAACGCCGCGTGCACCGCCGCCACGGTGTGCACGTCGAGACCAGTGCTCGGCTTGTGCACCACTAGACAGCGCGCGCCCTCATCAAGTTCGCGCGCGAGCAGCAGCTTCTGAATGTTGCCGCCCGACAACTTCCCGGCACTGATCTGGGGTGTGGTGGGGCGGATCCCGAATGCGCGGATCCGTTCTTCTGCGTGCACGGTGACTGCGTGCCGATCAATGCGCCCGAAACGCCAGAATGGGCGTTCACCAATGCGTCCCAGCAACAGATTCAGCGCCACCGAGAGGTTACCGACGATCCCCTCGTGCAGGCGGTCATCGGTGACGTAGCGCACCCCCAGTCGGCGGCGTGCGCGAACATCATGCTCGGTGATGTCGACACCGTCACAGTGCACCGATCCGTGTTGCACCTTGCGCTGACCGGCAATCGCCTCGGCGAGAGCCACCTGGCCCTGCCCATCAATTCCCGCAACTCCGAGTATCTCGCCCGCACGCAGCGTCAGCGACACAGCGGCGACCTCGGAATCGCCGCCACCGGTGGTGGTGACCTCCCGCAGCTCAAGCAACGCTGGTCCCGAAGTCACTGGAACGTGAGATGTGCGTGTGGCGGCCGCAGGCCCGACGGGTGCGTCTGCACCAAACATTGACGCCAAGATGCGTGGGGTGGGGTCGGTGCCACCCGGCGCAGAGAGCTCGGCGGCGGACAGGTGATCCACCACGCGCCCGCTGCGCAGCACCGTGATGCAGTCACCCATGCCTAACGCCTCGCCCAGCTTGTGGGTAACGAGCAGCACCGCCAGTCCTTGTGCGGTGAGTCGCCGCAGCGTCACCGCAAGCTCAGCTACCGCCTGCGGAGTGAGCATCGAGGTCGGCTCATCAAGAATCAGAAAGCGCCCACCCTGCCACAGTGCTTTCGCAATCTCGAGCTGCTGCTGCTGCCCCAGGCCGAGTTCCGAAATGCGGGTCTCGGGCTTCAGCGGAGTACCCAGCAGCTGCGAGAGCTCCTCGAGCCGCGCGATCGCCTGTGCGCGCCGCAGCCGCAGCCCGCGGTCACCGAGCATCAGGTTTTCGAGCACCGTGAAGGCAGGAATCAACGTGGAGTGCTGCTGGACCACACCGATGCCCGCATCAATGGCAGCGCGCGGCGACCTGAGGTGGGCGACGGCGCCGTCAATCTCAATGCTCCCGGAGTCGGGCTGTTGCATGCCAGCGAGCATGCTGATGAGGGTCGACTTCCCGGCCCCGTTTTCGCCCAGCAGACAGTGCACGGTGCCGGGTGCAAGGGTCACAGATACTCGGTCGTTCGCGAGCACTCCCGGAAACGCCTTCGTGACGTTCCGCAGCGTCAGTCCGGGTGGGGCGCTCGTGTTCACCTGGTGCTCCCTGCGATCGCGGGCTCAGTGTGCGTGGTTGACCGTTGCGGGCCGGTGCGGGCGCGGCATCTGTCTACCGAGCCGCAAGAACCGCCCGCAGCTCCTCGGCGGTGGCAGCGGCGGTGGGGGTGATGTCACCGGCAGTGATGGCAGACCGAGCCTCTTCCACTGCGGCAAGGATCTCCGGGGTCAGGTTCGGGGAATCCTGCAGCGTCAGGCCTCCGTTGCCCACGGTCAACACGTAGTCGTGCGTGCCAAACTTCCCAGCCTCGACATCACCAATGGCCTCGACGTAAGTGGCCTGGTAGTTCCACAGCACCGAGGTCAACACCCGCTGCGGATCAATCACGTCGGTCACGTCACCGATATCAGCGATGTACAGCACCTGAGGTGCGGCTTCCACCGCCTGCAAGTAGCCGGTGGTGGCACCATCACCCATACCGAAGAGCACGTCTGCACCAGCTGCTATCAGCTGCTCTGCGGTGGCCTTGCCGCCAGCAGAATCTGCGTATTCAGCCGGGCCGATCGACGCAAACAGCACCTCAATCGTTGGATCAACGCTGTAGACACCCTCGGCGAAGCCGCTGGCCATCTTGAACCAGTTGCTGGAATCTGCCGAGACCACAATCCCGACCTTCTTACTCGCGGTTGACATGGCTGCCGCGATCCCGGCAAGGTATCCGCCCTGCTGCGCTTCGGTGGTGATCTTGGCGAGCTTGCCGGGGATCAGATCACCGGTGTCGTGCACGAGGATCGGCACGCCGGTGGATTCAGCCACCGACTGCGCTGCGACCGAGTACCCGGAGGCGTGCGCGATGATGAACTGCGCGTCTCCCTCTGCCAGCTGCGCAAGCACGGTCTCGGTGTTGTCCCAGCCAGCATCGGGCAGCAGATCTACCGCGATGCCAAGCTCTGTAGCTGCGCCCTCGGCGCCAGCAAGACCCGCCTGATTCCAGCCATGATCGGACTCATTCTCGGGGGTCACAATCGCGAACCGCTCAACTGTGGTCGGCGCGACTGCACCGGTCGCCTCGCCATCGGTGCGCGAGGAGCATGCGGCGGCGCCAATCATGAGTGCCGTCACAGCGATCAGCGCGCCGACTCGTTTCAGTGAGAGTGCCATGCTTCTCTTCCTCGTTCCCATTCGCTTTCTCGGCTCCGGTCATCTCGACCAATGTGCGATCGCAACGGCGTAACTGTCACAATATGCAGGATCGCTCGAACACGTTCGCGTCGGGGTTGCGTGCGCGTTCACGTGGATGATCCCCCGGGTACCAAAATTGTCTACCCTGACCCCTGGAAGGAACAAATGCGCCGAGTGCGTCACGCGTCACGCGCCGTCATATACGGTGTCGCCCTCCTCGTTGGCGGCGGCACACTCAGCGCATGCGCAACCCCCGCGGCGGTGACCCCGAGCCCTCAGGATCAGACCGCCCTCAGCCTCCTCGCGACTGTGGCAGGCCCCACCTCGGGGGTCAGCGCGGCGGCGATCACCGGTACTGAGTGTTGGCTGCCGTCAGCGCACCTCATTACGGCCACAGACGAGCTATCCGCCTCAGCAGACGACGCGCAAACCACCTGGAAGGTGCTGTGCCGGGTGCACTGGGTAGATACCGACAACACAGCGCGATTCCAAGACACCACCTGCATCGGTGATTTCAACGCCGAGCCGATGCTCGAACGCTGCTACCGATGGACCCACTACGACCAAATGCCCGTTTTCGAGGACGAGCCAGCAGTCCCGGCAGGGTGAACCACAGCGGCAGAACTCAGCAACAATCGATCTGCAGAACCACCGTCACCGCAGCCACGTCCTCACGGACTGCATCGGGCTCATTCGTCCTCTGCGGCGAGCGCGCGCACCGCGTGGCGATCCGCCACCAGCGCATCGCGCACTTTGCGGCGCAGGATCTTGCCGATGAGCGATTTCGGCAGCTCCTCCCAGACCAGATAGGTAGAGGGTCGCTTATACTCGGCGAGGTGTTCGCGCGCGAACTCGCGGGCGGCTTCCTCGTCGAAGGTCGCTCCCGGCTCCAAGATCACCGCCGCCGTCACGACCTCTGCCCCACCGCCACGCGGCACGCCAACCACCGCGCACTCGGCAACCCCCGGCAAGCGGTTGATGACTGCTTCGACCTCACTCGGGGCGACGTTAAACCCGCCCGTGATGATGAGCTCTTTCTTGCGGTCAACGACCGTCACAAAGCCCTCTGCATCCTGCATCACGAGGTCTCCCGTGCGCAGCCAGCCACCAGGCAGCAGCGTCGCTGCCGTCTCCTCTGGCCGATTCCAGTACCCCTGGAACACCTGTGGCCCGCGGATGAGCAGCTCGCCGGTTTCCCCCTGCGCGACCGCTTGCTCGGGTACGTTGGGATCCACCACGCGAATATCGGTGGAGGGGAACGGCAAACCGATGGCGCCGATTTTGCGATGCTCGGTGAAGGGGTTTGCGAGCGCCACCGGGCTGGTCTCGGTCAGGCCATAGCCCTCGTTCAGCATGCTGCCCGCGAGATCTTCCCAGCGTTTCACGATTGCCGGGGTGAGAGTCATCGCGCCCGAAATCGCGTACACGACACCGCTCAGGTCTAGCGCGCCGTCGCGAGCAACACGCGCGAGACGATCAAACATGGGCGGCACCGCGGGCACGAAGGTCGGCGGGAAGCGCTTCGCCGCCTGCGCGACGAGCTCAGGGTCGAAGGTCGGGAACAGCACCGCACGCGAGCCGGTCTCGACCGAGTAGATCACTGACAGCAGCAAGCCGAAGGCGTGAAACATGGGAAGCAAGCCGTAAATGCTGCCCTCGCCGCGGGTAAAATCGGGCATCCAGGCGGCGCCCTGCCGCGCATTCGACCACAGGTTCGCGTGCGTAATCATGGCACCCTTCGGCGTGCCGGTGGTGCCCGAGGTGTATTGCAGGCAGGCGAGGTCATCTTTGGTGGGGCGCGGGTGTTGCTGCGGCAGCGGCGCGGTGCGCTCGAGCTGCGCGAAGGCAACCGTGCCGGTGGTCTGGCCGGTGAGTTTCGCTCGCGATTCGCGGGCCTTCGCAATCGGCAACCGCAGCGCAAGGCGCATGGCGAGTGGCATCGCCCGAGTGATATCGACGGCAATCACGGTGTGGATCCCGAGATCTTTCGGCAGCTGCTGGATCGTGGGGGCGACCTTGCTCCAGGCGATCACCACCTGCGCACCGTGATCGCGGAACTGTACCTCGAGTTCGTCGCGTGTGTAGAGCGGGTTGTGTTCGACCACGACCGCACCCAGGCGCAGCACCGCGTAGAAGGCGATGACGTGCTGCGGCGCATTCGGCATCACGAGAGCGACCCGGTCGCCAGCCTTCACCCCGAGACTCTTGAGGCCGTTCGCGACCCGGGAGACGCGGTCGGCAAGCTCGCGATAGCTGAGCGTCGCCCCGAAAAAGGCGATCGCGTCGCGGTCGGCCCACTGCGCGCAGCGCTCGTCAAGCAGGTCGATAAGCGAGCCGGTGACTGGTTCGATATCGACGGGGGTGCCCGGCGCGTAGAACCGGTTCCAGGCGCGCGTTTCGTTCAGATGCATCCCCTTAGGATACTTTGCTTGCGTTATCGGTCAGTCGCCTGCGTCTGGCACATCGCCCACGCACTCACGCTTCGCATCCGCCGATGAATCACCGTAAATCAGCCGAGAGTCGCAGTGCTGTGCGGTCTCTCCCAGCGCGCCGTCGATAGCCTGAAGAGCATGAACTGCCCTACTGACGGAACCACACTGTTAATGAGCGAGCGGCACGGCATCGAGATCGACTACTGCCCGCAGTGCCGCGGCATCTGGCTCGACCGCGGTGAGCTCGACAAGATCCTGGAGCGTGTGCAGAACGAATCGCAGGCCGCTGAAGCTCCCGCCGCTGCCCCGATGCCACCCACCTACCAGCAGCCGGTTGCACCGGCTCGCTACCAGGAACCCCGCTACGAGGAGCCTCGCTACGGTGATCCGCGCGCTGCGCAGCCGCGGTACGACGATCGCCGCGATCCACGCTACAGCGATGGCAAGTACCGGAAAAAGAAGAGCCCCTTCGAATTCCTGGGTGATCTCTTCGAGTAGTCACCCGGCGCGGGGCACGCCGCGGCAGGTCACTCGCCGAGGCGGCGCAGCAGACGATTCACGGAGTTCAGGGCGCCGCCAAGCACCGCGGGAATACCGCCGCCCGGATGCACCGACGCGCCCACCCGCCACAGCCACGGGCGCCGCCAGCTCGAGTAGGCGGGTTGGTGCAGGGGGCCACCCTGCCACATCGGTCGCGTCGCACCGTAGAGCGCGCCGCCGTCAGTGCCGAAGCGCGAGAAGTACCCAGGGTCAAGCAGCTGTGCCTCGACGATGCGCTCGTTCAGGGGGCGCTCAAGCCCCATCATCTGGCTGATGCGGCGCATCTCGGCCTGCACAAACGGGGCCTCAAGCGTGTAGCTTTTGCCGTTCGCAGGCGCGGTGAGCAGGATAGCAGCGGTGGCCTTGTCGTTCGGGTAAATGTGCCCGGGTGAGTAGTAGTTGACGAAGGCCATCGTCTCTGCTGGTTCTGCGCGCGCGTCGAGCGAGCGGTGCAGTGCCGCGGGATCCGAGGGCATAATCACCGAGTGTGTGACGGTGTCTGCCGGCAACGGCTCGTCCAAGACGGTGAACACCGCAACCCCGGAACACGACACGCGTCGCGGGGTCGCGGGCGTCGCGCCCAGCAATTGGTCGATGACTCGGGTATCGGCAGCACCGATCACGATGTCAGCCTGGTGCACGCCGGTGGCGGTGTGCACCGCACCTCGCTCGATGCGCGTGACATCGCTCTCTAACTGAATGTCAGCCCCGGCCGTGCGCGCGAGCCGTTCCAGTGCGAGCACGAGTTCGTACACGCCGCCTACCGGCACCGAGATACCCTCGCGCGCCATCACCGCGGGCATCGTGGCATACAGCGCCAGTGTGCGCTCGGGGGCAATGCCTGCGTTCAGGGTGTGAATGGCGATCACCTCTTTGAGGCCGTCGGGCATCCACGTCAGACCGTCAAGGTATTTGCGTGTCGAGAGCCGCAGGCCGTAGCGCTTGCCCAGCTCGTTGACCGCTGGCAGGGTGCCCAGGTCCAGTGGATCGGAGGTGAGCAACTTCACGATCACCGAGGACATCCCGCCGTGTTCGGCCTCGAATCGCTGCCACGCTTCGTGCCACGGGTGGCCGGGTTCGACCGGCAGCCGCAGCACCTGATCGCGGAAGAAGTAGCGGCCTACCTCGGGCAGGGGCTCGAGCGTGAGGTTCGCGAGATTCGCGGCCGGAGTGCCAGTCCCCAACTCGTCATAGCGTGCCAACAGGGCATCGATGACGGCAGGGAAGGTCACCAGCGACGGCCCGGTGTCGATGCGCTGACCGGCGACCGTGATGCGCCGTGATTTGCCGCCGATCCAACTGTTCTTCTCGAACACCGTCACCCGGTGACCAGCGCGTGCCAGCAGCGCGGCGGCCGCGAGCCCGCCGAGGCCTGCTCCCACTACAGCGATTGATTTCGGCGCGTGCAGGCGACCACCGTGCAGCGTCGGGCTCATGGCGTGTACCACCCGAAGAACAGGGCCAGGGTGAGTTGCACACCGACAACAGACCCCACGACATAGGGGAACGCCACCGAGTACTTATAGATGCGTTTGGCGTTCTCGGGGGTGTGATCGCGGCTCATCAGCCACACCAACCACCCCGCATACACGCCGTTCGCGACCGCGAGCGGAATGTTTACAAAGGCAAACACCACGGTGGAAACCACCCACAGCACGGCGACGTAGATCAGTGACGCGCGCGCGCCCAAGAACACCGCGGTGGTGCGGATCCCCACAGCCGAATCTTCTTCAATGTCTTGAATGGCGTCGTAGGTGTGCTTCGCGAGGCTCCAGATCATCAGGCCGAAAAGCGCCGCCCACACCGGTTCAGCGCCCAGCGCCAGGGGCACGAAGGCGAGCGGGAACGCGTAGTCGGCATTGCTGATCGAGTCAAAGAAGGGGCGTGCTTTGAAACGCAGCGGCGGCGCCGAGTACCAGAAGAAGAAGAGCGTGTACGCCCAGATCCACAGATTCGCGGCGAGTGAATAGTTGAGCGCAAAGAACACCAAGAATGGCACGTTGGTGACGGCAACACCCCAGGCGATCCACGGCACTTCGCGCGGGTGGATCTTCGCCCCGCCGTACCCACCCTTACGGATGTTGATGTTGTCGGTCTCTTGGTCAAAGATGTCGTTGATGCCGTAGATCAGCAGGTTGAACGGCAGCGTGACCCACAGCAGGAGCCAGGCCGCATCCCAGCGCCAGAGTTCGCCGGTGAGCCAGATGGCGACCACCGTCGTCCCGATCGTGTTGATCCACAGCACCGGGCGAGAGATGGTGACCAGTCGTTTCAGCACGCACTCACCCTATCTGCAAGGCAGAGATGCCTCCCTGCACTGAACGGCCTCAGCGCGAGAAGGAAGGCATCACCGGAACGATTCTGAAGCCGCGGCTTAGAAATCCCAGTCCTCGTCCTCGGTGGCGACAGCCTTACCGATGACGTACGACGAGCCGGATCCACTGAAGAAGTCATGGTTCTCGTCAGCGTTGGGCGACAGGGCCGACAGGATTGCCGGGTTGACGTCAGTCATCTCCTTCGGGAACATCGCCTCGTAGCCGAGGTTCATCAGCGCCTTGTTCGCGTTGTAGTGCAAGAACTTCTTGACGTCTTCTGTGAGGCCCACCGGATCGTAGAGCGCTTGCGTGTACTGAATCTCGTTCTCGTACAGCTCGTACATCAGCGAGAACGCGTAATCCTTCAGCTCCTCGCGGCGCGCTTCGGTCTCCTTCTCAAGGCCCTTCTGGAACTTGTAACCGATGTAGTACCCGTGCACGGCCTCGTCACGAATGATGAGGCGGATCAAGTCGGCCGTGTTCGTGAGCTTCGCCTTCGACGACCAATAGATCGGCAGGTAGAAACCCGAGTAGAACAGGAACGACTCGAGCAGCGTCGACGCCACCTTGCGCTTCAGTGGATCATTGCCGTGGTAGTAATCGAGAATGATCTGCGCCTTCTTCTGCAGGTTCGGGTTCTCCACCGACCAGCGGAACGCATCGTCGATCTCCTGCGTTGAGCACAGTGTCGAGAAAATCGACGAGTAGCTCTTCGCGTGCACCGACTCCATGAACGCGATGTTCGTCAGCACTGCTTCCTCGTGCGGGGTCACCGCATCAGGGATCAGCGACACTGCGCCGACCGTGCCCTGAATGGTGTCGAGCAGCGTCAGACCCGTGAACACCCGCATGGTGAGCAGCTGCTCGTCGGGGGTCAGCGTCGCCCAAGACTGCACATCGTTCGAGAGCGGCACCTTCTCGGGCAACCAGAAGTTATTGACCAGACGGTTCCAGACCTCCAGGTCTTTCTCGTCCTCGATGCGGTTCCAGTTGATCGCCTGCACGTGGTCGACCAGCTTCAGCGGCTGCGCGTTCATCGATTCCTTCTTCGTTTCAGTCGAATGCCAGATTGTGGTGATCCGCCGTGGCTACAGCATGCAGCTGACGCACTCGGTCATGTCCGTGCCCTCGAGCGCGAGCTGCCGCAGGCGGATGTAGTAGATCGTCTTGATGCCCTTGCGCCACGCGTAGATCTGCGCCTTGTTGATGTCGCGCGTCGTTGCCGTGTCCTTAAAGAACAGCGTCAGCGAGAGGCCCTGGTCGACGTGCTGCGTTGCCGCGGCGTAGGTATCGATGATCTTCTCAGGGCCGATCTCATAGGCATCCTGGTAGTACTCGAGGTTCTCGTTCGTCATGAACGGGGCCGGGTAGTACACGCGGCCGAGCTTGCCCTCTTTACGAATCTCCACCTTCGACGCGATCGGGTGGATCGAGCTCGTCGAGTTGTTGATGTACGAGATCGAACCGGTCGGGGGCACCGCCTGCAGGTTCTGGTTGTAGATGCCGTGCGCCTGCACGCTCGCCTTCAGCGCGTTCCAGTCTTCCTGGTTCGGGATCGCGACGCCCGACTGCGCAAACAGCTCGCGCACGCGCTCGGTCTCGGGCTCCCAGGCCTGCTCAGTGTACTTGTCGAAGAACTCGCCCGAG
>CAZTBS010000021.1:33415-39436 GCA_964612125.1 uncultured Leucobacter sp. | reverse complement strand
CGAGGCCTGGGAAGACGGGTACCGGGCAGCGCAGAACCCTTCCACCACCTTTGAGTGGTGGTACTTTGACATGCATTTTGACGATGGCTCCACCCTGGTCGTCACATTTTCGAACAAGCCACACACAGCACCTGCGGGGCCGATTGCCCCGCAGGTCTTGGTGATCCGCCAGCAGCCTGATGGCACCAGCCATCGTCAGGTGGTTGAGTATGCAGCAACTGAATTCAGCGCCGCCACTGACCGGTGCGATGTGCGAATCGGAAACAACACGGTCGTCGGGGATCTCGATGAGTACCAGATGCACCTTGAGGTCGACGGTGTTACTGCCGACCTCACACTGCGCCGCGCCGCGCCATCCTGGCGGCCAGGGGCGGGGGTGACGTACTTCGACGAAGCACAGCAGCATTTCCTCGCGTGGGTGGTGCCTGTGCCGTACGGCACCGTGTCGGCGACTGTGGTGGAGGACGGTGAGACGAAGCAGCTCGTCGGCTCTGGTTACCACGACCATAACTGGGGCAACAAGCTGATGGGCTCCTTCCTCGACCACTGGTACTGGGGGCGCGCGCATGTCGGTAACTACACGCTGGTCTATGTGCGGATGACCACGAAATACGTTTTTCCGATCGGCCAATACAACTTGCCCACGTTCTATCTCGCGACCAGCGACCGTGTCATCACCGACGAACTGCTGCCACTCAGGCTGGTGACCAGCGGCGACGTAGCTGGTCCGGGGCATCAGAGCTATCCCACGCGGTTGGAATGGACGTGGGAAACTGAGCGGGGCAGAATCACCTTTACCGCCACCAACCCGCAGCTGATTGAAGCGATTGACATGGCGGAAGAGTGGCACGGGATTCAGAAATTCATTCATGCTGCCGAGCATCCGATGTACTACGATTTCAACGCTGATCTGGAGCTCACTATTGATCTTGAGGATCTCAAGGATCATGCAGTGGGACGGACCCTGTACGAGAAGATGATGTTCCGGTGATCCACTAGCGTGGGAGGGCAGCGCCGTTGCGCGCTGTACCTAGCCATGCGACGAAGTGCGAAGGAGGAGGCGTGTATCTGAAGAGCCTCACCATTAAGGGCTTCAAATCATTCGCACAGTCAACCACCTTCGAATTTGAACCGGGCGTCACCGCGATCGTTGGACCGAACGGCTCCGGAAAGTCGAACGTGGTTGACGCGCTTGCCTGGGTGATGGGCGAGCAGGGGGCGAAATCCCTGCGCGGCGGCAAAATGGAGGATGTCATCTTCGCGGGAACCTCAACGCGGGGCCCGCTGGGACGAGCGGAGGTTCGCCTCACGATCGATAACTCGGATGGTGCGCTGCCGATCGAGTACTCCGAAGTGACGATCAGCCGAACCCTGTTTCGGAATGGTGCGAGCGAGTACGCAATCAATGGTGATGGCTGTCGATTGCTCGATGTGCAAGAACTCCTCAGCGATTCGGGCTTGGGCAGAGAAATGCACGTCATCGTCGGCCAGGGCCAGCTCGATGCGGTGCTGCGCGCTACGCCGGAGGATCGACGTGGATTTATCGAAGAGGCCGCCGGGATTCTCAAACACCGCCGTCGCAAGGAACGCACACTGCGAAAACTTGAGGCGATGGAGACGAACCTCACGCGTCTGAACGACCTCGCTGGCGAGATTCGTCGACAGCTCAAGCCACTTGGTCGGCAGGCAGAGGTCGCACGACAGGCGCAGGCGATAGCTGCCGAGGTGCGAGATGCCCGTGCCCGGCTGCTGGCTGACGATGTGGTGCGATTGCGCGAAGAGCTGCGTGCGCTGACGCGAGATGAAGCGGAACAGCATTCGGCACGCATTGTGCTGCAGGAACAGATTGAGCAAAAACAACTGCGTATGCAGCGTCTCGAACTTGAACAACAGAGCGATGAACTGGATGCTCGTCGGCGGGTCACCCTCGGGCTTGAATCTGCGCAGGCGAAACTGCGCGGTGTGTTCGCGCAGACGCAACAGCGTTTGACCTTCCTTGCCACCCAGGCCGAACCGCCGGAGCAGCTGAATAGGCTCACGCGGGCAGCGGTGCAGGAAGCTGCAGAGGAGGCAACGAAACTTGCCGATGGAATTCCGGCAACTGAAGCCGCTTGGCAGGAGGCTCGTCAGCACACTCAGCGTGCGCAGCACGCACTTGATGCCGTTGATGAACACCTTGCCGCGCAGAGCGCACTCGTGTCGCAGCACGACCTTGAGCTGTCACAGCTCCGCGGGCGCGCAGAGGCTGCAGAGCAAAAACGTGCTGCGGTGGCGCAGGAGACTGCCCGTCGGGAGCTCGCCCTCACCCAGGCACAGGAACGTTTCGCTGCTGCGCAACAGCAGCTTGCCGATTTCGAGGCAGAACAGCAGAACGAAGCCACATCTGAGGATGCTCTCGAGCAGAACTACCGAGATGCGGTTGCGACACAGGCCACAGCCGAGCGAGTCAGAGATGAGGCACGTGAGGTTCTGCACCGGCTTGAGCAGGAACGCGCTGGCCTGGATGCCAAGATCAGTGCGCTTGCGCGCTCACTCGATCAGCGTGATGCCTCGGGTGCTCTGCTCACCGACGCGCCTGCGGGGATTCTTGGCCGAGTTAGCGATGAGATCCGAGTAGATCCCGGCTATGAGGCGGCGGTTGCTGCGGCGCTCGGAAGGTTTGCTGACGCGCTACTGGCTACTGACGCCGACGCCGCTCACGCAGCAGTCGCCACAGCGCATCGTGACGGGCTGGGTCGCGTCGACGTGGTAATTGCGCAGCCACGCACTGCAGCTTCGCGCGGGCAGATTGCCCCAGATCTCCCAGGAGTGGTGCGCGCTGGTGATGTCACTCGCGGCCCCGACGGGGTGATGTGGCTACTGCAGCGCAGTTTCATCGCCACGAACCTCGCGAGTGCTGCGCGCGCCGCAGCAGGCCTGCGGGAGGCCTTTCCTGATGGCGCCTACACGGTCGTGACCCGTGACGGTGATGTGCTGACTGCGCAGACGTTGACGGGCGGATCCGGTGTCGCGCCGTCTCGCATCGAACTTGCTGCGGAACATGCTCAGGCGGTGCAGCGTCGTGAGGAACTCGCGGCAGAGACAGAGGAGCGTGCAGCACAGCTTCGTGAACTTCGCGATGCCGCAACGCACGCGAAACAGGCTGCGGAACGCGCAGTGGCCGAGCTTCGTGCCGCGGATGCGCAGCAGGCTGCGATTGCTGAACAGCGCAACCGTCTCGTAGTTCGCGCAGAAGCGAGTCAGGCGGAGGCGGAACGAGCCGAGCTCGCACGTGAAGCCGTTGCAGAGAGTATCGCTGATGCACAGACGGCGGTGGATCAGGCCGCGCGGGCGCTCGCCGAAGCGGAAGCGCGGCCGCGACCCATGTTTGACGCAGGAGAGCGTGAGACGCTCGCACACGAGGTGGAACGGGCACGTGAAGCCGAGATTGAACGGCGCCTTGAGCTGGAGACAGCGCGTGAGCGGGCCCGAGCTGCCGCGGCACGGCATGCTCTCCTGCGTGACCAGCTCGAAGCGGAACGACAGGCAGCAGAGGAGTCCGCGCGCCGCGCAGTGCTGCGCGCGCGTCAGGTCGCTCGAGCGGAAGAGGTCGCGCGACTGTTGCCAGAGATCCAAGCATCGTGCGACCGGGCTCTTGCAGAGGCTCGGCTAGCTCAGCAGGCTGCCGAGCAAGATCGTGCACGTCACAGTCAGGAACTCACGCTGTTGCGTGCTGAGGAGGCAGAACTGCGGCAGCGCCTGCATGCCTTGACAGAGCGGGTGCACGGTGCGGAACTGCAGAGTTACGAGCGTAAGCTGCAGCTGTCTTCGCTGCTTGAACGCGCAGGGAATGAACTTGGGCTCGTGGAGGACGTACTCGTGGCTGAGTACGGGCCGAGCGAACTGATCCCCATCGCTGCCCCTGATCCAGAGTCAGAGGAACGCACACTGGTTCCCTTTGTGCGTGAAGACCAGCAGAAGCGACTGGCCCGGGCGGAAAAGCAGCTCGCTGAACTCGGGCGCATCAATCCGCTGGCCCTCGAAGAATATGCCGCACTAGAACAGCGCCATGCGTTCCTCTCCGGGCAACTGCAGGATTTGACGCGAACACGCGCGGACCTGATGACCATCATCAATGACCTCGATGACAAAATGCAGGGCATTTTCGCTGCGGCTTTCGCTGACACACAAGCGGCGTTCTCCGAGGTATTCCCAGTGCTGTTCCCGGGGGGCTCCGGCGAAATCTTCCTATCTGATCCCGATGATCTTCTCCGCACGGGAATCGAGATGACGGTCCGTCCTGCGGGGAAGAAAGTGGAACGACTCTCGCTGCTGTCTGGCGGCGAGCGGTCGCTCGCGGCAGTGGCCTGGCTCATTGCGATTTTCCAGGCTCGACCCAGTCCGTTCTACATTATGGATGAGGTCGAGGCCGCCCTCGACGACGCGAATCTTGGGCGTTTGTTGCAGACCTTTGAACGTCTGCGGGAGAACTCGCAGTTGATCGTCATCACGCACCAGAAGCGTACGATGGAGATCGCAGACGCTCTGTACGGAGTCTCGATGCGTCAGGATGGCATCTCCGCGGTTGTCGGGCAGCGCCTGCGCAGTGAGGACGAAACAGTTGCCGAGTGACCGGCAGGGTTACGACTCGCTAACAACTCGGTGTTTGAAGGCCAGAGAGCGCCCATAGGGCCTGGGTGACTCGCTATGCTCAAGCGCAGTGTCGCATCGTCGCGACCCTGACCATTCGGTACGAAAGGTGTCATTAATGAAGATGATTTCCAAGCGCTCGGCAGCCGCAGTTGCGGTGATGGCAAGCGCCGCCCTTGTTCTCACCGCTTGTTCCGGAGGCGAGGCGGCTGAGACCGCCCCCGCTGAAGAGGCGAGCACCGGCCCGCTGCAGATTGCTACCTTGCTGCCTCAGACTGGCTCGCTGGGCTTCCTGATGCCGCCGGTGCAGGCAGGTATTGCGCAGGCGCTTGCCGACATTAATGGCGCAGGTGGGGTGCTCGGCGCCGATGTTGAGATTGTCGTGGAGGCAAACGAGGGCGACGGGTCCGACATCACCATTGTTGAGAAGGGCGCTGATGACGTCATCGCCAGCGGTGCGTCGTTCGTGCTCGGTGCAATGAGTTCCTCGCGTACTCTGCACGTGGTTGACAAGATCACCGGTGAGGGAATCCTCATGGGTTCGCCTTCGAATACCGCCAGCGGACTGAGCGGGGTGAGCTCGCTGTACTTCCGCACCGCGCCGCCGGACTCGGTGCAGGGCAGCGCGCTCGCCAACCAGATTCTCGCTGATGGCAAGAGCAGCATTGCATTCTTGACCTTCAACGATGACTACGGCCTGGGCTTGCGTGACACCATTCAGGAAGTCGTGGAAGCGGGTGGCGCTGAGATCGTTTACGGCGGAAAGGGCGAGGGCAACGAGTTCCCGGTCGAGCAGACTTCGTTCGCTGCCGAGGTGACCGCTGCCAAGGCTTCGGGTGCTGACGCGATTGTGATCGTGACCTTCGACCAGATCAAGGCGATCATTCCTGAGCTGGTAGCGCAGGGTGTCGACCTTTCCACGGTATACCTCGTTGACGGCAACACCAACGGTTTTGAGGCTGACTTCGAGCCTGGCACCCTTGCCGGTGCGCAGGGCTCAATCCCGGGTGCGCAGGCCGACGAAGAGTTCCAGGCGCAGCTCAAGGAGATCTACACCGCAGAGTTTGGTGGCGAACTCGTGAGCTTCACCTACGCTCCTGAGGCCTACGACTTGGTCACCATTGTGGCGCTGGCTGCTACGAAGGCTGGCGCGACTGATTCCGCGTCGATCCAGGCTGAACTCGCTGCGGTGACCGGCGCGAATGGTGGCGAAGAATGCACCAGCTTCGCTGATTGTGTCGCACTGCTCGAGGATGGCTCGGAGATCGCCTACGTCGGCAAGTCGGGCACCGGTCCGTTGAACGACGCGAATGACCCGTCATCTGCTTGGATCGGAATCTACAAGTACGACGAGTCCAACAACCCCGTGTTCCAGCGCGCGGTTGAGGGCGA
>CAZTBS010000021.1:0-33405 GCA_964612125.1 uncultured Leucobacter sp. | reverse complement strand
AAATCGGGCCGGTTTCCCGCTTGGGGAGCCGGCCCGATTTGTCGTGTCTCAGGAGTTCGCTGCGGGGAGCAATTCATCTTGCAGAATCGCTCAGTTGGCAGATTCCTCAGCCTGCGCCTCGACGTCGGCTGCCAGGGTGCCGAGGTATAGCTCGATGACCTTCGGATCGTTTGCGAGCTCGCGGCCCGGCCCTTCGTAGGCGTTCCTCCCCTGGTCGAGCACATATGCACGATCGCAGATTTGCAGGCATCGACGAGCGTTCTGTTCCACCATGATGATGGTGACGCCAGTCCGGTTAATCTGCCGCGTGCGAATGAAGGTCTCATCCTGGCGCACGGGGGAGAGACCTGCGCTCGGCTCATCCAGCAGCAGCACCTTGGGGTTCATCATCAGGGCTCGCGCCATCGCGACTGATTGACGTTCTCCGCCCGAGAGCGAGCCCGCTCGCTGCCTCCGTCGTTCTGCGAGCATGGGGAACAGATCCCACATCTCAGCCACTCTGTTTTGGAACTCCTGAGGGCGCAGAAACAGTCCCATCTGGAGGTTTTCCTCGATGGTCAGCGAGGGAAACACGTTGTTGGTTTGCGGGACAAAACCCACACCCTTGCGGACTAACTGGTTGGTGGCTTGGTTCGTCACATCCTCACCATCGAGCGTGACGGTGCCCTGTCGAATATCTACCAGTCCGAACAAGGCCTTCAGGAGCGTGGATTTTCCCGCACCATTCGGTCCAATAATGCCGATCAGTTCGCCCGCATAGGCCTCGAGCGTGCATCCGTTCAGGATATTCACGCCTGGAAGATACCCGGCGGTGACGTTGTCAGCCTTCACGACGAGACGTGGATCGGTCATCGTGCTTCCTCCTGTGCCTCGTGGGTGATTGCGCGGATGACGCCGGTCGTCAGGACATCATCATCACCGAGATCTCGATCGTGATGCGCTCCCAAGTACGCGTCGACCACCGCGGCGCTGGTCATGATCTCCGCAGGCAGCCCCTCTGCGATGATTGCTCCCTGCGCCATCACCACTACCCAGTCGCTGATGTGTCGCACCATGTGCATGTCGTGCTCGACAAAGAGCACCGTAGTACCTTCATCTCGGAGCGCCTGGATGTGATCGAGCAAGCTTTGCGTGAGAGCTGGATTGACACCAGCCATCGGCTCGTCGAGCATGATCATCGCCGGATTTGACATGAGGGCGCGCGCCATCTCGAGGAGCTTCTTCTGGCCCCCTGAGAGGTCGCCCGCCATGTCGTTCTGTTTGGCATCAAGCTTGAAACGGGTCAGGAGTTCCTTCGCCCGTTCGACGTTTTCACGCTCACGTTGCGCCCACAGTGGCTTGAAGAGCCCGACAAACAGATTTTCGCCCGGCTGATTGTTGGCGCCGATGAGCATGTTCTCCAGCACGGTCATGCGGCTGAGGGCTTTGGTGAGCTGGAAGGTGCGCACCATTCCGGCTCGGGCTGCCTGTGACGCGCCGGTCTTCGTCAGAGTCTTCCCGTTGAATGACCAGCGCGCATCGCCTCCGCCGAGTAGCTTGGGAGCGTTTGAAGGTTGATCGAACCCTGTGATCAGGTTGAAGAAGGTGGTCTTCCCTGCGCCGTTCGGTCCGATGAGGGCGGTGATCGCTCCGCGCTGCACCTCGAGGTGTTCGACGTTCACTGCGGTCATACCGCCGAAGCGACGCTCAATATGGTCAACCGTGAGAATGGGATCGAACTTCGCGACGCCCGGAACCTGCTCAAGCGTGCGCAGCCGGGCCCGAAGTTCTTGCCGGTCGTAGGGGTAGTCTGCGGCGTTAGACATTGAACGACAGCTCCTTCTTGTTCCCGAGTATGCCCTGCGGTCTGAAGATGACCAGCAGCATGAGAGACACTCCGATCAGTATCCAGGCGAGCTGCTCGGTCTGCTGCGTGTTGAGCAGAGTCGAGGGCACGAACTCTCCAGCCAATGAGGTCAGCAGCAGGCGGACCAGGAAGAAAATGAGTGTTCCCAGCAGCGGGCCGAAGATCGTTGCGGCCCCTCCCAGAAGCATGATCATCCACAGGTTGAAGGTTGCAGGCCGGCCCATGGAATCTGGTTGCATCGCGCTGGGGAGTGTCATGATGATGCCGCCGAAAGCGCCCAGGACACCACCCAGAATCAGGGCCTGCATCTTGTAGGCATACGAGCTCTTCCCGAGACTGCGAACTGCGTCTTCGTCTTCGCGAATCCCCTTCAGTACGCGACC
This sequence comes from uncultured Leucobacter sp., assembly GCA_964612125.1. Taxonomy (GTDB): domain Bacteria; phylum Actinomycetota; class Actinomycetes; order Actinomycetales; family Microbacteriaceae; genus Leucobacter. Next base: position 31,176 of record CAZTBS010000021.1, on the reverse strand, counting down.
CCAGGGGCTGCGCATCAGCGACCAGGTGATCAGGATAAACAGGGCGACGAGGGCCCAAGCCACGATCCTCGTCCACCAGTCGTCGATTCCCGTGTTGTTGTAGGTCAAGCCGAGGAAGGTGGTTTTCCCCTCGGGCAGCGGAGACAACTCGGTGAAGACGTGTCGGTACTCCGACCCAGGAAGACCGGTTGGACCGCCGGTGACGTCCTGTAGAACGGCGAGCCGCACAATCATTCTCAAGATCTCCGCCGCTGAAATCGTGACGATCGCGAGATAGTCACCGCGCAATTTCAGGGTCGGGATTCCCAGAATCAGTGCAAAGATGACGGCCGCAGAAATTGAAATCAGCAGCGCAAGCCAGAAACCTGCCCCGAGAACGACGGATACGCCAAACCCGTAGGCGCCGACCAGCATGAAGCCGGCCTGTCCCATATTCATCAGGCCGGTGAACCCGAAGTGAATGTTCAACCCGATAGCTGCAAGCACGAACGCGGCCGTTGTTGGCGAGATCGCGGTCTGCAGCATGCTCGTGAGTAAGCCTGTCCAGAAATCCATGATGCGCTCCTAGCCGATCCGCTCTTTGCGGCCGAAAATTCCCTGCGGGCGAACCAGCAGGATGAGAATGAGGAGGAGAAGTGCGGTTGCGTATTTCAGATCGCCCGGCAACCACAGGTTGGTGAGTTCGACCATCATGCCGATGATCATCGACCCCACAAAAGCCCCAAATGCTGTGCCGAGACCACCGAGCGTCACCGCGGCGAAGAAGAGCAACAGCATCTGACCTCCGGTAAACCAGGTCAGTCCGTTGAACACCAAACCGAAGAACACGCCGGACAGGCCAGCCAGACCGCCGCCCACGATCCAGACGATGCTGATCACGCGATCGACGTCGATTCCCGAAGCGCGAGCTAGCGCAGGGTTATCTGCAATTGCGCGTGTGGCGCGGCCGAATCGTGTGTAGGTCAGACCGAGGCCGACCGCAATGATCGCAAGCAGCGAAACACCCATCGCAAGGTACGACTGCACGGTGAGAGTAACGCCAAACAGTGTGACGGTCGTCGGGGTAGCCGTGTCGATGCGCACCACGCTCGAGCCAAAGAAGAACTGGAACAGGTACTGCATGGTGATGGACAGGCCAATTGAGACGATCATCAGCTGCATCAGGCTCAGCCGACGTTTCCGCAGGGGACGCCACATGAAGCGATCCTGTGCCCACCCGAAGCCTGCAGAGACGGCAACTGCGAGCAACGCCGCGATCCACAAGTTACCGGTCAACGTCATAAAGAGCGCGGCGAGGAGCCCTCCCAGGGTGACCATCTCACCCTGCGCGAAGTTGCTGAGCCCCGTCGTGCCGAACACGAGTGAAAGGCCTAAGGAGGCCAATGCAATGAGCAGGCCCATGCGGATGCCCGAGACGAACTGCTGCCAGAATCTCGGCCAAGAGAAGTTCGAAGAGGCTGACGCTCCGGAAGTCTCACCGGCAGCGCTCGCCGCTGCCGCGTCTGGGTCGTCGGTGAGCGGAAAGAGGGCGCTCGCCAGGTTATTGAGTTCAACGGTGACCTCACGTTCACCGACCGATTTGAAGTACTCTCCTTCCGGCAGTGAACCCTCGTCGACGGTGACGGTGTAGGTTCCCGGCTCGGTTACCGCGAAGGCCCACTTCCCGGCGTCGTCGGTCTCGGTCGTTTCGGTCGCTGCAGCACCACTCAGTTCGAGCTGGACTCCCGCTGCTGGCGAGCCGTCGCTCTGCTTTATGAGACCTTGAATACAACCGGTAGCTTCGTCTGGCACGCAGTCGACAGCAAATGCTGGGCTGGCGCTGAAGAGGCCGCTCAACAGAGCGAGCAGTATCCCGAAAAGAAGCGCAATGCCGACCGGGCGCCGCGTGTGCAGGATGACGGACGGTGGACGGGTCACGATACCTCCGTTGGCTGGAGCGCCGGGCGACAGTGCACGGACGCTGTGAATGCTCTGAATCGTAGCGGAGTCTCAGACGCTCTTGGTGCTCAAATGCGGGTAGCTCCAACTCATTGTGATCAAACGGGTATCAGCACGGGTGGATCCGGCCTACCGACTGGGGTGCACAGGCCTCCCGATACACTCGAGGTATGGCTGAGCGTTCATGGTCCATTGCGCACGTCTTTCGGGGTCTGCGGGGTGGTTCGGAGAAGATCACCGAAGACACCTGGGACGATCTCGAGACTGCGCTCATCTCTGCAGACTTTGGGCCGGACATTGCAGATTCGGTGTTGGACCAACTGCGCGCCGACGTGGATCGGCACCAGGTCACCGGCGTGAAAGAACTTCGGCGGATGCTCCGGGAAGCGATTGAAGAGCGTCTTGCTGCCTTCGATCCCACGCTCCGCCTGTCGGACCGACCAGCAGTGGTGCTGGTGGTTGGTGTCAACGGAGTCGGGAAGACCACAACCATTGGCAAGTTCGCGAAGTACCTGACTACTTTTGACAAGCGCGTCGTTGTGGGAGCTGCGGACACATTCCGCGCTGCTGCAGTCGAGCAGCTGGCGACGTGGGCCGATCGGGCTGGTGTTGACATTGTGCGGCCGCAACAGCAGGGGCAGGATCCGGCGTCCGTCGCATTCCAGACGGTCGAACGCGCGATCCGCGAGCAATTCGACATCGCGATCATCGACACAGCCGGGCGTCTGCAGACAAAGGGCGGGCTGATGGATGAGCTTTCGAAGGTTCGCCGGGTCATCGAAAAGCAGGCGCCAATTGCCGAGGTGCTGCTCGTGCTGGATGCCACCACAGGTCAGAACGGTCTGGCGCAGGCGGAGGCATTTATTGAGCACGCTGGGGTGACGGGTCTCGTGCTCACCAAGCTCGATGGCTCAGCGAAGGGCGGTTTCGTGCTCGCCGTGCAGCAGAAGACCGGTTTGCCAATCAAACTGATCGGACAGGGTGAGGGGATCGGAGATCTCACGGGCTTCACACCTCATGTGTTTGCGCAGCAGCTCATCGGGTAAGGGATCACTTCCCGACTACAATTGAGCCACCATGGCTACTTTTGGAAACCTCTCCGCGCGTCTGACCGACACTTTCAAGAACCTCCGCACGAAAGGCAAGCTTTCCGCGGCGGACGTTGACGGGACGGTGCGAGAGATTCGTCGCGCGCTGCTTGACGCAGACGTCGCACTTGAAGTGGTCAAAGACTTCACCGCGAAGGTACGCGAACGCGCGCTTGGTGACGAGGTCAATAAGGCGTTGAACCCTGCGCAGCAGGTCGTTCAGATCGTCAATGAAGAACTCGTGGGAATCCTTGGCGGCGAGCAACGTCGTCTGCAGTTCGCGAAGAATCCGCCCACGGTAATCATGCTCGCCGGTCTGCAGGGTGCGGGCAAGACAACCCTCGCGGGTAAGCTCGCCAAGTGGCTGAAGGAGCAGGGGCATACGCCGTTGCTCGTGGCCTGTGACTTGCAGCGTCCGAATGCTGTGACTCAGCTCGGGGTGGTCGCAGAGCAGGCCGGCGTGGCGATTTTCGCACCCGAGCCAGGGAATGGCGTCGGTGATCCGGTTCGGGTCGCAACGCAGGGCGTTGCCGAAGCAAAGGCTAAGCTGCACGACTTCGTGATCATTGACACGGCGGGTCGCTTGGGCGTCGACGCGGAGATGATGCGTCAGGCAGCCGATATCCGAAAGGCAACACAGCCGGACGAAGTGCTCTTTGTGATCGATGCCATGATCGGACAAGACGCCGTGGCAACAGCGAAGGCCTTCCAAGAGGGCGTCGACTTCACGGGTGTGGTGCTCACCAAGCTTGACGGTGATGCCCGGGGTGGTGCCGCGCTCTCAATTCGCAGTCTGACTGGGCGGCCGATCCTGTTTGCATCCACCGGTGAAGGGCTGGGTGACTTCGAGCCGTTCCATCCTGACCGCATGGCGAGCCGTATCCTCGATCTCGGCGACATTCTGACGCTCATTGAGCAGGCACAGCAAGCATTTGATGAGGCTGAGGCACGTCAGGTTGCTGAGAAGATCGCGAGCGATCAGTTCACTCTTGATGACTTCTTGAAACAAATGCAGCAGCTGCGCGGTGCTGGCTCGCTCAAGAAGATGATGGGCATGTTGCCGGGTATGGGCAAGATGCGTGAACAGCTCGAGAATTTTGATGAGCGTGAGATCATTCGAACTGAGGCGATCATTCAGTCGATGACGCCGGCGGAACGGCAGAACCCCAAACTTCTCAACGGTTCCCGCCGCTTACGTATTGCGAAGGGCTCCGGAATGACGGTGACTGACGTCAACTCCCTGGTGCAACGCTTTGAACAGGCGGCCAAGATGATGAAGACCGTCGCGCGCGGGGGTGTTCCACAGATTCCGGGCATGGGCCCCATGCCAGGAATGGGGCACGGCGGCAAGAAAAAGGCACCCGCAAAGAAAAAGGGTGGATCGCGTTCCGGTAACCCGGCAAAGCGTGCACAGCAGGCAGAACTTGGGGCCACGCGCGCAGCCGCCGCACCGGCCGGAAATGGTTTCGGGCTGGGTGGTGCGGCAGCTGCCCCCACGGAACAGGATTTGGCGAAGTTGCAGCAGATGCTCGGGAAGGGGCTGCGCTAGTTCCGTTGGCCAAGGCGCCTCATGCGCGGTGAGGTCTTGAAAAACCCCTGATCGTGACATAAATTGCTAATTCGCTAGGGCTGTGACAGAATTGACCGGTTCGCGCACTGGGCGCGTCAGGCTTCCGCGTTGAACGCGCGGCGTCATCACTGTTGAAGGAGCATCATGGCTGTCAAGATCCGCCTCAAGCGTCTCGGAAAGATCCGCGCACCCTACTATCGCATCGTCGTCGCTGACTCGCGCACGAAGCGTGACGGGCGCGTGATCGAAGAGATCGGCAAGTACCACCCCACTGAGCAGCCTTCCTTCATTGAAGTGAACAGCGAGCGCGCACAGTACTGGCTGAGCGTGGGTGCACAGCCCACCGAGCAGGTCGCGGCAATCCTGAAGCTGACCGGTGACTGGGGCAAGTTCACCGGCGAAGGTGACACCGAGTCGAAGGTGCTGCCTGTCGAGCCCAAGCCGGTCTTCGAAGTCAACGCTGCGAAGAAGCCGGTTCTGCGCCCGAAGGCCGAGAAGGCTCCGGAGGCTCCCGCTGCAGAGGCTGAGGCGCCTGCCACAGAAGAGGCCGCAGAGGCCGAGACGACCGAGGCCTGATCTCGTGGCGGTATCACTCGCCGACGCGCTCACGCACCTGGTCAGTGGGATTGTCGAGCACCCGGACGCGGTGCGGGTGGACAGTCGCGACACGCCACGTGGCGAGTTGCTTGAGGTGCGCGTGCACCCGGGCGATCTCGGCCGGGTCATTGGTCGTGGCGGTCGCACCGCACAGTCGCTTCGCACCGTTATCGGCGCAATGAGCGAGGGGCGGCGCGTGCGCATTGACGTGGTAGATACCGACGCTGACGATCGCGCGTGATGGCAGATTCTGAGAAGCGTGCGCAAGCTCCCCGTCCCGCTCAGGGTGCGGGGAGCTTGCGCGTTGGTCGCCTGACAAAGCCACATGGCTTGAAGGGCGGAATGAAGCTTGAGCTCTACACCGACAATCCCGAATTGAGATTCGTTCCTGGGGCGCAGTTCCAACTGCAGGTTCCCGAAGACTCTGAGTGGTTTGGGCGCACGATTTCTTTGCGCGAGCTGCGTTGGTTCAACGGGGTGCCCGTTGCGTTCTTTGCTGAGGTGCCGGATCGTACTGCCGCCGAAAGTATCGTGCGGGCAATCCTGTGGATCGATGAGGAGGCCGTTGCCGCTGGCGCTGAGGAGAACGCCTGGTACGACCACCAACTCATCGGTCTTGATGTGCAGCGCGACGGTCACTCGGTGGGGCGTGTGGCAGAAGTGCAGCATTTTCCGGCCCAGGATTTGTTGGCCGTTGAGACCGCGCGTGGCACTGTGTTGGTGCCATTTGTGGCTGCGATTGTGCCAAAGGTTGACCTTGATGCTGGCGTGATCACGGTGACACCGCCGCTTGGTCTCTTTGAGGAGTTGCCCGACGCGACTGAAGAGGGAACCGAAAGCGCCAGCGACGGATGAGGATCGATATCGTCACGATCTTCCCGGGGTACTTCGACACGCTTGAACTGTCACTCTTGGGTAAGGCGAAAGACCGTGGTCTCCTCGACGTGCGAGTCCACGACCTGCGGGCCCACGCGCACGACCGGCATCGCACAGTGGATGACACACCCACAGGTGGTGGTGCCGGAATGGTCATGAAGCCCGAACCCTGGGGTGCGGCGCTTGACACCATTCTCGCCGAGCGTGCGCATCTCGCATCACCGCAGGTGAGTGGTGGCTCAGAAACTGACCCGCTCATTATCTTCCCGTCGCCAGCTGGCGAAGTATTCACGCAGGCGATGGCGCGCAGCCTCGCCGAAGAGTCACACCTCGTGTTCGGGTGTGGACGCTACGAGGGGATCGACCAGCGAGTATTCGATGAATACGCAGAGCGTGGCCGGGTGCGCCTGGTCAGCCTCGGTGACTATGTCTTGAACGGCGGCGAAGTTGCCACGCTTGCCATGATCGAGGCGATTGGTCGCTTACTCCCGGGCGTCGTGGGAAACCCCGAGAGTCTGGTGGAAGAATCGCATGAAGACGGGCTGCTGGAGTATCCCAGCTACACCAAGCCAGCCGTGTGGCGCGGCAGAGCGGTGCCAGATGTACTTCTCAGCGGCAACCATGCCGCGATTGCCGCATGGCGGCAGGAGCAGCGTGTGGAACGCACGCGTCGGGTGCGGCCAGAGCTTCTGCCACCAGAAGCGTGAGCGCTGATCCACAGCCGTAATCTGTGGCATAATGGTCATTTGTGTCACGGTGCATGACTGCCGCGAGGGTCAGCACTTTCCGTGCAGCACAACACTAGCTTTCAACTACCAGCATCCGCGTACCGACTTGCGGCGGGCGCAGAGAGAGAACATCATGCAGAAGCTCGACCACGTCGATGCCGCGTCGCTGAAGAGCGACATCCCCGATTTCCGCGCCGGTGACACCGTCAAGGTTCACGTGAACATCGTCGAGGGCAACCGCTCTCGTGTGCAGGTGTTCCAGGGTATCGTGATCGCACGTCACGGCGAGGGGGTACGCGAGACCTTCACCGTTCGCAAGATCAGCTTCCAGGTGGGGGTTGAGCGTAAGTTCCCGGTCCACACGCCTGCGATTGAAAAGATTGAGGTTGTCAGCCGCGGTGATGTGCGCCGTGCCAAGCTGTACTACCTGCGTGGCCTCACCGGCAAGAAGGCCAAGGTCAAGGAGAAGCGCGACTTCTAAGCACCTCGCTGCAGCTACCTCAGGCTCCCTCCCTTCTTGGGTGGGGGCCTGAGCTGTCTGCGGGTACAGCTGGCCATCGTGTTCGCCCGTTACAGTGGACGATGTCTCCCGCAATTTACGCCCCTTGCTCGTTTCAACATCACGGAGCCACATGACCGACGCACTGGCCACGCCTGATCGACCAGGGAGGGGCGGAGGATTGTTGCGCTTCTTGCGCGATGTCGTAATCATCTTGCTCGTCGCATTTACAGTGTCATTTCTGTTGAAGACCTTCTTGGTGCGCAGCTTCTACATACCGTCGGGATCGATGGAAAATACCCTCCACGTGAACGACCGCATTCTGGTGAATCAGCTCGTGCCGGATCTTGTGGGGGTACAACGCGGAGACGTTATCGTCTTCCGTGACCCGGGCGGTTGGCTCAATCTCCCGGCGAGCGTGACGCAAGCGAGCCCCAGCGCATTTGAACAGGTACTGCAAACCGTTGGTCTCGCAGCTGACACGAGCGCCGACTACGTCATCAAGCGCGTGATCGGAGTGGGCGGTGATCAGGTGGTGTGCTGTGACGCCGAGGGGCGTGTCACCGTGAATGGTGTACCGCTCGATGAACCCTACGTGTTGCTGCCAGAGGGTAAGACTCGCGTGTCCGAGATCGATTTCGATGTGGTGGTGCCCGCAGGCGCAGTGTGGGTGATGGGTGATAACCGGTACAGCAGCCGAGATTCGCGGTACAACCAAGACCAGCCCGGTAGAGGATTCGTCTCGGAGGAGGAAATCGTCGGTCGCGCGTTTGTGCTGAACTGGCCGTTTGACCGTTTCACGCTGCTCAGTAACTACCCCGAGACCTTCCTGGGGGTGGCAGAAGCCGCGAATGCAGCGGCCTCAGACCCTGCGGGAACTGAGGGTGATGCGCGCAACTGACAGTTCAAAGGACCCGACGCTTGATGTTGAGCACGCGGCGTTCGCTGCTGGTGAGAGCTGGGTGATCGGCGTTGATGAGGTCGGCAGGGGGGCGATAGCTGGCCCTGTGGCGGTGGGTGTGCACGCCGTGCGGGCAGGAATCACCGAGTTTCCATTGGGTCTGCGCGACTCGAAGCTGTTGAGCGAGAAGCGGCGTGACGCGTTGTTGCCGCTCGTGCGCGAGTGGGGTCCGAGCGCTGTCGGTTACGCCTCGCCCGCGGAAATCGATGCGCACGGCATCACCTGGGCGCTCGGTGCGGCTGGCAGACGAGCGCTGCTGGCGCTGCATGCGGAAGGCTTGCCGGTCACGGTGGCACTTATTCTGCTTGACGGGTCGCACGATTGGCTGTCGCCCGCGCTGCGTCAGCCGTTGCGCGTGCAGACTCGTGTTGGTGCGGATCGCGCCTGCGCCAGTGTTGCGGCCGCGTCTATTCATGCCAAAGTGGATCGCGATGCGTGCATGCGAGACGCGCATGCGGCGCACCCGCACTACGCATGGGATTCGAACAAAGGGTATGGTGCTGCGGCGCACTATGCGGGGATCGCCGCGCACGGACTCACCGAGTGGCATCGCCGGAGCTGGATCCGATGAGATGTGAGGGGCAATCGAAAACGGTAGGCTGAAGTGGTGAGCAATCTCGCGAGTGCGAACAACGCGCCCATTGGGGTGTTTGATTCCGGTGTCGGTGGACTCACTGTGGCACGGGCCATCCGTGACCTGCTGCCGAACGAATCGATGATCTATGTCGGTGACACAGCTCGTACCCCGTATGGGCCAAGACCGATTGCGGAAGTGCGCCGGTTTTCGCTCGAGATTCTCGATGGTCTAGTTGATCAGGGCGCAAAGATGCTAGTCATCGCCTGCAACACCGCAAGTGCTGCGATGCTTCGCGACGCTCACGAGCGCTATGACGTGCCGGTGGTTGAGGTGATCGGGCCGACTGTTCGTAGTGCCATGTCCATCACGCGGAACGGCAGGGTCGGACTCATTGGCACCCAGACCACCATTCAATCGCGGGTCTACGACGACCTTTTCAGCATGCGACAGGAAATCACGCTCGCAAGTCAAGCGTGCCCGCGATTCGTTGAGCTTGTTGAGGCAGGCCAGACAAGCGGGCCGGAAGTGCTGCAGATTGCGAGAGAGTATCTGATTCCGCTCGCTGAGCAAGCAATTGACACTCTGGTGCTGGGCTGCACCCACTATCCATTCCTGCGCGGCGCGATCAGCCAGGTGGTAGGCCCGGGAGTTGCGCTGGTGTCGAGCGATATCGAAACCGCTGGTGAGGTGTACCGAGTGCTCACCGAACGCGGGCTCCTCCGCGACCCATCAGCCGGTGAGCCGACCTTGCGCTATGAAGCGACCGGCGCAGATACCGCGAAGTTCGTGAAGCTCGCCCGTCGCATGTTGGGAATTGGCATCGATGAGGTTGAGCTTCTGCAGACCGGTGCGATTCCTCTGCCCGACTAGCACCCAATCCTGCGCCCGCACCAGGGTCCACACTTGACCCGGTGCCGTTGGCCTGATCCACTTTCCAAGCAACAGACAAAGCGAGAGAACACAATGAGTGATATCCGGCGTGCCGATGGCCGCACCCCTGCTGAACTACGACCTGTTACCATCGAGCGCGGCTGGAGTGCGCAGGCAGAAGGCAGTGCCCTGATCTCTTTCGGGAACACCAAAGTGCTGTGCACGGCCTCGTTCACACCCGGAGTTCCGCCGTGGTTGCGTGGCAAAGGCACCGGATGGGTCACCGCTGAATATTCGATGCTGCCGCGTGCGACGAACGAGCGCACCCAGCGCGAGTCGGTGAAGGGCAAGCTGGGCGGACGCACCCACGAAATCTCTCGCCTCATTGGGCGCAGCCTGCGTTCGATCGTCGACACACGAGCCTTGGGTGAAAACACGATCATCATCGATTGTGACGTGCTGCAAGCCGATGGTGGCACCCGCACCGCGGCGATCACCGGAGCCTATGTCGCGCTTGCCGACGCTATCGAATGGGCGCGCAATGCTGGGCACATCGCGAAGAAGTCGCAGCCACTCACCGACAGCGTTGCCGCGGTTTCTGTGGGAATGATTGACGGTGTACCGATGACGGACCTCGCTTACGTTGAGGATGTGCGGGCAGAAACTGACATGAATGTTGTCGTCACGGGCTCCGGGGAGTTTGTCGAGGTGCAAGGCACTGCCGAAGGCGCACCATTCTCCCGGGCGGAGCTTGATGCTCTGCTCGATTTGGCGCTCCAGTCGACGGCAAATCTCCGCGAAATGCAGTTGCAGAGTCTGGCGGGTGCCGAATGACGCCGCAGGTGGTGCTTGCCTCCCATAACGCGCATAAGTTGGAGGAGATTCGGAGGATTCTCACACCACTGGTGCCGGGAATTGAGCTGCTTGGATACTCAGGGCCGGAACCGGTGGAATCAGGCACGTCGTTTGAGGATAACGCGCTGCTGAAAGCCCGGGCTGCTGCGCGACACACGGGACTCCCCGCGATTGCCGATGATTCGGGGATCAGCGTGGAGATTCTCGGGGGAAGCCCCGGGATTTTTTCGGCGCGCTGGGCAGGCCCCGGGCGCAGCGATGCAGCGAACGTGGAACTTCTGTTATGGCAGCTGCAAGACATCGCTGACCCATATCGCGGTGCAGCGTTCGTGTGCGCGGCGGCACTTGCGACTCCGCAAGGGCAGGAACACGTGGTGCGCGGTGAATGGTTGGGCAGTGTGCTTCGCGCGACCGCGGGAGACGGTGGATTCGGCTACGATCCGGTGTTTCGGCCACAGGGTGAGCGCCGCTCGGCAGCTGAGCTCACTCCGGCTGAAAAGGACGCGCAGTCGCACCGTCGGCGCGCCTTCACCTTGCTTGCGCCTGAACTTCGAGAATTTGCTGCCGAACACTGAGCCACAAAACATAAGAGGAATACGTCATGTCTGAGCAGATAAGCGGTGGTCTGGTGCGCCCCGCAATTACCGAAGCCGACGCACAACAGATTGCCCGCGAGCTGTACGGGATCGAGGCGACGGCCACCGAGCTTGGGAGCAACCAAGATCGCAACTTCTTGCTGATCGATGCGAGTGGAGCACGCAGCGTATTGCGCATTGATAACCCGGTGTTTGAAGATGCTGCGCGCGATGCACAGCACGCCGCGCTCGAGGCGTACCGGCAGGCTGGTGTGCCCGTTGCTTCGGTCTTGCCGGGGTTGAACGGAGAACTCACGCAGTGGTGGCAGGGCTTTGCCGCGCGCCGCAGCGAGTTTGCCGAGGGCGAGTCACTTGTTGACGCTGGCTACTTGGCGCCCACGGTGCTTGCGGCTTTTGGACAGCTTGCCGCCGACTCTGTGCTGGCGCTCTCTCGGCTGCAGCACCCGGGTTTGGACCGTCCACACATGTGGGACATGCGGGTTGCGCACACGAAGACTCTGCAGCTCGTACCTGCGATCGCCGATGTTCCGCTGCGCGATCGCGTGCGGACTGCTGCGGACGCCGCCGAGCTTGCACTCGCCCCGGTCGTCGCAGCGCTTCCGGTGCAGGCGATCCACGGCGATCTCACCGATGATAACGTCATGGGTCGCCGAGGTGACGACGCTCGCGTGCACCCTCACACTGTGCTCGATCTCGGCGATCTCTCCTACGGCTGGCGGGTTGCCGAACTCGCGGTGACCGTCGCGTCGATGCTGCATCATGAGCCAGAACGACCACTCCGCACGCTTGAGACCATTGCTGCTTTCCACGGCACTGCTCCGCTGTCGACAGCGGAAGCTCGCGCATTGTGGCCCCTGGTGGTTCTGCGGGCCTCGCTGCTGGTCGCTAGTGGTTGGAGACAACTGCAAATCGATGGCGACAATGCTTACGCTCGGGATCGGGTGGCAGGAGAGCAAGCCATTTTTGATGCCGCAACCTCGGTGCCCCTCGCGGAGGCCACGGAGCAGGTGTTGGCACGTCTCGGTTTCGCTGGCCGCGCCGCAGGTAGCGGTCTCATTGAAGTGTCGGTTCCGACCGGCACGGGTGAGCACCCACTTGCGTCCCTGCTGCCGGGCCTCGCCGGACCGGTTGTCGAAATCGATCCGGGCGTGGAATCGGAGCATCTCGACGCGGGGAAGTGGCTTGCACCAGACGTGGAGACTCGTCTCGTGGAGCAGGCTCTGCTCTCGGGCGCGCAGGCGGCGGTGTTCCCCTACGGCGTGTATCGTCTGACGCGCACACAGGTTGATTGCGCTGACGCCGCCCCCACGTGGCCGACCGCGACGGTCATCAGCGTGGCAAAAGGCCCGGCACTCGAGGTCACTGCGCCCGTGAATGGGCGGGTGACTGCGGTGACCGCGAGTTCACTCACCCTGGAACTGGATGAACACTGGCGTGCAGTCATTACTGGTGTACACCCCACTGCATTGCCGGGAACCGACGTGCACGCGGGGGCTGGCATTGCCGAATTGCCCGCTGCCGATAGGCCCCGCGAACTGGCGGTTCGTATCTTGCGCTCGGATGTTGCACCTGAGCTGATCAACAAATTCAGTGACCCCGCGGGTCTCGTGCAGCCAGAGCGCGTGGCGGCTTGGCGTCGCTTCACGCACGATCCCGCCAGCGTTCTCGGTTTGACGTCTGCTGCGCAGCGTGACGAGTCAGCTGACGAGCAACGCCGCCGCGAACGCATCTTCGCGTCCGCGCAGGAACGCTACTATGAGCGACCGATGCAGATCGAACGCGGGTGGCGTCATCACCTTGTTGATACCACTGGCCGCGCCTATATTGACATGGTCAATAACGTCACTGGCATCGGCCATGGGCACCCAGGGGTCGCGGACGCGGTGAACCGTCAGATCCGCATCCTGAATACCAACTCGCGATTTCTCTACCGCGAACTCGCCGAATACAGCGAGCGCTTGCTCGCATTGTTCCCACGTGACAGTGGCCTCGACACGGTACTCCTGGTGAATAGCGGTTCCGAAGCAGTGGATCTCGCGCTTCGCCTGGCGCAGGCCGCGACCGGGCGCAAGACGGTGGTTGCCCTGCGCGAGGCCTATCACGGCTGGACCATGGCTTCTGATGCGGTCACGACTTCTGCGTATGACAACCCTTATGCGCTGGAGAACCGTCCGGATTGGGTGCACGTCGCCGACGTGCCGAACCGCTTCCGGGGCACCTCTCGCGGTGAGAACACCGGATCCCGCTACGCAGCAGATCTCGGTGCCGATTTGCAGGAGCTCTCTTCCCAGGGGCGCGACGTTGCCGCCTTCATCTGCGAGTCGGTACTGGGCAATGCTGGCGGGGTGGTCCTCCCCGAAGGCTATTTGCGAGATGTGTATGCTCGTGTTCGCGCTGCCGGCGGTCTGTGTATCGCTGACGAGGTGCAGGTGGGATTCGGGCGCATGGGTTCCAGTTTCTGGGGTTTCGAGCAGTCCGGGGTGATCCCGGATATCGTGACTATCGCCAAACCCATGGGTAACGGCTTCCCGATTGGCGGGGTGATCACTTCTCAGAAGATTGCCGATGCGCTTGCCACGCAGGGGCAGTTCTTCTCATCGGCTGGCGGGAATCCGCTCAGCTGTCGCGTGGGACTCGCGGTGCTCGATGCGATGCGTGATGAAGGGTTGCAGGAGAACGCGAGGATCGTCGGCTCGCGGCTCGCCGCAGGTTTCCGAGCATTGGCCGAACGGCATCCGATCGTGGGGCCGATCCACGGCGAAGGTCTCTATCTCGGTGTTGAACTGGTGCGCGACCGCGACACGCTGGAGCCCGCCACTCAGGAGGCGGCTGCGATTTGCGAACGTCTGCGTGAGCTCGGTGTGATTGTCTTGACCACATCCGAGCGATCGAACGTGCTGAAGGTGAAGCCGCCGCTCACGCTCAGCCCCGAGAGCGCCGACTTTGTGGTGTCGGCGCTCGATCGGGTGCTGCGCGAGGGCTGGTAGTTCACTGCGCTGGCGGTGTCGTGTGGTGAACGACCGGCACCGCCGCGGTGCGTTGTCGCAGTCTGGCACGTGACCCCGCGGCGTAGATGGATCCCACGATGGAGTCTGGGGTGATGTCCGTCGTGAGTTCCTGCTGCACGACGCCGTCCGCCAGAACGAGTACACGGTCGCAGAGGAGCGCTAGTTCGTTCTCGTCTGCGCCGACGACGAGTACCGCAGCGCCCTCACGAGCTGCGGTGCGAACCGCCTCTACGATCGTGTGCCGTGCTCCCACGTCCACAGCCTGGGTCGGCTCATGCAGCAGCAAGAACTTCGGGCGCATGGAGAGCCACTTCGCAAGCACGACTTTTTGCGCATTTCCGCCGCTCAGTGTGTGCACGGGCGCTGATGGCAACGGAGGACGCACATCCAAACGGCGGATCCAATCGTCCACCAGCTGCTTCTCCGCCTTCGCGTTGAAGGGAAGGAGCGCCCGAGAGGAGCGACAGCTCTGCGGGAACGCGGCGTTCTCGGCGATGGTCCGTCCCATTGCGAGGCCCGCACGTTCCCGGCCTTCGGGCACGAGCATGATTCCGGCATCGATGGCGCGGGATGGTGTCAGGCGCGCGAGCTCAACAGCACGGGAGCCAATGCGCACGGTGCCCTGTTCGGCGGTGCTGGCGCCCGAGAGGAGGTAGGGAAGGTCTTCGAAGCCGGCACCGGCTAGCCCGGTCACACCGACGACTTCACCTGGACGGATGTCGACGGAGAAATCGCGCACGCTCAGGCCGGACACGTCGCGAATCGTGACCGCATCGGCCGCGTCCCCCAGGTGTGAGCTTCCGGTATGGCTCAGATCCTCGAGGTTGCGTCCCAACATGAGCTTTGTCAGCTCGGCTTCGTTCATGCCCGCGACGGTGCGTCCGCGTTCCACTGCCCGTCCGTCGCGCAGCACCGTGACCCGGTCGGCGGCGTCGACAACCTCTTCCAAGCGGTGCGTGATCATCAGCACCGCGGTTCCCGTCGATACGATGTCGTCGAGGATCTCGAAGAAGTGCTCGAGGGACTTCCGGCCGAGCGCCCGCGTCGACTCATCGAAGATGATCAGCCCGGTTCCAGGGCGGGCGTCTTGCACCGCACGCGCGATCGCGACGGTGGCGCGATCCTCCTCGCGCAGTGATCCGACGGGCACGTCGAGTGGGATATGACGACCGAGACGCTCGAACACCTCGAGTGCCTCTGTGCGTTCGGCGTTCCAATCGATCTTTCGCCAGAGGCCGTGGCCCCGCAGGCGACCCACGCGCACGTTCTCGAGCACTGAGCGCGAGTCAACCAGGCCGAGGCTCTGGTGCACCACGGCAACGCCGCGGGATTTTGCCTCGGCCGGGTGCACCGGGAGATGCAGATCGATGCCGTCAACGGCGATGCGCGTGCCGGAGTCGGGCGTGTAGAGCCCAGTGAGGACTTTTGCGAGGGTCGACTTGCCTGAGCCGTTCTGGCCAATCAGCGCGTGGATCTCGCCGGGCTGTACCTCGAGGGACACCTCCCGCAGCACCCGGGTGCTCCCGAACGTCATCCAGAGGCGGTCGACTTCGAGTCGAGGGGGCCCCTGGGGGGCGGATGCTGGCACCTGCCCCCCAGGGATGCCGGCGGATGCCGGTGAGGTCATGCCCGACCCCAGAGCGTCTTGAACTTCGCGGGGAAGTCCGTCGGGCCATACCACTCGCCCGATGCCTCAGCCGCTTCGCTGAGATCGATATCGCCGATGTTCTCCGCGGTGAAGAGCCGAGTCGGCAGCGAGTAGTCGAAGGTGTCCTGGCCATTCACCATGCGCAGCAGGGTATCCACGAACGCCCATGCGCCGAAGGGTACCGACTGACCCGAGGCGGCGGCGACATCGCCGCCGGCGACCGCCTGCAGTGCGCCGAGAGCCGCGGCGGTGGTGCCGATCTGAGCCTGTGAGCCCGAAGCGCGAGTCGTCGGGATCACGGTCGGCAGGTACTGTGCGAACTGCGGCACGATGTAGGCGATGTTCGGATCCTGCAGCAGTTTGGTGTTGAGCTCACCTTCCAGCTGGCTCGAGGTCGCGGTGGTGGCCTCGATTTCGGTGTAGGTGCACTCCGGGCAATCGGCGGCGAAGGCCGCTGATGCTTCGGCGGCGAACTTCACGGTGCTGGGGCCGTCTGCGCTCTTGATGAAGAGCACATTGCCGGCCTCGCCGGAATCGACGGCAACCCAGGTGAGGACTGCTGACGCCATTTCGGTACCGGGGGAGTCCACGTTCGCGAGAGTTGAGCTCTGCGGGAATTGGTCTTCGGAGAATGAGTTCCCGTAGACGATCGGAACTCCGGCTTCCTGCGCCGCGTTCAGGGAGTTGGCGGCCATACCGTAGTACCAGCCGTCGGTGATGATACCGCCCGTGTTGGGGTCGTTTTTTGCGCTGTCGATGCAGGCGCTGAGAGTAGTGGGGTTGCCGTCTCCGTTGCACACCTGCAACGTGGCGCCTGCGGCGGAGACTGCTTCCTGAATCAACTCAGAGGTGAGTGCAAACTGGGGCGCCTGCAGGGTGATCGGCACGTAGTAGACGGTCGTGCCCTCGAGTGCAGATCCGTCTGCGATCTCGTCAGTGGGAAGATCGTAGCTCTCTGCTGGGGAGAGGTACTCCGCCAGCCGACTTTCGAGTGTGGAACCGCTTCCCGAGCTGGTCTCCTCCGGCGCGGCGGCCTCTTCAGCGGCGCCTGAGGAGCAGCCGACGAGTACGAGCGCGGCGGCGACGGCGCCCGTCGCCGCAAGGTTGCGCAGACGCGCTCCCGGGCGGATGGATGGGGTGTTCATGGGTGTCTCCTTCGTGACGACATTGGCAAACGAACGGGATAATTAAGATGTGCGAGTCAGCGAGAACGCCGACCCAGAAGTGTGGAAATGGTGACTGAGATCACGAGGACACCACCGTAGAAGAGTTGCTGTACCCAGCCCTGTGCACCGAGCATCTGCAGACCGAGCACGCCGGTGGAGAGGAAGAAGATCGCGATAAGTGTGCCGAGCGGATTGAATTGGCCGGGCTGCAGAATGGCCGAGCCGAGAAATGTCGCCGCGAAGATGGGGAGGAGGTACATCTGCGACACTGTGGCGTCGAAGCCGCCAGTGCCCGCAGCGGTGAGCACTCCACCGAGTCCCGCGATGAAGCCGGCCATGACGAAGGCGCCGAATCGGATACGAGTCACGCGAACACCAGCGAGACGGCTGACTTCGCGATTCTCCCCGACGAACCGCATGTTGCGACCGAGCGGGGTGAACCGCAGGATGTAGGCGATGATCAGCATGAGTGCGAGCCCGTAGAAGAAGCCGATCGGCAGGCCTAGCACGGGGAACAGGGTGATCTGAGAGAAATCCTTCGGCAGACCGAACACGGTTGTCATGCCCGTCGCCCACAGGCCGACACCGAGCAGGAACGTTCCCATTCCGAGCGTGACGACGATGGTGTTTACCCCCAGTCTCACGATCAGATATGCGTTCACCACACCGACGAGTGTTGACGCCGCAATAGCGAGCGCCGACGCGAGCCACACATTCCAACCTTCATTGACTGCGAGAACCGAGACCAGTACCGCGGAGAGGCCGAAGTTCGAGGCGACCGACATGTCGACGAACTCTCCGACGATGATCGTGCACAGAAGAGCCGCTGTGAGGAAGATCAGCGCCTGGTTCTGC
Source organism: uncultured Leucobacter sp. (assembly GCA_964612125.1). Classification (GTDB taxonomy): domain Bacteria; phylum Actinomycetota; class Actinomycetes; order Actinomycetales; family Microbacteriaceae; genus Leucobacter. The sequence goes on along the minus strand of CAZTBS010000021.1, from coordinate 13,344 downwards.
TGGCTCCCGAAGATCGTGCGCACAGTGCCGCTGCTCAAGAAGCTATCTGGCACCAGCGCCGCATACAGGCCGGCCAGTGCAATCCACACACCAATGACCGCGTAGCGGGAGCTGAACTGCCCCAGACGGCTCCCGAGCTGAGTCTTTGCGGAATCGACGTACGTCACACCGGTGTATTCGTCGGTCTTCGTCGAGGTGGCGGCCATGTGGTCGTGCTCCCGTCTGTCGCTGCTCTGCGACCGTCCGTCGGTGATCGCCAGAAGCGATCGTTCAGGGGTATTCGTTCCGAAGCTTACCCTGGGATGAAATATTATTATGCCAAACAATTCTGGTCCGCGCAGACCCCAGCGCGTCGAGAAGATAACGATTGGGCTGCCGCAGTGATATACCCGGTGGGCTGGCGGCGGTGATCAGGCCGGAGGCATCGTCGTGTGTCCGGCCTGAGCCACATTTGTTCGGTGCGCGAGGGGGGACTTGAACCCCCACACTCGAAAGTACTGGAACCTAAATCCAGCGCGTCTGCCAATTCCGCCACTCGCGCGAGTCGAACATCAGCATATCGTTTTCCCAAGCGGGAGTAGGCTGAAGGGCGTGCCTCTCCGCTGACGCAGGTGGAGACCGCGGAGAAGTAAGGAGCCCTCAGTGACCCGCAGCATTCGGCTGGCAGTAATTCCCGGCGACGGAATCGGCCCCGAGGTGATCGAGCAGGCAAACCGTGTGCTTGACGCAGTAACGCTTGACAGCGATGTCAGGTTCGAGCGCACGTTCTTTGAACTCGGGGCGGATCGCTACTTGCGCACGGGGGAGACCTTGCCGGAGTCTGAGCAGGAGTCCCTAGCGAGCCATGACGCGATCCTGTTTGGGGCTGTCGGCGGAGTGCCGGGAGATCCACGTTTGAAGCATGCGAACATTGAACGAGGTCTGCTGCTGAAGCTTCGTTTTGATTTTGATCACTATGCCAATGTGCGTCCCTGCACGCTGTTCCCTGGCGTCACTTCTGCGCTCGCTGCGCCGGGAGATGTCGATTTTGTCGTAGTTCGCGAAGGAACTGAAGGGCCATACGTCGGAAACGGCGGCCGGTTACGCCCCGGAACTCCAGCTGAGGTGGCGAACGAAGTCTCCGTGAATACCGCCTTTGGTATTGAACGAGTGGTCCGCTACGCATTTGCCATCGCAGCGCAGCGGCCGCGCAAGCGGCTGACCTGGGTACACAAGACCAACGTGCTGGTCCATGCGGGCGCCACCTGGCAGCGCATCGTTCAGCAGGTTTCGCGTGAGTACCCGGACATCGCCGTCGACTACATGCACGTTGACGCAGCCACGATCCACATGGTGCAAGACCCAGCGCGTTTCGACGTGATCGTTACCGACAACCTGTTTGGCGACATTCTCACTGATCTTGCCGGTGCGATCAGTGGCGGAATTGGCCTTGCAGCATCGGGCAACATAAACCCCGATCGGAGCTTCCCGAGCATGTTCGAACCCGTGCACGGCTCCGCGCCCGACATCGCTGGGCAGCAAATTGCCGATCCGACCGCTGCGATACTCTCCGCCGCGATGATGCTTGATCACCTCGAACTCGTTCCCTTCGCCGATCGCATCCGCGATGCAGTGCGCGAAGATCTGGCGAAGCGTGGCGGCTCGCGGAGATCCACCAGCGCGGTCGGAGACGCGATCATTGCGCAGTTGCGCCGTCACTGAAACGGCGATACCCACTATCCCCCCCACAGCCGTCCTGCGGCAGAAAGCACACGTCATGACTCAGCTCACGTTCACCCGCATCGAGGCCGAGCGGCTCCCCGCTGCTGAGCGGGAGGCAATTCTCGCCGACCCCGGCTTCGGCAAGCGTTTTACCGATCACATGGTCTCGATCATTTGGGATCGTGAGCGTGGCTGGCATGACGCGCAGGTGCTGCCGTACGGCCCCATTCCGATGGATCCCGCGTCGTCCGTGCTGCACTACGGGCAGGAGATCTTCGAAGGGCTCAAGGCCTACCGGCACCCGAACGGTGACATTGTGTTCTTCAGGCCTGAGGCGAACGCACGTCGACTCAATCAGAGTGCGCGACGTTTGGCGCTCCCCGAGCTGCCGGAGGAGCTCTTCGTGCGCGCCGTCGAAGAGCTGGTGAAGGTGGACGCCGATTGGGTGCCGCGGGGCGCTGACCAGACCCTGTATTTACGCCCCTTCATGATCGCTGATGAAAGCTTTCTCGGCGTGCGAGCTGCGGAGCGCGCACGGTTCATGGTGATCGCCAGCCCGGCAGGGCCGTACTTCACAGGTGGAGTGAAGCCGGTGTCAATCTGGCTGTCAGAAAGCCATGCGCGCGCGGGTCAAGGCGGAACCGGGGCCGCAAAGTGCGGCGGCAACTACGCAGCCTCGCTCCTGCCAACCCGCATCGCACAGGAGAATGGCTGCGCACAGGTGCTCTTCACAGATTCCAGCACTCCCGACACGATCGACGAGCTCGGGGGCATGAACCTCTTCCTGGTGCGGGCAGGTGGCACTCTGATTACGCCCCAGCTGAACGGGAACATTCTTCCTGGCATTACGCGAGACAGCTTGATTTTGCTGGCGCGGGATCGTGGCTTGAGTGTTGAGGAACGTGACGTGACGGTGTCCGAGTGGCGGAACGGTGTGGCTGATAACAGCATCGTTGAAGCCTTCGCGTGCGGTACTGCGGCCGTCATCACGCCCATTGCCCGGTTGATGGGGGAGCAAGGCACTTTGCTTGATTTCGCGGATCGCGCACCCGGTGACCTCACGATGTCTCTGCGTGCCGAGCTCACAGGAATGCAGTTTGGCACCGTTGAAGATCGTTTTGGCTGGTTGCGTCACGTCGTGGTTGGTCAGGAGTAGGCATGAAGGTAGCTCGATTTCGCACTGACGACGCGATTACCTTCGGCATCCTAGATGCCGAAGATGATGGCAGCGGTGTGGAACTTGTCGAGTTGGTTGCCGATCCGCTGGTAGCCGGATACGAAACCACGGGCCGAAGGTTTCGGCTTGAGGACGTCAAACTTCTCGCACCTGTGTTGCCACGATCGAAGGTCATCGGAGTAGGCAAGAATTATGCGGATCACGTCGCCGAGATGCGCGACGTCACGGGAGGTGAAGCCACTCCTGAACCGCTGCTCTTTCTGAAACCCAACACATCGGTCATTGGGCCGGAAGAATCGATCATTCTTCCGGCAGCGTCGCAACGTGTGGAGTTTGAGGGCGAACTTGCCCTGGTCATCGGGGCTGTAGCGAAGGAAGTTCCCGAAGAGCGGGCGTTGGAAGTGGTGTTTGGGTTTACCTGCGCTAACGATGTCAGCGCTCGCGATCTCCAGGTTGCTGATGGGCAGTGGGCGCGAGCAAAGGGTTTCGATACCTTCTGTCCGCTCGGTCCGGTCATTGAGACTGATCTCGATCTCGCCGATACTCAGATCGTCACTCGCGTGAACGGCGAGGTGCGTCAGTCAGGCAATACAGCGCAGCTGATTCATTCAATCCCCAAGATCGTCTCGTTTGCTTCACATGCATTTACGTTATTGCCTGGCGACGTGATTCTGACCGGCACCCCCGCCGGCGTGGGCCCCATGCGTCCTGGCGACCAGGTAGAGGTCGACATCGCAAATATCGGTATTCTGCGCAATAGCGTGCGCTGATCCGGATACGCTGAAGCAACAGCAGTACACAGGAGGTTTCCGCATGTCCGATGCCAATGCCGCCCGGGAGCGTGTGCAGGAACTGGAAGCCGAGAACGCGCGTCTGCGTTCGATAGCAGAAGTATCGGTGGTCAAGTCGAAGCGTACCGGTCGACTCCGAACTCTTGCCGCGGTCCTGTGTATTTCACTGGCGGCCCTGCTGATCCCTGTGGGAGTGCTCGTGAGTTGGGCGCAGAGTCAGTTGCTTGATGAAGAACGGTTTATTGCAACCTTTGCGCCGCTCGCAGAGCACCCAGAGGTGCAAGCGGAGATCGTCAATCAAACCACCGATCTCATCGATCGCGAGATCGATATCGATGGTCTCACCGAGCAAGTCTTTGACGGCATTGCAGAACTTGGCTTGCCGGAAAGAGCCGTCGCGGTGCTCAGTCTCTTGCAGCAACCGGCTGCTGACGGTGTGCGCGCGATTATCGATCGTGGGGTTACCGAGTTTGTCGCTTCAGATGCCTTTGCGGCAACCTGGGAGCAAGCGTTGCGCATGAGCCATCGGGCGTTTGTCGCTGCGGCGACTTCCAGTGACGCGTCGGACCAGGTACTTACGATCGGAGATGACGGGATCATCGCGATCCAGCTCGGGCCAATTCTTGCTGCGGTGCAGGACGCGCTTGAAGATCGCGGGTTCGGGCTTGCCAGCGCCATTCCGGCCATCGAAGCGTCGATCACCGTCGCTTCCACGGATGCGTTGCCGACACTGCGTCTGATCGTAACGCTGACCGCAATCGTGGGCTGGTGGCTGCCAATCATCATCTTTGCCTTGCTCGTCGGCGGAGTTGCACTTGCGCCGCGGCGCTCACGGGCGGTCGCTGGCGCAGGCGTTGGACTCATCTTGGGTGCTGGACTGGTGTTGATACTTTTCGAGATTGCGGCGACCATTCTGACGCTGCAGGCTCCCAGTCTGGGTGTCGGCGCGGAGGCCGTCGCGGTATTTTTTGCGCAGATTGTCTCCGCCATGCGCGCTCAGGCCGTCACCATCCTGATCATCGGTGTACTGCTGTGGATCGCCGGTTGGATCATGGGCACTTCCCGACTCGCGGTCGCGACACGGCGGCAGGTGCGGCGTGCGAGCCTCGCAACAAAGCAGCAGTTGGCGCGTGCCAATGCGGGGCTGCGTGCACGCATGTCTGAACGGCAGACGCAAGTGCCCACCGAATCTACAACCGCACCTGAGACAATAAATGGTGATGACTCCCGCACCGCTCAACCCTGACCTTCCCTCCGGCGACACCAGACTGAAGCCGACTCGACGTCCCGCCCAGACGCGTCCCCGCACGGAGGGCTGGACGCAATTGACCGGACCCGACGGTCGGCCAAAGCTTCAGTTCGCTTCCCCGAGGGTGAAACAGCCACCAACGCATCTCGCCGATCTGACCTTGCATGAGCGCGAAGCGAAGATGAAGGAACTCGGTCTCCCTGCGTTTCGTGCGAAGCAACTCTCGCAACATTATTTCGTTCACCACACCACTGATCCCGAGCAGATGACTGATCTTCCGAAGGATCGGCGTGATGAGCTCGTGCGTGAGTTCCTGCCCCCGCTCCTGACAGAAGTGAAGCGACTGGTCACAGATGATGGCGCCACGATCAAGTTTCTGTGGCGTCTGTTTGACGGCGCGCTCGTCGAGTCGGTGTTGATGCGATACCCGGGGCGGATCACCCTGTGCGTTTCGAGCCAGTGTGGGTGTGGAATGAACTGTCCGTTCTGCGCCACTGGGCAGGCAGGACTCACCCGAAACATGTCGTCCGCTGAGATCCTGGATCAGATTGTGCAAGCGAACCGGGTGATTGCAGAAGGTGGGCTTGGTCGTGGTCGGCAAGCGGGGAATGGCGCCGAACCCGAGCGAGTCAGCAACATTGTGTTCATGGGCATGGGAGAACCCCTCGCAAACTACAAGCGAGTCATGAACGCAGTGCGCCGGATGGTGGCTCCCGCGCCGGAAGGTCTCGGCATGAGCGCTCGCGGGATCACCGTTTCAACGGTTGGCCTGGCACCCGCGATCCGCAAACTTGCCGATGAAGAGATCCCGGTGACCTTCGCTCTGTCACTGCACGCACCTGATGACACTCTGCGCGATGAGTTGATCCCGGTGAACAGTCGATGGAAGGTTGATGAGGTGTTGGATGCAGCACGAGGGTACTTTGATCGCACGGGCCGACGGGTGTCGATTGAGTACGCGCTGATCAAGGACATGAACGATCACGCGTGGCGTGCAGATCTTCTCGCGGAGAAGCTGAACGCACGCGGTCGCGGCTGGGTGCATGTGAACCCGATCCCGCTGAATCCCACACCGGGCTCTGTATGGACCCGGTCGGAGCCCGGCGCGACGAGAGAATTCGTGAATCGACTGAACGCGGCAGGTATTCCCACCACGCTCCGCGACACTCGCGGAAAAGAAATTGATGGCGCCTGTGGGCAGTTAGTGGCCACGGAATCAGATCGGCGCGACGCGGAGCGCTTCACATCTGCATAAGCTGAACGAATGTTTCTGGTGAGATAGTTTCGCTGTGATTATCATGGCGGTATGTCTAGTGTGCGCCACCCAGATCCGCTGGGATCGATTGACTCCACCGAACTGCGGATTCTTCATACGCTCGCCACTACCGGCTCTTTGACGGCCACGGCCGCGCAGCTCGGGCTCAGTCAGCCAGCGGTCAGCCAACGCATCAAGCGTGTCGAGACCCGGCTGTCGGTGCCACTGATCGAGCGTCAGGGGCGCGGTATCCGGCTGACCACGGCCGGGAACATCCTGGCTGAGCACGGGCGCACGGTCGTCGCTGAGATTGACGCGGCACTTGCCGCCATCGACGACCTCCGAGGTGAACGTGGTGGGGTATTGCGGCTGGTGGGTTTCCCGTCCGCCTCGGCCACCATTGTGCCCGCGTTGATGCGCAGGCTGGCAGTTGAGGCGCCGGAAGTCTCATTGCAGTATCGCGAAGCCGAACCCCCCAGTGCAGTCGGTCTCCTGCGGGACGGTGAGGTGGATTGCGCGCTGATATTTGACTACGCAGGGGCCGCGGAGCTACCCGCCGGCAGCGTATTCACTCCGCTGTGGCGAGAGACGGTGAGTTTGGTGCTCTCAGATGAACGTGCCGCCGGGGCAGGTGCGGCGCACCTGGGCGATTTTGCTGAGGAGCACTGGATCGCTGGCTGTGAGAAGTGTCGCGGGCACCTCCTCGCTGCCGCCGCAGAGAACGGATTTGAGCCGGACATCATTCAGGAGACTGATAACGTCCCCGCAATGCTTGCAATGGCGGCTGCCGGCGGAGCCGTGGCGTTGGTGCCCGGCCTGGCGTTAGCTGCCGCACGCACCCTGCCGGATGACGCCACAGCCTTGCCACTGGATCCACCCCGCTATCGCACCATTGGACTGGTCTCGATGGACACTGCGAATGAGAGCCCACAGGTACGGTTGTGCAAACGCCTCCTTTCTCATGTTGATGGCTCGGTGTGGGGACTTGAGGCAGTCGCGTGACCGTCGGTGCTGAGTCATCTGCTGCCGGCTCGCCGCCTATCGCCCGCTCCGCGTCTGCGCGGAGACGTCTGCAGCGACGCACGGTCTGGGTGCTCGTTGCCGCCACGATCCTCGGCGGATTGGGCATTGGTGCAGGTGTGTCTGCGGGTGCCCTACTGATCTCTGAAGTCACGGGGAATCCGGCAATTTCTGGTCTCGCGGCCACTATGAATGCCGTCGGGGCTGCACTCGCGGGAATCCCGCTCGCAAGGCTCGCGGCTCGCCGAGGGCGTCGGTTCGCGCTGTCGCTGGGCAATCTGATCGCGATCAGCGGCGCTTTGGCTGTGGTGTTCGCCGCAACTGGGAAGAACGTGCCGTTCTTGTTCCTGGGTCTCGCAGTACTCGGTGTTGCATCAGCAGTGCAACTCCAGGCCCGTTTCAGCGCTGCTGACCTCGCGGAGCCAGCAACACGTGCCCGAGATCTCTCGCTTGTGGTGTGGTCTATTACTATCGGCGCGGTGGTCGGCCCAAACCTCATTGGTCCTGGCGCGGTCGTTGGCGGTGCGCTCGGAATCCCTGAACTTGCGGGAGTGTTCGTGTTCACCTTCTGCGCTCAGGCGGCTGCCACACTGTGTACCTGGATGGGGTTGCGTCCCGATCCGCTGCTGACCGCGCAGTCGCTCTTAGGCAGTCACGCTACCACCTCAGAAACTCAGCGGGACGCTCCGGTACGTCAGACTCCCACGGGGCACTCTGCTCGCACCGACAAGCGGGTGCAGTTCATGGTGATCGCAGCGATCGCCGCCGCGCACGCAGTGATGGTGGGGCTTATGGCAATGACGCCACTCCATATCGTCGAACACGGAGGCAGCATCACGCTTGTGGGTCTGACAATCAGCCTGCACATTGCCGGGATGTACGCATGTTCTCCGGTCTTTGGAATCCTTGCCGGCAGATTTGGAGCACCGCCGGTGCTACTGGGAGGGTTCGTGATGCTGGCGGCGGCGGCCATCGGAACCGGATTTGGCGGTGAGAACCATCTGGTGGTGCAGATTGCGTTGATCCTGCTCGGACTGGGCTGGGGTGCGGTGACGGTTGCAGGCGCTGCTCTGCTCACCGAAGTGACTGCGCCACAACTGCGGCCGAAGCGACAAGGGCAATCTGACACGATGATGAACACTGCTGGGGCTCTCGCTGGTGCGTCTTCGGGGATCTTCTTTGCTCTTGGAGGCTTTCCTCTGCTGTCTGCGCTGTGTGCGCTGATCGTCGGTGGCGGAGTAGTGCTTGCGCTGAAGCTCTTTCGAACTCAGTCTCGATAGACTGGGGGCGATGTCTACTCTCGCCGAACCCCAGTTCTCAACCGCCACCGGCCGCGATGTGCGCGTTCGTTTCTGCCCCTCGCCGACGGGCACGCCGCACGTCGGGATGGTCCGCACGGCTCTCTTCAATTGGGCGTACGCGCGACACACCGGGGGCACCTTTGTGTTCCGCATCGAAGATACGGACGCGGCCCGAGATAGCGAGGAGAGCTACCAACAGATCATTGACTCTCTCCGTTGGTTGGGTCTGGATTGGGATGAAGGGATCGATGTGGGTGGGCCGCAAGCTCCCTATCGTCAATCCGAGCGCGGTGAGATTTACCGCGAAATTGCGCAGCGTCTGTTCGATGCCGGTTACCTCTACGAGAGCTTCAGCACCGCCGAAGAGATCGATGCTCGAAACGCTGCCAACGGCCGACCCAAGCAGTTGGGGTACGACAACTTCGACCGCACGCTCACCGCGGAACAGCGCGCGGCTTTTCGAGCGGAAGGGCGAGTGCCCGCGCTGCGGTTCCGGGTCCCTGATATTGACCTCTCATTCACCGATCTTGTGCGTGGAGACATCTCATTCCCAGCCGGGTCAACGATCGACTTCGTAGTTGTTCGGCCCAATGGTGCGCCACTGTACACACTGACGAATCCGGTCGATGACGCGCTGATGGGCATCACTCATGTCCTACGTGGAGAAGATCTTCTGTCTTCCACCCCGCGACAAATAGCGCTGCACCGCGCTCTCGTCGAACTGGGCATTGAACCCGAGATTCCGCTGTTTGGGCACTTACCGTACGTCATGGGAGAAGGAAACAAGAAGCTCTCAAAACGTGATCCCGAATCTAATCTGCTGCACCACCGTGAGCGAGGATTCATCCCAGAGGGGTTGCTGAACTATCTCTCGCTACTCGGCTGGTCGCTGGCAGCAGACCGAGACATCTTCACGCGCGAAGAAATGGTTGCTGCGTTCGACGTTGCGAACGTGAATCCGAACCCTGCGCGATTTGATCAGAAGAAAGCCGATGCCATCAATGCCGACCATATCCGGCTCCTCTCGGAGGATGATTTCGGCGACAGGATTCTCCCGTACCTGGTTGCTGGCGGTGTGCTTCCGGTTGAACCGACCCCGGCTCAGCTTGCTCTGATCCGCGCGGCGGTGCCTCTGGTGCAGAGTCGTGTTACGGTGCTCAGTGAGGTCGTCGGGATGCTCGGATTCTTCTTCGCTTCAGCTGAGTCACTTCCATACGAGGCTGAGGCGCTTGCGTCACTGCAGCCCAACTCGGGTGAGGTGCTCGAGGCAAGTCGTCGTGTGCTTGAGACCCTTGCGTCATCAGACTGGCAGACCGCTCACATCCAGTCTGCGCTGCAGACTGCCCTTATCGAGGGTTTGGGCCTGAAACCACGAGTTGCTTTCGGGGCCTTACGGGTCGCGGTTTCTGGTCGCAGGGTGTCCCCTCCGCTGTTTGAATCGTTGGAGCTCCTCGGTAAAGAGGAGTCCCTCGCTCGCCTACGTCGTTTGGCACGTCATCTTGACTCGGAGAACGAATGAGTACACCGGTTTCATCATCCGGGCATCTCCCGGTGGGAGTTGCGATTATTGGTGGCGGCCCCGCCGGGCTGTCTGCTGGCGTGAATCTCGTGCGTGCGAATCGAAGAATTGCGATCATCGATTCCAACCGCCCGCGTCACTCCGCGACTCTGCAGTCGCACGGTTTTCTGACGCGAGACGGTTCATCGCCACTTGAGCTTCGTCGGCTGGGACGCGAAGAATTCGAGAACTACCCGACTGCTACTTTTGCCCAGGCAATTGTCACCGAGGTGTCTCCTTTGAGCGCCGACGAAGCATTGGCGACCGGCTTTCCTGACGGCATTGGTTTCCGGGTTCGTGGCAGCGGAGTGCGGGGCGCAGCCGACGTGGAGTTTCTCGCACGCCGAGTGTTGATGACTGCGGGACTCACGGAGGAACTTCCGCCTTTCCCGATGATCCGCGCGTTTTACGGCACGGCGCTGCATAGTTGCGTCGAATGCGACGGATTTGAGAAGACCGACGAGCCATTGGTGCTGATCGGTGAGACGAACGACCTGTTCGGTCGAGCTCTGCTGATTAGCCGGTTCAGTAGTGACTTGATTGTTTTCACCAACGGTGCAGACACCATTCGCAGCGATCAGGAGAGCCAATTGGCTCGAATCGGTATTCGTGTCGAACGTCGTCCCATCGATGACATCGTTGGCGAGAAAGCCGAAATGACGGGGGTGCGTCTCGCTGATGGCACAGTGATTCCTCGCACCGGAGGCTTTGTTCGTCCCCGTTGGCACGCACCAGTGGAGTTCCTGGGCGAGCAGCCGATTGTTCGCGATGACTGGGGGCTCGTGGTGGTGAGCGACCGTGGAGAGACCTCGATCCGTGGCATCTATGCTGCCGGTGACATCGTTCCTCCCGGCCCGCAACAGCTGATCATTGCTGCCGGCGGTGGGGCGCGAGTTGCCGCGAAACTGAATATGGATCTCATCCACGGTGCACTCGGTGTTGGGCAGATTGATGACTGACACGCTCGAAGCAAAGGCGATGCCTGCGGGGGAGCGAGCGGCGATGCTTGGACATCGCTACGCCATCATTGTGGCCACATTTATCGGTTTGCTTCTGATCAGCAACATCGTCGCTGTGAAGCTGATTGCTGCGGGGCCGTTGATTGTTGATGGCGGAGTGTTCCTGTTCCCGTTGGTGTACATCGTCGGTGACGTGCTCGCAGAAGTGTACGGCTGGAAGGCCTCGCGCTGGGCAATCTTCACCGCGTTCGTGCTGTCGGCGCTGGCCTCCTTGACGATTTGGGTGGTGCAGCTGAGCCCAGCAGCCCCCGGCTGGGAAAACCAGGAATCTTTCGAGGCAGTTTTGGGTTTTGTGCCGCGAATTGTGCTCGCGAGTCTGCTGGCATTTCTCGCGGGACAGTTTGTGAACGCGTGGGTGTTGGTACGCCTCCGGGATCGCACATCAGGGCGACTCCTGCGAACCCGACTGATTGGGTCGACCCTCATTGGTCAGTTGGTTGACACGGTGGTCTTCTGTACGATCGCGTTCTATGGTGAGATCTCCGGATGGGACTTCATCGGCTACGTTGCGCTCGGCTATGCCATCAAGTGTTTGGCCGAGGTTGTGCTTCTGCCGGTCACCACTCGGGTCATCGCCCGCGTGCGTCAGGCAGAAAGCCTCACTATCGCTTAGTGCCGTAGATGCGGCCGAGAGTCTCCTCGCGAAACTCCGGGAACGTGTCATCGATGATGCTCTGACGGATTTGGTCGACCAGACGCACGATAAACCGCACATTGTGAATCGTGGCGAGTGTGGACGCCATCATCTCATTTGCCTTGTAGAGGTGATGCAGGTAGGCCGCGGTGTAGTTCGCGCAGGTGTGGCAGTCGCAGTCATCGTCAAGGGGTTCGAACTTCCGTCGCTGCGCTGCTGACTTTGCGTTGATGCGTCCGGAGCTCGAGTACATTGTTCCGCCGCGGGCTTGGCGGGAAGGTGCAACACAATCGAAGGTGTCTGCGCCAGCGGCGACCCCTGCGAAGAGATCGTCTGGTTCGGAAATGCCCAGCAGGTGACGCGGTTTGTGATCCGGCAGTTCGTCGCTCACCCAGCCGACAATTGTTCCGAGCTGGGACTTCTCGAGGGCGCCCCCAATCCCGAAACCGTCAAATGTTTGCTCATGCGCTGTGTCTCCGGTGAGATTCGCAAGTCCGCGCGAAGCTTGTCGGCGAAGATCTTCGTACTGCGCACCTTGCACCACTCCAAACAAGGCTTGGTACGGCCGATGGCTTCGTTCCGCCGTGAGCTTTGCATGCTCATCGAGGCATCGCACTGCCCACCGCTCAGTTCGGGCGACAGAATCCTCCTGGTACGGGCGAGTGTTCAGCAGCGTGGTGCACTCATCGAATGCGAAAATGATGTCCGCGCCGAGCTGGTGCTGGATTTGCATCGACACCTCTGGTGTGAAGCGGTGTTTGTCACCATTGATGAATGACTTGAAAGTCACTCCGTCCTCATCAACGTGAGCAAGACGGTCCTTTGTCTTCGCAATCACCTCAGCGTCGGCGTAGGCCTGCTCAGACATCGAGATCACCTTCTTGAAACCGACACCGAGTGACATCACCTGAAACCCGCCGGAGTCAGTGAAGGTGGGCCCTTGCCAGTTCATGAACTTTCCGAGTCCCCCAGCCTCGTCGATGAGGTCCGCGCCAGGTTGCAGGAACAAGTGATACGCATTGGCGAGGACTGCTTGACCGCCGAGATCTCCAACGGTCTCAGGATGCAGAGACTTCACCGTGGCCTTCGTGCCGACTGGAATGAAGGCGGGGGTCTGAATGTCTCCATGCGGGGTGTGGATCACGCCGACCCGCCCAAGAGGGCGTCCATCGCGTCCGTGTTGCCCACCCCGTTCCAAGGCATGTTCGACAGTGAAACGAAAGTCCTCGGGCGAGGGGTTGGTGTGGGGCGTCTGCATTTCCGGCATTCGACTATCTAAGCAGTTGTTGCCGGGGGTCATCATCGAATCGGATTGTTGCAAATACTTGCGACACGCCCGGGATCTGGGCCCGGTTTGCGGGCATCGCCAAAACCGACCTATAGTAGACACTCGTTGGCAGCGAGCGAAAAGCTCCGGGGCCAGCCAAGATCTCCTCCACCAACAGTGAGTTGCGAAGACAACTTTCGACTGTTAAGGTAGGAATTCGCTTCAGATAGCGACCGGGTCACAAAGTGAACCGATTGCTGATTCTGGGCAGGCAAGTCAGCTCTTCGGAAGGCCTTCGGGTTGGTACGGTGGGTGTCTGGTCCTTGAGAACTCAATAGTGTGCACTTGATTGTCAAATGCCAATTATTTATA
>CAZTBS010000020.1:31581-40034 GCA_964612125.1 uncultured Leucobacter sp. | reverse complement strand
CACCTGGTGGCAACCGGTAAAGACAGCGCCATCTTCGACATTGCGGAAGAGCTCGCTGCCACGCTTGACGCTGCCGGGGTTGAGGTGCTGTTCGATGATCGCCCGAAGGTATCACCCGGCGTGAAGTTCGGCGACGCTGAGTTGATTGGTGTGCCGCGCGTGGTCGTAGTGGGGCGCGACGCTAGCGACGGATTCGCCGAGGTCTGGGACCGCGCCGCTGGCACCAAGGAGAAGATCGCGCTCACTGCGGTGCCCGCGCTGTTCAAGGCGTAATCCTTCCCCTCTGGCGCTCACAAGACTGCAGGGTCATGGGCGCAGTTGCGAGTTCTCCACAGTCGGGGAGAGCTGGCTCCGTGCGCCCGCAGCAGCGATTGAGATAGACCTCACGCGGTGGTACTCGGCGAATCTGCCGAGGCCGCGGGCAGGAGGGACTCGATCCACATGACCAATATGCGAGTGTCGTACAGCGAGTTGGAGCAGGCCGCGGTGCAACTGGGCCACGGGCGCGACGAGATCACAGCGAAACTGCGACTCATGGAATCCCAGATCGCGAATCTGGTGTCCAGCGGTTTCGTGACGGATCATGCTTCGGTGCGGCTGAATGCTGCGTTTACGGAGTACACCTCCGGTGCAGCGACGGTAATCGAAAAGCTCACAGAAATTCAGGCCTTTCTTACCCACACCGCATCGGCGATTCGTGATCTGGACACACAGATCGCCAGTCGCATTGCGTGATTCGGCGGCGAAGGACCGCGCATGCTCGATCGATTCGAAGTCGACGATGCAACGCTGCACGTAGCGGGAAGCCTGCTGGCGCAGGCTGCCGAGCAGGTTGTCGCAGAGGGGGTGACACCGCCGCGCGCACATGTGCCTTCGCTCACCGGCATTGCGGAGGAACTCCGGCGGTTTCTTGACGGCACAGCCACCGCTCGCGGTGCACTGGCCGATGCTGCAGTCACCGCTGGCGTAGCAATAGCTGAGGTCATGCAGGCTGGTGCAGAACTCGAATCTCAACTGGCAGCGGCCATACCCGGCGGCTCTGCAGTGCCCGGCCCAGCACGGCCCAAGACATGATCGTCATCCCGTTGCACGCCGAAGAAGTACTGGGCGAGCCATCTCCGATCTGCGGCGTACCCGACGAAGCTGCGCAGATCGCACACTACCTGCGCGCGTCGCAACGCGGGGTGACCGATTTTCGGGCCAGCATTCGAGAGGCACAGGGAACACTTGAACGACTGCATAGCGCCGGTGTGCACACGGTGACGGAGAAACTCAGCGGGCAGATCGCGGTGGGAGCACTCGCAGTGGAACACAGCCTGGAGCCAGCGGCGCGCGCGTGTGCGCGGTATGTCGCGGAGGTGGAGCAGATTCACCACGCAGCTCGGCTCGCGCGTCAGCGGGCGGAAGATGCGCTCGCCGCGATCCACCGGCAGCATGAAATTATTGCGCAGATTGCCAGTGAGAGTGGGATCTGGCTGGACTTCGGGTGGCGGGTGGGGCCACCGCTTGCTCTGCCGGTATCAGCAGCCGAATCAGCGCGGCTGGGTGTCGCGGGTGATGGGGCATTAAACGCGCTCGCCGCGCGTGCCTTGCGCGCACCGATGTGGGAAGCAGCCGCGCTGCGCTGGCGGGCAGAGCTTGCGTCCATTGACGGCACAGTCTCGGAGTGGCAGCGCCTGTGTGATGAACGGCGCGGTGCAGAGCAGGCGCTCCGTGCTGCGCTTGCTGAGACTGCGCTGGGGCAGCTGATCGCGGTGAGCCCGGCAACGCGTGCCGGGCAGCGCACCACGATTGCTCGGAGTGTGACTGGTGAATTGTGGGGAGCGGCACTTCCGACCGTATCTCTCGCACTTGCGCATCCACTGCTGCGCAAGTTGCTCGGAACAGACACCGGCGCGCACATGTGGCAGTCGCCGCCAGATCCGGACATCGTTGCACGCAACTGGGCGGCACTTTCTTTAGCCGAACAGCAACGGCTCATTGCAGCTGTGCCCGCGGTCATTGGAAATCTCCCCGGTGTGCCTTTCGCCGCACGCGATCAAGCGAATCGACTGCTGCTTGAGTACTACGCGGTGCATCACGATCAGCTCAGCCCGGAGTGTGTCGAGCTTCTCGGTGAGCTCGCGCAGGTGTTACGCGCCGAGCCACATTCTCCGCCCGTCACTCTTGTGGCGCTTGAACTCAGCGGAAAAGTGCCACTCGTTGCGGTGGGTCGCGGCGATCTTGACAGCGCACACCATCTGACCTGGCAAGTGCCGGGCATGGGCAGCGATGCGCACGATGCGCTGGCGACTTGGCACACAGTCAGCGGAAACCTCCTCGCAGAGCAACAGCTGCTGCTGCTGCAGCAGCAGGCAGGGAAAGACGGCAGTGCTGAGCCAGATACCGCAGCGGTGATTGCCTTCCTTGCCTATGACACACCCAATCTGCTCACCGTGCTCGCTGCGCAGGCCGCTCGCGCCGGTTCGCTGCGGCTGGCAGCAGAACTTGATGGTGCCGCCGCAACTCGTAGGCAGAACGTACCGTTGCGTCGTCACACAGTGGTGGCACATTCCTACGGCACGCCGGTCGCTGCAAACGCACTGACCCTGACGCGCAATCCGGTGCAGTCGCTCACGATGGTGGGTTCGGCTGGGCTTGACGACGAGTTCGTACATGACTTGCGGGAGTTGCTGGTGGATCGCGATCCTGCAGGACAACCGCAGGTGTACACCGCGCAGGCCGCTGGCGATCTTCTCGCCCCGATTGGAGCTGCACTTGCGGACCGTGCCCAGCCGAACGCGTCGGCGGTGTGGTTGGGCGGTGTGCATGTGCCCGGAGCTTCCAGTTTCTCCGCCGAAGGCGCCGGCAGGCTCCTGCCGACCGATGGTCACTCAGTGATCGGGCACGGTACACGGGATCTGCTGGGTACTCGGGCGTCTGCTGGTCACGGGTACCTCGACGCCCATACCCAGGCGCTTCGGGGTGTTGCTGCCACGAGTCTGGGCTTCTTGGATCGTGTGCCTGGCGGGATCACCAGTCCGGGGTGTGTGCCCGGTCCTGTGCAGAGAGGAGTGGGGGCATGCAGCTGAGGCTCAGTGTGGTCACCGCTGCCGGGGTGCTGCGGCCGATTCGGGTTTCCTGTGATGTCACCGCTACGGTCTCCGATGTTGCACGCGCGTGTGCCCGTGCCGGACTCTTTCGCGAGGGGTGTGCACCAGGCGAGGAGACCCGTATGCCCGGTGCGAAAGTCGACATTGCGGGCCCGCTCACCCTGTTGGGCAGCCCGAACGGGACATCTCAGCAGGTGCTGCTCGACCCCTGTGCGCCGGTAGCTCGCAGCGGGCTGCAGTCGGGTTGGACGGTCGAGGCGGTGTCGGAACGAAACGCCGCAGCACACGCGCCCAGACTCGTTGCGCCGCAGCGGAGAGGTGACGGTGCAGGGGGTACCCCTGCACCGCACGGAACTGCGGTGTTGCACACGCGTGCGCCGCGTGTGCAACAGGAATTCCCCCGGTCAGAGCGGACACTTCCGACGCCACCGGCGCCCGCACGGCCGGCGAAACTTCCGCTCCTGGGTCTTGTCGCACCTGCGCTGCTTGGCCTGGTGATGTACATCGTCACGGGCTCTCCGCTCAGCCTCATCATGATCGCGTTTACCCCGCTCCTCGCGCTTGGCGCCTGGCTTGATGGCAGGTTTGGTGGGCGACGGGCCTTTCGCGCAGAAAGTCGCGCGTTCGTGGCTGCGCTGCAGGCAGAGCAGACGATCCTCCAAACCCTGCAGAAGCGCGAGATCGCTGAGCGATGCGCAGAATCCCCCGACGTCAACGAAGTGGCCCGTGTGATCGAGACGCGCGGGCTGATGCTGTGGTCGCGTCGACCGGAGCACAGTGAGTTTCTGTCCGTGCAGCTCGGGGAAGGTCACCTCCCGAGCCGCACCCGGCTTCGTTTACCCGAGCGCGGGCACGTGCGTGCTGAGCACTGGGCGAAACTCGGGGAATACGCCGCCAACTACCAAACGGTGGGGCCGGTGCCACTCAGTGAGAACCTGACACACAGTGGTTCGATCGGAATCGCTGGGGATCAGCACTGGGCGCTTGGCAGTGCGCGTGCATTACTCATGCAGATTGCTGCATTGCACTCACCCACAGAGGTGACGTTCGTATGCTTCGCAGGTGCGAGCACGGATCGCGTTTCCGCGGAGGACTGGGAATGGCTGGCCTGGCTGCCGCACGTGGATCCGCCGCACAGCCCGCTGTTGCACTGGCCGCTGGCGAGTGAGCCAGCCGCGGCCGCGCGCCTCCTCAGTGATCTGGAGCGTGTGCTTGCTGAACGGTGCGCCGCCGTGATCGGTGACACACCACCGTGTCTGCCACGCATCATTGTGGTGGTGCACGAACCCGAAGGTATTGATCTCGCGCGACTGATTGCCCTCGCCGAGAGGGGTCCCAGGTGCGGGATCCACCTGATCTGGGTTACCGCAGAGCGGAAACACATCCCTGCTGCTTGTCGCACCCTCATCGAGATCGAACGTGGGAGTGGGCGCGTCCACCTGACACTCGCGTCGACTTCCGTTCAACTCAGCCGTTGTGCGTTCGTTGAGGCGCCCTTGGCGGAGGCCCTCGCGCGGTCGCTCGCACCTGTGGAGGACACCGCGCAGCCAACGCGGCGCCCCAACGATCTGCCGCCAGTGCTTGCGTTGCGTGACGTGCATCCGGTTCATCTGCGCGGAGGTGGGCGTGCAATCCTGCGCGCCTGGCGCGAATCTGGCAGCCTCATTCGGGATTGGATCCCGGGGTCCGTGCGGGAACCAGTGAACTTCTCCGCGGTGCTGGGTCAATGCGTCGACGGGCCGTTGGCGCTTGACCTGCGTGAGCAGGGACCGCATGCGCTCGTTGGCGGCACCACCGGTTCGGGCAAGTCGGAGCTGCTGCAGAGCTGGATCATGTCGCTTGCGGCGCAGCTCAGCCCAGAGCGCATCACGTTTCTACTCGTCGACTACAAGGGTGGCGCGGCCTTCGCGGAATGTGCACAGCTCCCTCACACCGTCGGGCTGGTCACCGATCTCGATACCCATCTCGTGCGCCGTGCGCTTACCTCTTTGCGCGCAGAACTTCGTCGCCGCGAAGAGCTCTTTGCGCAGCTGGGAGCCAAAGATCTGATCACGCTGGAACGGCGTTCCGAACCGGCTGCGCCGCCCGCACTCGTCATCGTGATCGATGAGTTTGCTGCGCTCGCTCGTGACTGCCCGGAATTTATCGAAGGAATCGTTGACATCGGACAGCGCGGACGGTCGCTGGGTCTGCATCTGATTCTCGCGACGCAGCGTCCGGCTGGGGTGATTACCGATCACCTGCGCGCGAACACCCCCTTGCGAGTGGCGTTGCGCATGGCGGATGTGACAGACAGCTCTGATGTGTTGGGGTCGGCCGATGCCGCACATTTTGATCATGCCCATCCTGGTCGCGCCGCGGTGCGGTTTGGGGCAGGTCAGATCGAGCATTTTCAGTCCGGATACCTCGGCGGTCACCCAGCGCGGAACCATAGTCCAGAAGTGCAGCTGCATGAGCTCGGCTTTCGCGGGTCCTTGCCGCTTGCCGTGCCGGTCGAGGCTGCGGCACCTGTCGCGCCTCGGGAACAACCACGTGACATTGTCGAGTTGCTCGCAGGTATTGGTGCGGCTGCCGAAAGCGCGAGAATCCCGACGCCACAACGGCCATGGCTTGACCCGCTCCCGGATACTGTCTGGCTCACTGCGTTACCGATCCCCGAAGTCTCAGCAGGTCAACGCGACCCGAGTGGTGCGGTGCGCATTGGACTCAGCGACCTCCCCCAAATGCAACGGCAAACAGCATTTACCGTTGACTTTGATCTCATCGGCAATTTAGCGCTCGTTGGAGCGAGCGGGACCGGTAAAAGCAACGCGTTAGTGACCATCGCCGCTGCGCTCAGTGAGCAGGCGGCAGCTGTGCCAGTGCAGATCTATGCGATTGATGCGGCGGGTGGTGCCTTAGCCGGTCTCAGCACATTGCCGACGGTCGGTGCGGTTGCGCCGCTCACAGACCCCGAGCTTGTCGGGCGGGTGTTGCGTCATGTGAGCGCACAGGTGGCAAAACGTGCGGAGCAACTCCGAGCGTCGCGCGGTCACGCTCGCCACCGGCAGGCGGAGTCCCCGCGGCAAAATGCCGAACCACGAATTTTCCTGCTTGTAGACGGATTTGCCGCACTGCGATCAGCGAGCGAGGCGAGTCTGGGAAGTGATTCCACGATGCGGATGCTTTCGGAGATCATGCAAGCGGGCCGTGCCGCTGGGGTGCACGTTGTCCTGAGCGCTGATCGACCCGGAGTGATTCCCGCTGCCCTCGCCGCTTCCGTGCAGCTGCAACTGGTGTTTCGGCTGGCGAATGCCTTCGATTACGCCCAGCTGGGGGTGTCTGCTGAGGTGCTGGTGAACGCGCCGCCAGGCCGTGCCGTGTGTGGTGCTGACAGCACGGAAATTCAGCTGGCAACGCTGGCTTCCCCCGCGGCTCCAGGCGACCAGTTGGCAGCCTTGGCTGACCTGGCAGCCTCGCTGAGTGCGCAAGGCGTTGCGCGGGTGACTGAAGTGCGGAACGCGCCCGCTTTTCTCCCACTTCAGGAGGTTCCCGTCGGGGCAGAGTTTCCAATGATCGGCATCGGTACTCGAGATCTGGATCCCGTGTGCATGCCGGTGCGTGGACTTGCCGTGGTTTCCGGGCCTGCAGGATCTGGCCTGACCACCTCACTACAGACTTTGCTAGCCGCGCATGCGCGTTGGGCGCAAGCGAGCGAACGACCCGTCGAGCGCATTCTCCTCAGCATGGACGAAGATTCGCTCCTGCTTGGCCAGGCCTGGAACCGTGTAGCCGCGGGCGAAGAACAGGTGCTACAGCTTGCAAGCGAATTAGCCGGGCAGCTGCCTGCGCAGCGAGCTGGTGCCGCTCAGCATCTGCAACTGGTGGTCATCGAACAGGTCAACCTCGCGGAGCACACCGCAGCGCTCGCGCCTCTGGTGGCGATGGTGAAAGCCGCGAGACGGTCTGCCGCGCTCGTCATGGTGGAGTGCGAAGCGAGCACCGGTGCAGGGATGTGGGAATTCGTGAGCGAACTCAAACACGCACGCTGGGGAGTTCTCCTGCAGCCCGATGAATCAGATGCTGGCCCGCTGTTTCGTCAACACGTGGGGAGGGCTCGTCGTGCCGATTCCTCACCCGGTCGAGGTTTGATAATCGACAACGGTCGTGCACTGCCGGTGCAACTTGCTTTTCCCTGGGGTATTCTGGGGGATCGATCCGCCTGCGGCGGAACCTGACAGCTGAATAGATGGAGGCCCCTGTGAAAATCGACCTCGCCATGCTCCGTGGACTCGAGCGCGAGAAAGAGATCCCCTTCGAGGAACTTGCGGAGATCATCGAACAAGCGATCCACTCGGCCTACATTAAGCACGTCGTCAACCTGGGCCAGCCGGAGCCGAAGGACGACCAGGTGCGTGTCACCCTCGATCGCAAGACCGGCGAGATTACGGTATTCGTGCCTGAGATTGATGACGCTGGTCAGGTGATTGGTGAGGCTATCGTTTCGACCGAGGAGTTCGGTCGCATTGGTGCGAACGCTGCCAAGCAGGTGATTAACCAGCGCTTGCGAGATCTTTCCGACGACGCAGTATTGGGGCAGTTCAAGGACAAAGAAGGGCACATCCTCTCTGGTGTCGTGCAGCAGGGCCCCAACCCTCGCATGGTGCATGTGAATCTCGGCGAGCTCGAGGCGATTCTGCCCCCGGAAGAGCAGGTACCTGGCGAGGATTACAGCCACGGCACGCGTCTGCGCGTGTACGTCACGAGTGTCTCTAAGGGTCTCAAGGGGCCGCAGGTGACGGTCTCACGCACCCATCCCGGTCTGGTGCGGCGTCTGTTTGAGCTCGAGGTGCCGGAACTCGCAGCTGGCATCGTCGAAATCGTGGCGCTGGCGCGTGAGGCCGGTCATCGCACCAAGGTGGCGGTGCGCGCCCACCAGCAGGGCATCAACGCAAAGGGCACCTGCATCGGTGAGATGGGTCGGCGTGTGCGTGCGGTGATGAGCGAGCTGGGCGAAGAGAAGATCGACATCGTTGACTACTCGCCTGACTTGCCCACGTTTGTAGCGAATGCGCTGTCACCGTCGAAGGTGACCGACGTGTTCATGCTGAATGAGTCCTTGAAGCAGGTGCGCGCTCTGGTTCCTGATTTCCAACTCTCGCTTGCGATTGGCAAGGAGGGCCAAAACGCCCGCCTCGCCGCCAAACTCACAGGCGCAAAGATCGACATTCAGCCGGATTCCGTCATGGAATCCGACTGAATACTGTCGATCTTTGCGCATCCTGCGGAGCGCTCACTAGCGTGACGCGGGATGTCTGGATCAGAGTCATTCAGCCGGATTCCGTCATGGAATCCGACTGAATACTGTCGATCTTTGCGCAT
>CAZTBS010000020.1:0-31481 GCA_964612125.1 uncultured Leucobacter sp. | reverse complement strand
GCGGGATGTCTGGATCAGAGTCATTCAGCCGGATTCCGTCATGGAATCCGACTGACTGTGGGGGTGGGGGTTGCGGCCCCACCTTCCGACACGCCCGGGAAATGCTCACAGAGGAAGCTGGTACCATGGTTCCCGTTCGGACATGTATCGCGTGCCGCCGCAAGGCGGGCCGCGATGAACTGCTCCGAGTTGTGCTGCAAGATGGTCGAATAATCCCCGACGAGCGGGCGGTACTTCCCGGGCGCGGTGCGTGGGTCCATCCCATTGCGCAGTGTCTCGAACTTGCGGTGTCGCGCGGAGCCTTCGCGCGTGCACTCAAAGCGTCAGCCAAACCTGACGTTAGCCCTTTAGAGAACAGGCTAGAAACACACATGGACAACTAATGAGCGGCTCACGATGAGGCCCGTCCGTTAAACATGGTTCTCGCCTGTCTGGGGCGTGAACCCAGACAGGAGAAAAGTGGCAAACCCACGCGTACACGAGATCGCTGCCGAGCTCGGTGTAGATAGCAAGGTCGTTCTGGCCAAGCTGAAAGATATGGGCGAGTTCGTGAAGGCGAGCTCGTCGGCCGTTGCGCCGCCTGTGGCACGCAAGGTCAAGGCTGCTCTGCAAGCAGAGGGCGTTGCTCCGGCTCAGGCTGAAGCGCCTGCGGCAGCCCCCGCTGCGCCGAAGCCCGGCGCACGTCCGGCTGCGGCGAAGCCCGGTCCGAAACCTGCGGCCACTCCGGCTGCAGCCAAGCCTGCCGCTGCAGAGAAGCCAGCCGCGAAGGCTCCTGAAGCTTCGGCGCCCGTGGCTCCCAAGCCCGCGGCGGCCGCCCCTGCGGCGCCAGCACCGAAGGCTGCGCCTGCTCCGGGTAAAGCGGCTGCGCCGAAGCCCGGTGCGGCGAAACCCGCTCCCAAGCCTGGCGCTCCGCGTCCGGGCAATAACCCCTTCGCTTCCAGCCAGGGCATGGGCATCCCGCGTCCTCCGCGTCCGGGCAATAACCCCTTCGCGCCCAGCCAGGGCATGGGTCGTAACCGTCCCAACCCGGGCAATATCCCTCGTCCTACTCCGCGTCCGGCTCCAGGAGCTGCTGCGGGCCGTCCCGGCGCTCCGCGTCCGGGTGGGGCCCGTCCAGGCGGAGCGCGTCCGGGCGCTGCCGGTGGCGGCGCACCGGGTGCGGGTGGTTTCGGTCCCTCGCGGCCGCCGGCTGGTGGCTTCGCGGGTCGCGGTCGAGGTGGCCGCGGTGCGGGTACCGCTGGTGCCTTCGGGCGCGGTGGATCCAAGAGCAAGGCACGCAAGTCCAAGCGGGCGAAGCGGGCCGAATTTGAGATGCGGGAAGCGCCGTCGCTGGGCGGTGTGAGCGTACCCCGCGGTGACGGTTCGACCCCGATCAGACTGCGGCGCGGTGCGTCGCTGAGCGATTTCGCCGACAAGATCAACACCAGTGCATCGAACCTGATCACCGTGCTGTTCCACCTCGGTGAGATGGCAACGGCGACGGAGTCGCTCGACGAAGCCACCTTCCAGATCCTCGGCGAGGAACTCGGCTACAAGATCCAGGTCGTGTCTCCAGAAGACGAGGACCGCGAGCTGCTCGAAGGCTTCGATATCGACCTCGACAGCGAGCTTGAGGAGGAAGGCGACGATGTCCTCGTCGTGCGGCCTCCGGTGGTCACCGTCATGGGTCACGTCGATCACGGTAAGACCCGTCTGCTCGACGCGATCCGCAAGGCGAACGTGGGCGGCGGCGAAGCCGGTGGCATTACGCAGCACATCGGTGCGTACCAGGTACACACCGAGCATGAGGGCGTGGATCGTGCGCTTACCTTCATCGATACCCCGGGTCACGAAGCGTTTACCGCTATGCGTGCCCGTGGTGCACAGGTCACCGATATCGCGATTCTGGTGGTCGCGGCCGATGACGGCATCATGCCGCAGACGATTGAGGCGCTGAACCACGCGCAAGCTGCAGGCGTGCCGATCGTGGTCGCTGTCAACAAGATCGATAAGCCTGAGGCGAACCCTGCGAAGGTGCGTCAGCAGCTCACCGAGTTCGGCTTAGTGGCGGAAGAGTACGGCGGCGACGTAATGTTCGTCGATGTCTCTGCAAAGAGCGAGATTGGTATTACCGAGTTGCTTGACGCAGTTCTGCTTACCGCAGACGCTGGTCTCGATCTGCGCGCGAACCCCAACAAGCACGCGCGCGGTGTGGCCATCGAAGCGAAGCTCGACAAGGGTCGTGGTGCGGTCGCAACCGTGCTCATCCAGTCAGGCACCCTGCGGGTTGGCGATGCGATTGTTGCTGGCACCGCGTACGGTCGCGTTCGTGCGATGCTCGACGAAAACGGCGAAGCGGTTGAAGAGGCCGTGCCGTCGCGTCCGGTGCTCGTGCAGGGTCTGTCGAGCGTGCCGCGTGCTGGCGACAACTTCATCGTTGTTGGTGAAGACCGCACCGCCCGCCAGATCGCTGAGAAGCGTGAAGCTGCGGAGCGCAATGCGCTGCTCGCGAAGGCTCGTAAGCGCATCAGCCTCGAAGACTTCACAAAGGCCCTCGAAGATGGCAAGGTTGAGTCTCTCAACCTCATCATCAAGGGTGACGTGTCCGGTGCCGTTGAGGCACTCGAGGAATCGCTCATGAAGATCGAGGTCGACGACTCCGTGCAGCTGCGCATCCTGCACCGCGGTGTCGGTGCGATCACCGAGAGCGATGTCGACTTGGCAACAATCGACAACGCGATCGTGATCGGCTTCAATGTGCGACCCGATGTCAAGGCCCGCGAGCGCGCAGCGCGCGAGGGTATCGACATTCGCTTCTATAACGTCATCTACAACGCAATCGACGACATCGAGAACTCGCTCACAGGCATGCTGAAGCCCGAGTACGAAGAAGTGCAGTCGGGTGTCGCCGAAATCCGCGAGGTGTTCCGCTCTTCCAAGATCGGCAATATTGCCGGTGTGATTGTGCGCAGCGGCACCATCACGCGCAACGCCAAGGCGCGCGTGATCCGCAACGGGGTAGTGATCGCCGATGGTCTCGCCATTGAGTCACTGCGTCGCTTCAAAGATGATGTCACTGAGGTCAAGACCGACTTCGAGTGTGGTATCGGCCTCGGCAAGTTCAACGACATTCAGATCGGTGATGAAATCGAGACCACCGAAATGGTTGAGAAGCCACGCGGCTAGTCAGCCTGCTCTGAGACTTACAGAGCCTACAAATAACAGCGGGGGTGGATCCATCTGGATCCACCCCCGCTGTGTTATTGCGGTTTTCGATTAGCGGTCGAAGCGACGACCCTCGGGCTTCGGGGGCAGGAGCGTCAGGATGATCACGATGATCGAACCGACTGAAGGAATGAAGGACAGGAACGCGAAGGGGCCAGCCAGGTTCGCATCATGCAGACGGCGCCACATGATTGCAATAGACGGCACGAGTGTGGCCAGGCCAAACAAGGAGAACAGCACGATGACGGTGATTGCTCCGCCGGTCAGCTCCATCGTTCCGTCCTCAGAGACTCCAGCGCCTGCGAGAGTGATAGCAAACAGCACGCCAAAGACCGCGGTGACCAGGATGGTGAAGAGGTAGATCCACCAGTATTCGCTGCGAGAAGCGCGTCCCGAGAACTTGGCGTAGTTTTTGAAGAAGCGAGCGATTGCCTGGCCAAAGCTCGCGCCGTACAGCGGGCGGCTGAGGTCTGCCGGAGATGATGCACCACCATAGGGCTCTCCCGGACCGGGGTTGCCATAGGTGACGGGTGCTGCGGGAGGATTTGTCATTAGTTTGTCCAATCTTGCGTAATGTACAATTTCTGACTTTACTGGAAATCATGCCTGCCGCACGGGAACTTGTCGATAGAACTGCGCGCGCGCTTCACTGCCTGCTCGCACAGTTGGCGCTCTTGTCACGCGCGGTAGTCTGATCTCATGAGTAACCCGAGAGCAGGCAAAGTCGCGGAGCGGATCCAGCAGATCGTCGCCCGCCGACTCGAAAAAGGGCTGCGTGATCCGCGGCTAGGTTTCGTTACCATCACCGATGTGCGGGTCACCGGTGATCTGCAGCACGCCAGCATTTTTTACACCGTGTATGGCACCGCTGAGGAGCAGGCAGATTCTGCGGCCGCGCTGAAAGCTGCCACCGGTATGCTGCGCAGCGAAGTGGGGCGACAGTTGGGCACGCGACTGACGCCGAGCCTCGAGTTCATTCATGATGAACTCCCGGAATCGGCGGAGCACCTGAGTGAACTGCTCGCGGAAGCGAAACGCCGCGACGAGGCTGCGCAAGCCCTCGCGGCAACGGCCCAGTACGCCGGTGATCCTGACCCCTATCAGAAGCCGCGAGCCGTGGACGGCGATGACCTTGACGAAGATGCGCTGGAGGCACTTGACGAGTTTGACGACGGCGATGACGAATTCGACGACGAAGATGAGGACGGCCTCGACGACGAAGAATTGGCAGACGACGAGCAGCGCGACTGAGCACCCGCCACTACAGCGGCAGGCGGAGGTCTCCGTCGAACTCAATCACGAGCCCGTCGGCGAGCAGTGAGTCAAGCGCGCGTTCGCTCTGGAGCAGATCCCGAGTGGGCCCCGATGCTGCTGCGGCCAGAGCGGCTGCGCGTGTGACTGGCTCTGACGTGTCACGCAGCAGCGCCATAATGCGCCCGCGTACCTGCCGGTCGCTGCCGTTGAATGTCGCTTGGCGGGGGCGTTTCTGCGGGGCGTTGTCGGGGTAGCCAGCGCCACGCCACTCGCACCACGCCGCGACCGGGCATTCTGTGCAGCGCGGCGCGCGTGCGGTGCACACGACAGCGCCGAGTTCCATGGCCGCGGCGTTGCAGACTTGTGCGGCAGTAGTATCCGTCGGTAAGAGCTGCTCCATGTCTTCGAGATCACTTGCTCGCGGCATGCCCGCGGCTGCCCGGCCGTGCATCAGGCGCGCCAGTACTCTGCGTGTGTTGGTGTCGACCACGGGGTGGCGGTCCCCAAACGCGAAGGCGGCGACGGCGCGTGCGGTGTAGGGCCCGACGCCGGTGAGCTGCAGCAGTGTATCGATATCGCGCGGCACCTCATCCGCGTGCGCTGTGGCGATCTCGGTTGCTGCCTGGTGCAGCCAGAGCGCGCGGCGCGGATAGCCGAGACGGTCCCATGCTCGGACGGCTTCACCGGGGCTGTCCGCGGCGAGTGCGGAAGGGCGTGGCCAGCGCGTCATCCAGTTGAGATACCGCGGGAGTACGCGGTCGACCTGCGTCTGCTGCAGCATGAATTCGGAGACCAACACACCCCACGGCCCAGCCGTGGTCTCACGCCAGGGGAGTGGACGCGCGGAGCGCGCAAACCAGGCATTGAGTGCCGCTGTCATCCCATGAAAGCGATCGTTCTCTTCGGTCACCGGAGAATCACCCTCGTGCGCACTCACGCGCCCAGTGTAGTAAGCGTTCCCAGGAGTGCACGCACGGATGACCGGATCCGAAGAAGTAGGCTGGAGCGAATGGAAGAGAGCACGAACGGCATTCTGCTGGTAGACAAGGCCGAAGGCTGGACCAGCCACGACGTCGTCGCCAAAGCACGACGCGCGCTCGCGACGAAAAAAGTCGGGCATGCGGGCACTCTCGACCCGATGGCGACCGGCCTGCTGGTGTTGGGGGCCGGCCCAGCGACGCGGCTTCTGACGCACCTCGTCGGGCTTGACAAGACCTACCTCGCAACTATTCGGCTCGGCCAGGCAACCGTCACTGACGATCGTGAGGGGGAGACCCTTCGTCTCGCTGAACCGAAAGCGGTTGCCGAGCTGGTCAGGCAGCCAGCACGCTTCGTCGCCGCTGCGGCAAGACTGACCGGTGCGATTGAACAAACACCGAGCGCGGTCAGCGCAATCAAAGTAGCGGGTAAACGGGCCTACGATCGGGTGCGCGCTGGCGAGGAGGTCGATCTGAAACGTCGGCCGGTAACAGTGACTGAGTTCACCCTCGGAGAGCCGCGGCTGGTGCAGGCCGCGGGTCCCGATGGTAGCCCTCTGCAGGTCATCGATGTTGATGCCACCGTCCGTTGCAGCTCGGGCACGTATGTGCGCGCACTGGCGCGCGATCTCGGTGCCGACCTGGATGTGGGAGGGCATCTCACGGCATTGCGACGCACTGCAGTGGGCCCGTTCGCAGTCGCTGAGGCTGTGACCAACGACGCTCTGGCCGCTGGTGCGGTGGATCGCAGTGCCTTGCGAGACCCAGCAGACGTCGCAGCGCGACTGTTCCCGGTGCTGCGCGTCACCGCGCAGCAGGAAATGGATCTCGGGCACGGCAAGCGCGTCAGGCTCGACGAGGGGCAATGCGATGACGCGGCATTGGTTGCGGCTCTGGCGCCCAGCGGTCGACTGATCGGTCTCGTCGAAGTGAAGGGTGGGCGCACGCGGGTAGTCACAAATTTCCCGGTGCCTGAGCACGCAATTACTGCACGCACAGCTTCGGAGGTCGCGGAATGATCCTGTGGTTCGGTGTGACCCAGATGGTGGTCGGGATCTTGGGTGCCGCTCTCAGCCTGGGAGTGTTCGCGCGGAAGGGTGGACCTAACGACTTCACCCTCGGCGCTGCATTGCTGCTCGGTCTACTGCTGCTCGTGCAGATGGTGATCGCGATTGTTGCGCCGTTTGCAGGGAATCCCGCGGTCGGTGATCCACTCGAATTCTGGATGTATCTCATTACTGCAGCTGCCTTGCCGTTTGGCGTGGGGTTTTGGGCGCTGATTGATCGCAAGCGTACGGCGAACCTGGTGCTCGCGGTGATGCAGGTGTCTGTTGCGGTCATGGTGTTCCGCATGATGGTGATTTGGGGCTAAGGTCGCCGCGGTAGGCTAGTGCCTGTGTCACATCCAGAGTCCAGCGCGACGCGTGCAGCGCAGATTTCGGCGGCACCGCGTACCGACGGCCTGGGGCGCGTCTTGATCACGGTCTATTTGATCCTTGCGCTCGCTGCCACACTTCGCGCCGTCTACCAGATTGTTGCCAAGTTTGAGGAAGCACCCGTCGCGTACACGCTGTCGTTAATCTCTGGTGTGGTCTACATTGTGGCGACCGTGGCGTTGGTGCGGCGCGAAGGGGTGTGGCGCACTGTAGCCTGGGCGGCGCTGCTCTTCGAATTTGCCGGGGTGTTAGTTGTCGGAGTGTTGAGCCTGGTGATTCCCGCCTGGTTTGCGCACGATTCGGTATGGTCGTTCTTTGGTATGAACTATCTGTGGATCCCGCTGGTGTTGCCGGTGCTGGGCATGATTTGGCTGCGGCGTGAGTCGCGCCGTGGCGCCGACCAGGTGATCGTTGCGGGAGTAACGAAAGAGGATAGCCACTCCTGATGCGTATCTACACCGCACTTGCAGAGATTCCAGAGCCGCTGTTCCGTGAGGGCAGTGCTATTGCGATCGGTAAGTTCGATGGCGTGCATCTCGGACATCGCACGCTCATCGACCGCATTGCACACGTTGCGTCTGAGCAGCACCTCGAAGCTGTGGTGTTTACCTTCGCCAATAATCCACTGAGTCTGTTGCGACCTGAGATATGCCCGGCGCCGATTATGAGCCGCCAGCAGCGCATTGAAGCGCTGGCAGATGCTGGTGCTGAGACCTGCGTGATGCTGCCGTTTGATGAGGAACTCGCAGCGGTATCTGCTGAGCGATTCGTTGCCGACATTCTGGTGGGTCTGCTGCGGGTGAAGCATCTGTGTGTCGGCAACGACTTCCGTTTCGGGCATCGTGGGGCAGGGGATGTCGCTCTGCTCACAAAGCTCGGCGCCGAGTATGGATTCGTTGTCGAAGTGATCGGTAGTGTCGAAGACCCTGTTTTCGGTCGGGTTTCTTCTTCACGTGTGCGTGAGGCCATTGCTCAAGGTAACTTGCACGCGGTCACACGCATGCTGGGTCGCGAACTGACCATCCGTGGCACAGTGGTGCACGGTGATGCTCGCGGGCGCGATCTCGGATTTCCGACAGCCAATCTGGGTGGCGAGGTTGAGGGCCTTCGTCCGGGCGAAGGTGTCTATGCAGGTTGGGTGGTCGTGCGCGGTGAACGGCATCCGGCGGCAATTTCGGTCGGAGCGAATGTCACTTTCGATCCCGCTGGTGAACCTCGCGTGGAAGCGTTCCTAATCGACTTCGCCGGCGACCTCTACGACGAGCCGGTTGAAGTGTGCTTTGTGCAGCGTCTCCGTGGCATGATCGCATTCGCGAACGTGGATGCTTTGATTGCACAAATGCATGCCGATGTGCGTGAAGCGCGCGAAATTCTCTTGGCACTCGCCTGAGCTGCGTTTCTCGCGTCTACGGGGTCTGCGGCTATTCGCAGCGAATACCCTGACAGAGCTGGTAGAGTGAACTTGGTTTCACACGTGAGTGTTCTTCCCGCCGCCGCGCAGTGCGCGTCATCAGGCCGAGAACCGCGAGTGGCCCCGCGCTTCTCTTCCCCGAGGGGTTGCGTTTTCGCCGATCAGGAGATCCATGGCATCCACTACTGCCACGCGTTCGACCAAATCCAGGCCTCAGGCCCGCGGGAATGGCCGCAAACGCCACACGAATAACGTTGGCCTCATTCCCTTGCTCGCTCGCGCCGTGCGCGAAGTCGAGGCGTCTGCCCAGCGCGGTAAGGCGACTCCGGCAAACCGTACGAAGTTCCACGTCATCGCGTTGCTGATGCGCGAGGAACGGGCGCGCGTGAAGACCGCCGAAGGAATGAGTGACGCGGAGCGTGCGGAGACGCTGAAACGTCTCGACGGTGTGGCTTCGATTCTCGCGAAAACCGCAGCACGTGACACCTCGTTGATCACCCTGCTCGAGCCGACCGCGCCGATCACGGAGGCCACCCGCGCGGTGAAGCGCAAAATGATGGAGCAGGCTGGCATCGAGGTGCCGCAGCTCGTGGTTGAGGCAGAGCCGGTCGTGACAACGGTTCCGCCGGAGCTTGCCGAACGCCAGGTCGAACCACCAGGAATTGAAGCGCGCCTGCTGGCTCAGCCCTTCCTCGAACCAGACCTCACACGTCAGCAGCGCCCCACTCCTGTGGTGCGTCTTGCGAACTGGGAACTGCTCTCTCCGCTGCTGAAAGCATTTGAGCAGGGTGGGGGCGGTGCGGCCTGTATGACGCTGCCCGAGGCGCCCGTCCCGGATCGTCTGGCGCCCAAAGGCCTTGAGCTGATGCCTCATCAAGCGCGTTTCCTCGCCAGCGTGCGTGATGGGCACCGCAGTTTCTTGTTGGCGGACGAACCTGGCTTGGGGAAGACGGCGCAGTCTGTGCTCGCGGCCTCGGTCGCTGATGCCTATCCGCTGCTTGTGGTGGTGCCCAATGTGGTGAAGATGAACTGGGCGCGCGAGGTGGAGCGCTGGACACCGCAGCGTCGGGTGACCGTGATCCACGGTGATGGGCGTGACGTCGATGCGTTTGCCGACGTGTTTGTTGTGAACTACGACATTCTTGACCGTCACCTCAGTTGGATCTCGCGCTTCGGTTTCCAAGGCATGGTGGTCGACGAGGCGCACATGATTAAGAATGTGCAGTCGCAGCGCTCGCGCAACGTATTGGCGCTTGCTGATCGTATTCGTGAGCGGGTGCCCGGGGGACGGCCGCTGTTACTTGCGTTGACCGGTACCCCGCTGATTAATGACATTGATGATTTCCGAGCGATCTGGCGCTTCCTCGGTTGGTCGGACGCAGAGAAGCCCGGCCCCGAACTCATGGCGGCGCTGGAGTCGAACGGGTACACGCCAGCTGACGCGGCCTTTTATCCCGCGGCTCGTCAGTCAGTGATTGAACTTGGCATTGTGCGGCGGCGAAAGCTCGATGTGGCAGCAGATCTCCCGGCTAAGCGCGTGGTGGATCTGCCAGTCGAGCTTGACGACGATCTTGGCCGTGGCATTCGAGAAGCTGAGCGCCAACTCGCTGAGAAGCTCCTGGCCCGGTTCACACGGATACGCGCGAGCAAGCTCGGCCAGGACCTCAGTGACGAGGCGGTCATCCGGATGGCGGCGGCGCAAGAACTCGAGGAATCGAACGCTAGCGCGAACGGCACCAATGTCTTCACGATGGTGCGTCAGATTGGTCAGGCAAAGGCCGGTCTTGCTGCAGACTATGCTGCGCAGCTCGCACGTTCGGTAGGGAAAGTCGTGTTCTTTGCGAAGCACATCGACGTTATGGATCGTGTCGAAGCGGCGCTCGCTGAGCGGGGTCTGCGCACAGTTTCCATCCGGGGCGACCAAACGGCAACCTTCCGGCAGTCGCAAATTGACGCCTTCAACACCGACCCCGAAGTTGCCGTTGCAGTATGCTCGCTCACCGCAGCGGGTGTTGGCGTCAACCTGCAGGCTGCATCAAACGTCGTGCTGGCGGAACTGAGCTGGACGG
The DNA here is from genome assembly GCA_964612125.1 of uncultured Leucobacter sp. Lineage (GTDB taxonomy): Bacteria > Actinomycetota > Actinomycetes > Actinomycetales > Microbacteriaceae > Leucobacter. The sequence goes on along the minus strand of CAZTBS010000020.1, from coordinate 21,130 downwards.
ATGCCGAACAGACGCAGGCGATTGACCGCGTGCACCGCATCGGCCAGGAAGAGCCGGTGACTGCATGGCGTATCGTCGCGGCCCAAACCATTGACGCCAAGATCGCCGAGCTGATTGACGCGAAGGCGGGTCTTGCAGCGCGTGCTCTTGACGGTGCCGAAGCGAGGCGCGAAGACGAAGACTCCGTGCAGATGCTGGCACTGATGCATGTCCTGCGCGGCGAACTCGGCCTCAGGTAGCGGTTCTGTGGCTCTCGAGCTGTGCCGAGAGCCACAGACGCAGCCAATATCAGACGGCGAGCCGCTCTTTCACCTCGATGAGGGAGGGATTTGTGGCGGCGCTGCCGTCAGGGAAGATGACCGTGGGAACCGTCCGGTTCCCGCCATTCAACGACTCCACGAGTGCAGCGGTTCCAGGCACGGCTTCGACATCAATCTCCGTATAGCCGATGCCCTCAGCATCGAGCATCTTCTTCAACCGTTTGCAGTATCCGCACCACTCAGTCGAAAACATCGTAATGTTGCCGGCCTCTGGGACATACTCGGTGTGGCTCACGGATCCTCCGATACGAAACAGGATTGACTGGACAGTGCTTGCGAGTGTAGCCGCCCCCTCAGAACGTTCGCTGGGTTGATCATGCAGGGCGAGAGCGCCGAGCGCCCTGACCGAGACGCGGGTATTCCTGGAGTCAACTTGACCTGCACCCGGCGAGGTGTAAGCATGAACTGCACGCGTGGGCAAGTGAATCTCAGGTGAATACTGGGTGTCCGGCAAGTGTGCGCTCCGACGCCAACTCCGAACGAAAGACGCCGGTGGATCTCACCCTGATTGTGCTGCTAGTCATCGTGCTGGCACTGTTTTTCGACTTCACGAATGGTTTCCACGACACCGCGAACGCCATGGCCACGCCCATTGCGACCGGCGCGCTGAAGCCCAAGACTGCCGTGTTGCTTGCGGCGATCCTGAATCTGATTGGCGCGTTTCTTTCGACCGAGGTCGCAAAGACGATCTCTGGCGGCCTGATCAACGAGGGTGACGGTGGGGTACTGATTACCCCGGAGATGATTTTCGCGGGTCTCATCGGTGCCATTGTGTGGAACCTCGTCACCTGGCTCTACGGTCTGCCGTCAAGTTCCTCGCACGCGCTCTTCGGTGGCTTGATTGGCGCCGCCATCGTGGGCGCTGGGTTTGCGGCGATCAACGGAAGCGTCCTGCTGTCCAAGATCCTGATTCCTATGGTTGCGGCGCCGCTCACCGCTGGCGTAGTTGCCTTTACCGCCACCAAGGTGGCGTATGCCATCACCCGCAGGCACGATGGACGAAAGGATGGGCGCGGTCGATTCCGCTACGCGCAGATCGCTTCGTCATCGCTGATTGCGCTTGCGCACGGCACCAACGACGCCCAGAAGACCATGGGCGTGATCACGCTGACGCTCGTTGCCGCCAGCCTGCAGGAGCCGGGAACCGGGCCGCAGTTCTGGGTGATTGTGTCGTGCGCATTGGCAATTGCGTTCGGTACCTACTCGGGTGGCTGGCGAATCATCCGCACCATGGGCGCTGGTCTCACTCAGGTGAAGCCAGCCCAAGGGTTTGCCGCTGAAACCAGCACCGCAGCGACCATTCTCGCTTCGAGTCACCTCGGTTTCGCGCTCTCGACCACGCAGGTCGCTTCGGGCTCGGTGATTGGCTCAGGCCTCGGCCGGCGCCGGTCAAATGTGCGTTGGGGCACGGTCGGGCGCATTGCCACCGGGTGGCTGTTTACACTGCCGGCGGCAGGTGCGGTAGGAGCCCTCGCGGCTCTCATCGCCCACCTGGGCACCATCGGGATCATCATCGACGCGGTCGTGGGACTCGGCTTTATTCTGTTCATCTTCTGGCGCTCGCGCCGCAATCGTGTGGATCACTCCAACGCGATTGCAGTGCCCGACGTCAATCGGGCCGGTCGCGCAGTGCAAATCGGGCGCAAGAAGGGCAGGAACTCATGATCGACTGGATGTCCTTCGTTATCGTTTTCGCTGCGTCATTGACTGCTGCGGTGGTTTTGGTGGGCCTGTACTCGCTGGGGATCCGCTTTTTATCCACCACAGCGCGTGTTGAGGCGACGCACGGGCCCTCTCGCGACGACGAGGATGATGACGTTGATGCGTTTGACCGCCCACGCTGGGCAACCATTGCGGCATACTCGTGCTTTGGGCTGTCGATTGCTGGTGTGCTCTTCGGCATCTATTTGATCGTTCCCGCGCTGCACGGATAGCGTGTGAGCATGACAGCTGCGCACTCAACAGACGTTGTCACGGTCGTCGCAGGCCTGAGGCATAGCTTCGCCTCGGGTGTGACACGACCCGCAGAATGGCGGCGCCGGCAGTTGCACGCGCTCCGGCGTCTGCTCGTCGAGCACTCAGCTGAGTTCGAGCAGGCGTTGTTCGCTGACCTCGGTAAATCTGGCGTCGAATCGCAGCTCACCGAGATTGGCTTCCTGATCAGCGAGATTGACTACACCCTGGCGCATCTGTCGCGGTGGATGTCCCCGCGGCGGGTCGGGGTGCCACTGGCATTGCAGCCTGCGGCAGCCCGCATCGTGCCCGAACCTCTGGGCGTGGCGTTGATCATTGCCCCATGGAATTATCCGCTGATGCTGGCCTTGTCCCCGCTTGTGGGTGCAATCGCCGCGGGGAACGCAGTTGTCGTCAAGCCGAGTGAGCTTGCCCCAGCGACTTCTGTCACGCTCGCTCGTTTGGTGCCCGACTATCTCGATCGGCGTGCGATTGCAGTCATTGAGGGCGGGGTCGCGGAGACCACCGCTTTGCTTGCGGAACGCTTCGATCACATCTTCTATACCGGGAGCGGCCGAGTCGGTCGCATCGTTGCGCGTGCGGCAGCCGAACACCTCACCCCGATCACCCTGGAGCTGGGCGGAAAGTCTCCGGTGTACATTGACGACAGCGTGCCGCTCGCTGAAGCTGCCAAGCGGATCGCGTGGGCGAAATACCTCAATGCTGGGCAAACCTGCGTCGCGCCAGACTACGTGCTGGGAACGTCCACCGTATTGCGTCGACTGGTCCCGCACCTTGCCGCCGCGATCCACAATCTCTACGGATCTGCTGCACAGCACAATCCTGACTTTGGCCGCGTGGTGAACGACGCCCAGTTTGAGCGTTTGGTGTCGTATTTGTCTGACGGTGAAGTGGTGATTGGCGGCGCCACGGACCGCGCTGATCGGTTTATCGCGCCGACCGTGCTTGCGGGAGTATCGCGAGACTCGGCGGTGATGCGCGACGAGATATTTGGCCCGATCCTGCCGCTCATCGAGGTGTCTGATCTTGACGACGCGCTGGGCTTTGTGACCGGGCGCGACAAGCCGCTTGCCGCCTATGTCTTCAGTGATCACTCGGAAGTGCGCGCGCGTTGGGAACGCGAAACCAGCTCTGGCGCCCTCACCTTTGCTGCGCCAATCATGCACCTCACTGTGCCGGAATTACCGTTTGGTGGCGTTGGACCGAGCGGGCAGGGCACCTACCATGGCGAACGGTCCTTCCTGACGTTCAGCCACCAGAAGGCAGTTCTTTCGAAGTCCTTGCGTCCCGATACGCTCTCGCCAACGGTAATGCCGCCGTTTACTCCTGCGAAGGAGACACTCGTGCGGCGCTGGCTGGGCAAACTCCGCTGAAGTGCCCTACCGGGTGCATGCCTAGCGGCCGCGACGCGCTCGCTAGGATGAATTCGTGGAAGAGCAAAGCCGGCAGCCAGATGCTGCAGCCGACGTGCCCCTGGGCGTGCGCGTTGCAGCTGCGTGGTCGTGGCGACTGATCCTGATCGGCGTTGCGGTCGCGGCGCTGTTGTGGTTGATCGTACAGGTGCGCGTGCTCGTCGTCCCGGTGATGGTCGCGATGTTGCTGACCGCGCTTCTGCAGCCGATCGTGACGGCCTTCGTCAATCGAGGCCTGCCCCGATGGGCTGGCGTGCTGTCTGCACTGATTGCGTTAGTGCTGGCAGTATCCGGGTTGGTGTGGTTGATCGTGAGTCAGCTGCGCGGTGGCTTCGGTGACGTGGCGCGCAGGTCAGCGGTGGCTTGGAACGATTTTCTGCAGTGGATCGACTCTGCGCCGTTCGGCCTGACCGCGGAGCAGGTCAACGGCTTCATTCAGCAGATCGTGACCACCATCGAGACGCATCAGGAGGAGATTTGGAGCGGCGCGCTCGCGGTGACCACCACCGCGGGGCAACTCGTGGCAGGCACCTTGCTTACCATTTTTTCGCTCATCTTCCTGCTGATTGACGGGAAGCGGATCTGGTTTTGGGTGCTCGGCTTCTTGCCGAGTCAATCCCACCCGGCGGTGCACTCCGCAGGGCTGGCCGGGTGGGTCTCGGTAGGGCAGTACGTGCGGGTGCAGATCCTGGTCGCGTTCGTCGACGCGGTCGGCATTGGGTTGGGTGCGCTGATCCTCGGGGTTCCGCTTCCGATCCCCATCGCCATTCTTGTATTCCTGGGTTCATTTATCCCGTTCCTCGGGGCGATCACAACGGGGGCACTCGCGGCGTTCATTGCACTGGTTTACAACGGTCCAGTGAATGCACTGTTGATGTTGGGCGTCGTGATCCTCGTGAATCAGATCGAAGGGCACGTGCTGCAGCCGCTCGTGATGGGCAATGCAGTTCGGGTGCACCCTCTCGGTGTGGTGCTGGTGGTATCGGGCGGCGCGCTTCTCGCGGGTATCCCGGGCGCACTTTTCGCAGTGCCACTCGCTGCGTCTGCGAGTGCGATCGTCAACACCCTTGTCAGAAAGAACTGGGATCCGAGTGTGGATCCCGTCGCAGAATTCCATCGAGACAATCAGCGCCTCCGTGAGGCCAAACACCGGGCTCGTAACGTTGCTCGTATTCTGCGTAAGGAAGGACAGTGATGACCAGGGAGGCCACAGAGATCGCGGTGGAGACAGGCGCGATGTCACCCACCCTTGCCGATTTCGAGGACACCCTCGAAATCGTGCACCGGGTCGCGCGAAACACGCCACTTGAGTCTTCACGCTATCTGGCCGAAATCCTCGGCGTGCCGAAGGTCTACCTGAAGTGTGAAAACCTGCAGCGCACCGGCGCCTACAAACTTCGGGGTGCCTACAATCGGCTGCGACAGCTCAGTCCTGAAGAGCGTGCGCGCGGTGTGGTCGCTGCCTCTGCTGGCAACCACGCACAGGGTGTTGCCTTCGCCGCGCGAGAGCTTGGCATTCAGGCCACGATCTTCATGCCGCTGGGCGTTGCACTGCCCAAACTGCAAGCCACGCGGCGGTATGGCGCCAAGGTGGAACTCGTCGGAGACAACTTCGACGCCACACTCGCCGCCGCACGTGAGTTCGTGACAGAGACAGGTGCCATGTTTATTGCACCGTTCGATCACCCCTCGGTGATCCTCGGTCAGGGAACCGTCGCACTGGAGATGCTTGCTGCGGCACCAGACATTGAGACGTTGGTCGTGCCCATCGGTGGCGGTGGATTGATTTCGGGAATCGCCGCGGCTGCGAAGCTCACGGCAGAGCGAGACGGGCGAAAGATCCGCATCGTCGGTGTGCAGGCGGAGAACGCTGCATCCTTCATTCCCTCACTTGCGGCAGGCGAGCCCGTGACCATCACCACGAGCCCGACCATTGCCGACGGCATTGCGGTGGCGCGCCCCGGTGACCTCACCTTCCAGATGGTGCAACGTTATGTTGATGACATTGTGACGGTGAGCGACGATGACATCGCCCGTGCCATTGTCATGCTGCTGGAGCGCACGAAACTGGTGGCCGAACCAGCCGGTGCGGCTGGCGTAGCTGCACTGCTGATGAATCGTGTGGAAGTGCACGGACCGACTGCCACGATCTTGTCGGGCGGGAACATCGATCCACTGCTGCTGCAGCGGGTCATCGGCCACGGTCTCGCTGCCTCTTCCCGCTATCTGAAGCTGCGTATTTTGTTGCCTGACATTCCCGGTCAGCTGGTGCGCACCGCCGGAATCGTTGCGGAGAAGAACGCCAACGTGGTGGAAGTTGTGCACACGCGCCATGCCACCGAACTGCCCATCAGTGACGTCGAGCTTGAGTTGCATATCGAGACGCGCGGCATCGAACACGGTCAGGAAGTGGTGTCTGCGCTGCGCGATGCGGGCTATCGTGTGCGTGTGGGCGAACGGTACTAGGGGGAGTAGCCATGACACGAACGCGCAGTAGCTCCGCCGCAGGCGCGGTCGTTGTGATTACTGGGGCTGCACGCGGTATGGGCGAGCTCTACGCGCGCCGCGCTGTCGACGAAGGTGCCGCCGCCATTGCGCTCTGGGATGTTGATCCTGTGGCGCTGGAACGACTTGCCTTCGAGCTCACCGCGCTGGGTGCACGCACACACGCCTATGTGGTGGATCTCGCTGACCGCGATGCGGTGACCAAGACCGCTGCTCAGATGTGCGAGGAAATTGGCACGCCAGACATTCTGATCAATAACGCCGGTATCGTGCGCGGGAAGCTCTTCTGGGAACACGACCCCGAGCATGACATTGAAGCGACACTGCGCGTGAATACCCTTGCCCCGATGTGGCTGACTCGCGCACTCCTGCCAGCAATGATGGCGGATACGCCGCGACCCAAACGCATCCTCAATATTGCGTCTGCTGCGGGGACCCTCGCGAATCCCAACATGAGTGTGTACGCAGCATCAAAATGGGCCATGGTGGGATGGAGCGAGTCGCTGCGGCTCGAATTGGAGCGCGCCGACGGCCGAAACGTGGCGGTGACGACATTTTTGCCGAGTTACGTGTCGACCGGGATGTTCCAGGGAGCACGTGGGCCGCTGCTGACCCCGATCATGCGCCCAACGCAGGCGGTGAATGCTGCGTGGGCCGGCATGCTGGCTGGGAAGCCGATCGTGGCCCGTCCCTGGACTGTGAAACTTGCGATGGCGCTGCGAGGAGTTCTCCCGACAACGCTGTGGGATGTCATCGCGGATCGGGTCTTCAAGGTGTACTCCTCGATGGACCACTTCATCGGGCGAGTAGACGCCCGCTGATTTCAACCGGTGTAGGTGTCGACCGCCAAAATCTTGACGTCGATGCTCTTACCATTCGGGGCGAGGTAGCTCGCGGTTTCGCCGACTTTCAACCCCAGAATCGCCGCGCCCAAGGGGCTTTCCGCGCTGTACACGTCGAGCGAACCGCCGTCCCCGATCTCTCGGTTGCCGAGCAGAAACCGCTCTTCGTCGCCCCAGATCTCCGCGGTGATAACCGTACCGACCTCGACGATGCCGCGGCTCTGCGGTGCCTCGTGCACCACCGCGTGCTTCAGTAACTCCTCAAGGTCGCGGATCCGCGCCTCCATCTTGCCTTGCTCGTCTTTCGCGGCGTGGTACCCGCCGTTTTCTTTGAGGTCGCCCTCTTCGCGTGCAGCCTCAATGCGTGCAGCAATATCGCGACGCCCAGCAACAGACAGGTGGTCGAGTTCGGCCTTCAGACGGTCGTAGGCCTCTTGGGTCAGCCAGGTCTGATTCTCAGTCATGCTGGATCCTCCGGGATGTCAGAACGGGATAGCGGCGACGTCGCTGCAGATGTAGCGATGCCCCAGCAGTGCCGGGGCGTGCCCGAAATCCTATCAGGGTACGGGGGGTCGCGATGGTAGCTAAGAGGCCTGTTCAGGTATCCAGCAGCTCCGCACGGTGCCCGTAGTCGCCGGCGAGGTCGTGATCAATTGCTCCGTAAAGCGCCGGGTGCGATCTTCCGCGGGCTCGAGCTCAACGACTTTCCACCCGACGGTCGCATACGAAGTACTGAGGGCCTCGATGGTGCAGGCGAGTGGTGTGCCGGGCGGAGCGGTCACTTCATACCGCACGGTGACCTCACGGTCGTTATCTACCGAGTATGCGAGGTCTCGAAATTCCACGGTGCTGCCCTGCTGCCAGCCGCCGAAGAACAAGAACAGCAGTCCTGCCGCTACCGCGATACCAGCAACGGTCCAACCGAGTCGCGCGTCGATACCGCGCTGCCGGCCCCGGCCGTACCGATCATCGAGCAACGAGTCGGCGGCAAGGGTTCCTTGCGTGGCAGATCCCGCATCGGCGATTCGCGTCACGGTTTCCTCCGAAGTCGGGCCAGTAGAGTGGAGACGCACGCCAGCGTACCGGGCCCTCCCGGGAGTCAGATGAGAGGCCGCAGATGGCGCTGAGGTTGATCGCGGTGCACGCACACCCCGACGACGAATCAAGCAAGGGCGCAGCTACGTACGCACATTACCTCGAGCAGGGTGCGGAGGTGATGATCGTCAGCTGTACCGGCGGAGAACGCGGGGACGTGCTGAACGAGCTTGTCGCGCGCGACCCCAAGAGTCGCCGCGATCTGGCGGGTCTGCGTCGTGCCGAGATGGAACACGCGCGTGAGATCATCGGCTTTCAACACCGCTGGCTTGGCTATCAGGATTCCGGTCTGCCCCCAGAAGGGGTGGCGGTACCGCCTGGCAGCTTTGCCGACATCCCGGCGGAGATGTCCGCGGAGGCCCTGGTCCGGATCGTGCGCGAGTTCAGGCCGCATGTCATGATCACGTATAACGAGCAGGGCGGGTACCCGCATCCGGATCACATCCGATGCCACGAGATTTCGAAGATCGCCTGGGATCTGTCGGGCGATGCGGAGTCGTATCCAGAGGCTGGCGAACCGTGGGCGATCAAGAAGCTGTACTACGAATCCATCTTCAATACCGAACGCATGATGCGCATCACGGAGGCTCTGCGAGAGAAAGAGCCGGATTCGCCGCTGCTGGAGCAGTTTGCAGAGATGGAAGCGCGCTTCCGCAAGCGCCCGAGTGACGTCACCACCCGAGTCGAAGTAGGACGGTTCTTTGATCAGCGTGACGCGGCCCTCCGCGCGCACGCCAGTCAAGTTCCCCCCGACAGCTTCTTCTTTTTCTGGCCGAACGAACTCCAGCGGGAGGCGTGGCCCTACGAAGACTTCCGACTCGCGGCATCACGAGTCGCGACGAGCGAGTTTGAGGCTGACCTGTTTCAAGGAATCACTGAGGAGACGCAATGAGCGTGCTGACCACCGTGGCTGGGCTGATTGTTCTGGCAGCAGAGGATGCCGAATTTGACCCGAACTCCGTCACCCCCGGGGTCGTGGGCTTTGTTGCCACTGCGCTGCTCGGCTTGGCAGTGATCTTCCTGGGATTCGATCTGGTGCGGCGGTTGCGTCGCAGCAAGTATCGCCATGAGATCCGCGAATCGCTCGCCGCCGAAATCGCCGAGCGTGACGCCGCTGCTGGTGCGGCTGCGCCAGGCAGTACGCCCGAAAACGACGGCGCACCTGCTGCTCCCCGAGAGTAGCCGGTGATGAGCGTGGCGCCCGGCACGGTTGATCCCGCGCGAGTCCTCGCTGAGGTCTTTGGCTACGGCGCCTTTCGGGGCGATCAGCAGGCCATCATTGAGCACGTCGTCGCGGGTGGCGACGCCGTGGTCTTGATGCCCACCGGGGGCGGCAAATCGCTCTGCTACCAGGTGCCTGCACTGTGCCGACCGGGTACGGCAGTCGTGCTGTCACCACTGGTCGCCCTCATGCATGACCAGGTCGCGTCACTCAGACTTGCTGGTGTGCGCGCAGCGGCGCTGAACTCAGCAATGAGCATGGCAGATCGGCAGGCCATCGAAGCCGACTACCGTGCTGGCCAACTTGACCTGCTGTACCTGGCCCCCGAGCGTCTCGCCAGCCCGAACACGATTGAACTGCTGCAGCAGAGCCCGATTGCGCTGTTTGCGATCGATGAAGCCCACTGTGTGTCCCAGTGGGGGCATGACTTTCGCCCCGACTATCTGCGGCTCGGGGCACTTGCCGAAATCTGGCCAGAAGTGCCGCGCATCGCACTTACCGCGACAGCGACTCCCGCTACTCACCGTGAACTCACGGAGCGGCTACATCTGGAACGCGCTCGTCACTTCGTCGCGAGCTTTGACCGTCCCAACATCCACTATCGGATTGAGCCAAAGGGGTCGGTGCGTCAACAGCTCACCGAGTTCATCACCCGCGAACACCCGGGTGAGGCCGGCATTGTGTACGCACTCAGTCGGAAGAAGGTCGAGCAAACTGCTGCCTGGCTACGTGATGCCGGGGTTGATGCTGTTGCGTATCACGCGGGTCTTCCCGCAGAACAACGGTTGCAGGCGCAGACGAGATTCCTGCGCGAAGACGGCGTGGTAGTTGTGGCGACCATCGCATTTGGTATGGGTATCGACAAACCTGACGTGCGTTTTGTTGCGCATATCGACCTGCCGAAATCCATCGAAGGGTACTACCAAGAGACTGGTCGCGCTGGCCGTGACGGTGCCCCGGCCGAAGCCTGGATGGCCTACGGCCTCGCCGACGTTGTGCAGCAACGCCAGCTCATCGAGTCTGGTGACGGTGATGCCGCGACGCGGCGTACCCAACTGTCGCACCTGCAGCACATGCTTGCGCTGTGTGAAGCCACCGGCTGTAGGAGGCAGTTTTTGCTGCGTTACTTCGGTGAAGAGCTCAGCTCTCCCTGCGGAAACTGCGATGTGTGCGCGCATCCGCCGCGGCTGTGGGATGCCACAATTCCCGCGCAGAAGCTCCTTTCCACAGTGGTGCGAACGGGCAACGAACGTGGCCGCACCTTTGCGGCTGGCCAGCACATCGATGTGCTGCGCGGCGTGCGCTCGCCGCGGGTGGATCAGCTGCGCCTCGACGAGCTTTCCACATGGGGCATTGGTGCCGACTTGAGCGCCACGCAATGGCGCGGCGTCGTGCGTCATTTACTGGCGACCGGAGTGCTTGAATCGCGCGGTGAATGGGGTGTGCTCGCGCCTACGGAAGCAGCAAAACCGGTCCTGCGCGGTGAAGCACAGGTCTTCATGCGTGAAGAAGTGGCGACACGGCGTGGAAGGGGCGGATCCACCCCTCAGCGTCGCGCGACAGCGACTGATCTCGACCCCGCGCAGCAAGAAATATTCGAGAAGCTGCGGCAATGGCGGTTTGCTGAGGCCAGCGAACAGGGAGTACCCAGCTACGTCATTTTCGGAGATGCCACGCTGCGAGCGCTCGCCGAGCACCGGCCCAGTAACGAGGAAGAACTCCTCGGCATCAGTGGGATCGGGCAAGCCAAGCTGGCACGCTACGGCGAGGCCGTGTTGCAGCTCCTTGGTGCATGGGGAAACCCACACATATGCACTCAGAAATCTGTGCACTTCATACACTAGGAGCATGACTTCGCGCGATCAGCACTCGTTTCCAGAACCCGACGCGCTCTCGCTGCCGCTCCTCGAAGACGTGCTGGCACACGACTCCGAAGTTGGTGGCGAAGCTGGCCCTGCCGAGGTAAAGCCGCTGTGGCGCGGCTGGATCCACGCGATTACGTTTCCCGTCTCAGCAGTGGCGGGCATCGTCTTGATCGTTCTCGCTGAGGGCCCAGTTGCGAAGTGGGCGTCAGCTGTGTTCATGGTCACCAGCATGCTGCTGTTCGGCGTTTCCGCGCTGTACCACCGCATTAACTGGAGCCCGAAGGTGAAGCAAACCTTCCGGCGGCTCGATCACGCCAATATCTTCTTGCTGATCGCCGGTACCTACACGCCCATCGCCTTGCTCGCGCTCCCGCTCGATAAGGGCATCTTGTTGCTGTCGCTCGTCTGGTCGGGTGCGCTGCTGGGTATCGGCTTTCGAGTGTTCTGGATCGGCGCCCCGCGCTGGCTGTATGTGCCGCTGTACCTGTTGCTGGGCTGGGCTGCCGTGATGTTCATCGTGGACATCTTTAATGCCAACGCCCTGGCCATGATCCTGGTGGTTGTCGGCGGGTTGCTTTACTCGGTGGGCTCAATTGTGTACGGCACCAAGCGACCGAATCCGATCCCCGGCGTGTTCGGATTTCACGAGATCTTCCACTCGCTGACCGTGATTGCGTTCCTGTGTCATTGGACCGCTGCGCTCCTGGTTGCACTCAATCCCGTGTACCTCCGCTGACAGGCAAAACGGATACACTCGCAAGGTGATTCCCGAGCGAACCTCGCCGCGACCTGGTCTGCTGTACCGCCTGTACCAGCATCGATTGCGCAAGGAAATTGACCCGGCGCAGGTGCCTCACCATATTGCCGTGATTGTCGACGGTAACCGCCGCTGGGCGAAGCAGCGACTGCAGGAGCGAGTGGCAGTTGGGCATCGGGCCGGCGCGCGCAAGATCCCGGAGTTTCTCGGTTGGTGTGAAGAGAGCGGGGTGAAGGTCGTTACCCTGTATCTGCTTTCCGCAGACAATCTCGCCGGGCGTGATCGTCAGGAACTCGAAGACCTCTTCAATATCATTGCGGATCTCGCCACCGACCTTGCCGAGATCGATGCGTGGCGGGTGAAGCATGTGGGATCCACCGCGGGGCTGTCTGATGAATTGGTTGAGGCCCTGCAGCGCGCCGAGCGTGACACTGCTGATCGTGATGGCCTGCATATCAATCTGGCCGTCGGCTACGGCGGCCGTAGCGAAATCACCGCGGCGGTGTGCAGCGTGATTGCCGCGCACCAGGCAGCGGGCGGCACCATTGACACACTTGCCGAGCGGCTCACCCCGGAGATGATCGGTGAGCACCTGTGGACCCGCGGGCAGGCCGACCCCGATTTGGTGATCCGCACCTCGGGTGAGCAGCGCCTCAGCGACTTCATGATCTGGCAGTCCGCCCACTCCGAGTTCTACTTTGTTGAGGCGCTGTACCCGGACTTGCGTGAAGTGGATCTGCTGCGAGCTTTGCGCGACTATTCCCGCAGGCAACGCCGCATGGGCCGGTAGGTACCCCGAGAGTCATCTATCGGGCAGAATGATGGCATGGCGATAGACACGGCCGAGCTTCCCGAGCCTTCCGATTCTCATGATCGGCCGGTTCCCAACATGAACCCGGGCTGGCTCAGCGAGGACGAACTTGCCTTCGTGCGTGGGCGCATGCCCATCGTCTATGTCGAGGCGGTGCCGGTGCGCGTCGACGGGCAAGGCCAGGTCACCGAGGTAGGGCTACTGTTACGCAGTACTCCTGAAGGCGTGATGACACGAGCGTTTGTCGCAGGCCGTGTGCGCTACGGTGAGGCGATTCGAGACGCGCTGTTCCGGCATCTCGAGAACGATTTGGGGCCGATGGCGTTTCCGCTCATTCCCACCTCGCCAGTTCCGGCGCAAATTGCCGAGTACTTCCCACTGCCGGGGCTGTCGCCGTTCGTGGATGAGCGGCAGCACGCCGTCTCGCTCGTGTACGTCGTGCCGGTGACAGGCAGCTGTAACCCGCGGCAGGATGCCCTCGAAGTGACGTGGATGTCACCCGAACAGGCCGTTTCGGAGGGTAACCTCGCCGATTTACCGGGTGGGCGCGGCAAACTGCTGCGACAGGCCCTCGCGACTGTCGGCTGCTAGTTTCTGCGTGCTCAGCGTCTCTGCCAGGTGATGAGATGCGCAGGCGAGAATCCTCTCGCACACAGCGCGCAACTGCTGCTGCGGGTGGGGCGACGAAAGCGCACGTGTTCGTGGCCACCGGGGCAGTGGCCGATCCACGGGGCAAGTTCGCGTGCGACTTCACCATCGTGCGTGCGTCCACCGGCATACCCGATTTCGGCAGCGATGCGCTTCCACTGAGGGCCGTGCCCAGCATCGGGCCCAGCGAGGGCGTGGGCAACCTCGTGCAGCAGAATCTGGTGGATCTCGTCGTCGTCGAATTTCGCCGCCAAATGGCGTGAAACGGTGATGCGCCGGGCCGTGAAGTTGCACAGTCCGGCGCGTCGGCGTGCATGGTCGAAGTCGAAACTCCACTCGTCTGGGTCAAGGTGCATGCGAATGAGCGCGTGCGCCCACACTCGCACGCGTGCCAGATCAGCCACGGTCAAATAACTCCCGCGCCGGGCGCGGTGAATCCACCGCATCAGCGTCGGTCACGGGCTTCGCGCCGCGCACAAAATCTTCGAACTCGCGCCCCGCCAACATGCGGGCAGGGTGTGGGCCACTCGCGAGGAGTCGCGGCAGCCAGGTCAGCTCCTCGGCCTGCTCGGAGGCAACAAGGACGACGTTTCCGAAGCGGCTCCCCTTCAGTACCTGCGGCTCTGCAATGGCGCACACGCTCGGGAACAGGCTGGCGAGGGTGGCTGCCTGGCCGCGCGTGAAACGCTGTCCGGCGCCGTCTGCGACGTTGACCACGACCGTGCCGTCGGGGGTGAGTAGGGGACGGACCAGCTCGTAAAACTCGATGCTTGACACGTGTGCAGGGGTGCGGTCCCCAGCAAAAATGTCAACGACCACGAGGTCCATCGCCCCATGCATGCCGGCCGGAAGTTTTGCCAATGTGGCGCGCGCGTCACCGCGGCGCACCCGGATGCTTGCGTTACGGGGGAGTGGTGCGGCCTCGCGCACGAGATCCACCAGTGCACCCTCAAGCTCAATCACCTGCTGTCGACTGCCGGGGCGAGTCGCTTCGATGTAGCGCGGCAGCGTGAAGGCGCCACCTCCCAAATGCAGCGCAGAGATGGGTTGCGCCGGAGTGCGAAACAGGTCGATGACGAAACCGATGCGTCTGATGTACTCGAAAAACAGCTCGCTGGGATCACGCAGATTGACGTGCGATTGTGGGGTGCCATCGACTTCCAACACCATCGAACCTGGCACCCAGCGGTCCTCGACGATTTCTGCGATGAGGCCAGAGGAGAGGCGAACTGGCTCAGGCAGATGCATAGTTGCGCCTTTCAGATTGCTGAGGACACTTGCCGAGCAGTAACAAATCGATTACATTAGATAGTTGCGCTTCGAACACCTGTCTGCCTTCATATTGCGGTCGGCCGTCATGCTCACCTTACCGAGCCCTGAACCGCGTGATTCGAAGCCTTTCTGCAAGACCAGGTCAACCGGCCCGACGGGGCCCACGGAGGTAGTTTCCTTGGCTGCTGCGCGCAACGCAACTTCCACCCATTCGCCGAAGAACGGTCGCGATCACTCGCGTCTGAGCTTCGCCAAGATTTCCGACACGCTGTCGGTGCCGAATCTGTTGGCACTGCAGCTCGAGAGCTTTGACTGGCTCGTCGGTAACGACGCGTGGAAAGCACGCGTCGCCGAGGCACAAGCTCAAGGGCGCGACGACATCGCTCTCAAGAGCGGCCTTGAGGAGATCTTCGACGAGATCTCGCCGATCGAGGACAACGCTGGCACCATGCAGCTCTCGTTCGAGAACCCGATTCTCGACGAGCAGAAGTTCTCCATCGACGAGTGCAAGGAGCGCGGTAAGACCTACTCCGCTCCGCTCTACGTCGAGGCGGCGTTCTACAACACCGAGACTCAGGTGCTGAAGAGCCAGACGGTGTACATGGGTGATTTCCCCATCATGACCGACAAGGGCACCTTCATCATCAATGGCACCGAGCGCGTGATTGTGTCGCAGCTCGTGCGTAGCCCCGGTGTGTACTTTGAGCGGGCGCAGGAGAAGACCAGCGACAAAGACGTCTTCTCTGCCCGCGTGATTCCGAGCCGCGGTGCGTGGCTGGAGTTTGAGATCGATAAGCGCGACCAGGTGGGCGTGCGTATCGACCGTAAGCGCAAGCAGTCGGTTACCGTATTCCTGAAGGCCCTCGGTATGACCACTGAGGAGATCCTCGAGGAGTTTGCCGGGTACGAATCCATCGCGCTCACGCTCGAGAAGGACGGCGTTACCACTCAGGAAGACGCGCTGAAGGACATCTACCGCAAGCAGCGTCCGGGTGAGCAGGTTGCCATCGAGGCCGCGCGTGCGCTGCTCGACAACAGCTACTTCAACCCGAAGCGTTACGATCTCGCGAAGGTCGGTCGCTACAAGATCAACCGCAAGCTCGGTCTTGACGCGCCGATCACCGACTCGGTGCTCTCGCTTGAGGACATCGTGGCGACCATCAAGTACCTGGTGGGCCTGCATGCTGGCACCGAGACGCTGCCCGGCGTGCGTGACGGTCAGCCCGTTGATATTCGTCTCGACGTCGACGACATCGATCACTTCGGTAACCGCCGCATCCGTGCGGTGGGTGAGCTGATCCAGAACCAGGTACGTACCGGCCTCAGCCGCATGGAGCGCGTCGTGCGTGAACGCATGACGACGCAAGACATTGAGGCGATCACCCCGAACACCCTGATCAACACCCGCCCCGTGCTGGCAGCGATCAAGGAGTTCTTCGGTACCTCTCAGCTGTCGCAGTTCATGGACCAGAACAACCCGCTCGCGGGCCTGACCAATAAGCGCCGTCTCTCCGCGCTCGGCCCGGGTGGTCTGTCCCGTGACCGCGCAGGCGTTGAGGTGCGCGACGTGCACCCTTCGCACTACGGCCGCATGTGCCCGATCGAGACCCCGGAAGGCCCGAACATTGGTCTGATCGGTGCACTCGCAACCTTCGCACGCATTAACGCGTTCGGCTTCATCGAGACTCCGTACCGCCGCGTCGTCGACGGTCAGGTCACCGACCAGGTCGATTACCTCACCGCGCACGAGGAAGACGAATTCCTCATCGCGCAGGCCGGTGCTCCGTTGACCGCAGACGGACACTTCGCTGAAGCGCAGGTGCTCGCTCGCCCCCGCGGTTCTGAGGTGGAAATGGTCGACGCGGGCCGCGTTGACTACATGGACGTGTCGCCGCGCCAGATGGTGTCGGTGGCGACGTCACTGATCCCCTTCCTTGAGCACGACGATGCGAACCGCGCGCTCATGGGTGCCAACATGCAGCGACAGGCTGTGCCGCTGGTGCGCAGCGAGTCGCCACTCGTGGGTACCGGTATGGAGGGCTACGCAGCCATCGATGCGGGTGACGTGATTACTGCTGAGGCTGCCGGTGTCATCACCGATGTCTCCGCTGACTACGTCACCGTGCAGCACGACGATGGTGGAACGAAGACCTACTTCATGCGCAAGTTCGATCGCTCGAACCAGGGCACGAACTACAACCACCGTGTCATCGTGAAGGCGGGCGAGCGTATCGAGGCTGGCGAAGTCATTGCCGACGGTCCCGCGACCGAAAACGGTGAGCTTGCACTTGGCAAGAACCTGCTCGTTGCCTTCATGTCCTGGGAAGGACACAACTTCGAGGACGCGATCATCCTGAGCCAGAACCTGGTGAAGGACGACACGCTGTCGTCGATCCACGTCGAAGAATACGACGTTGATGCGCGTGATACCAAGCTCGGCAAGGAAGAGATCACCCGTGATCTGCCCAACGCCAGCATGGAAGCACTGAAGGATCTCGACGAGCGCGGCATCATCCGTATCGGTGCTGAGGTTCGCCCCGGCGACATCCTCGTCGGCAAGGTCACCCCGAAGGGCGAGACCGAGCTGTCTGCCGAGGAACGCCTGCTGCGCGCCATCTTCAACGAGAAGAGCCGCGAAGTACGTGACACCTCGCTGAAGGTGCCGCACGGTGTTTCTGGAACCGTCACCGCCGTCAAGGTGTTCGACGCAGAGAACGAAAACGACGATGACTTGGGCTCGGGTGTGAACCAGCGCGTCGTGGTGTACATCGCTCAGAAGCGCAAGATCACCGAAGGCGACAAGCTTGCTGGCCGTCACGGCAACAAGGGCGTCATCTCGAAGATCCTGCCCGTCGAAGACATGCCGTTCCTCGAAGACGGCACACCAGTTGACGTTATCCTGAACCCCCTCGGTGTGCCCGGTCGCATGAACTTCGGCCAGGTTCTCGAGATTCACCTGGGGTGGATCGCGAAGCAGGGCTGGAAGGTCGACGGTCTGCCCGAGTGGGCTGCGCGCCTCCCCAAGGAAGCCTTCGAGGCAGCTCCGAACACCAAGGTGGCAACGCCGGTGTTCGATGGCGCTACCGAGGAGGAGATCTCCGGTCTGCTCGATTCGACCCTGGTGAACCGCGACGGCGAACGCCTGATCGGTGCCAGTGGCAAGACGCGCCTCTTCGACGGCCGCTCCGGTGAGCCGTTCCCCTACCCGGTCTCGGTCGGTTACATGTACATCCTGAAGCTGCACCACCTGGTGGATGACAAGATCCACGCGCGCTCCACTGGTCCGTACTCGATGATCACCCAGCAGCCGCTCGGTGGTAAGGCGCAGTTCGGTGGTCAGCGCTTCGGTGAGATGGAAGTGTGGGCGCTCGAGGCCTATGGCGCGGCGTACGCGCTGCAGGAACTCCTCACGGTGAAGTCTGATGACATCCTTGGCCGTGTCAAGGTGTACGAGGCGATCGTCCGTGGCGAGAACATTCCTGAGCCGGGCGTACCTGAGTCGTTCCGCGTGCTCATGAAGGAAATGCAGTCTCTGTGCTTGAACGTCGAGGTGCTGGGTGCTGGCGGCGAAGTCGTCAACCTGCGCGACAACGACGATGAGGCACACCGTACGGCGGAGGAGCTCGGCATTAACCTCTCGACCCGCTTCGAGACCTCGTCGGTAGACGAGATCTGATTTGATCGGCGGGCCTCGCGGCACGCGAGGCCCCGTCCGGTCCCACACAGAAGTTTTCATTCAAGGAGAGAACATTGCTCGAGGGTACGAGTTTTAACGAGCTACAGATCCGCCTGGCGACCGCTGAGGATATTCGTAGCTGGTCGTTCGGTGAGGTCAAGAAGCCGGAAACCATCAATTACCGCACGCTGAAGCCCGAAAAGGATGGCTTGTTCGGCGAGCAGATCTTCGGCCCCAGCCGCGACTGGGAGTGCGCCTGTGGTAAGTACAAGCGTGTCCGCTACAAAGGCATTGTGTGTGAGCGCTGTGGCGTCGAGGTCACCAAGTCCAGCGTGCGTCGTGAGCGCATGGGCCATATTGAGCTTGCTGCTCCGGTCACCCACATTTGGTACTTCAAGGGTGTGCCAAGTCGTCTGGGCTACCTGCTCGACATGGCGCCGAAAGACCTCGAGAAGGTCATCTACTTTGCCGCCTACATGGTGATCGATGTTGACGAAGAGGGTCGCCACGAGGATCTGCCGGAGCTCGAGAACGAGCTGCGTCTCGAACTCGAAGCGCTCGAGAAGCAGCGTGACCTGGCAATCGCACAGCGTCAGCAGCAGGCTGAGTCTGATCTCGCGGCACTCGAGGCCGAGGGAGCAAAGGCTGATCAGCGCCGTCGCGCCGAAGCTTCCGCGGAGAAGGAAATGGCCGCGATCCGCAAGGGCTTCGATGACGACATTGCAAACCTGAAGCGCGTGTGGGAAGACTTCCGCACCCTGAAGGTCGGCGACCTGAAGCCGGAAGACGCTGCCTTTGCTGACCTGATGGATCGCTACGGCGATTACTTCGAGGCCTACATGGGCGCCGAGGCGATCAAGAAGCGCCTCGAGGCTTTCGACCTGCAGGCTGAGAGCGACGCGCTGCACCTGCAGATTTCCGAAGGCAAGGGTCAGAAGAAGATCCGTGCCATCAAGCGTCTGAAGGTCGTCAACTCTTTCCTGCAGACCGGTGCGAGCCCGGCTGCCATGGTGCTTGACGTGGTGCCGGTGATTCCGCCGGAGCTGCGTCCGATGGTGCAGCTCGACGGTGGTCGTTTTGCGACTTCCGACCTGAATGACCTTTACCGTCGTGTGATCAACCGCAACAACCGTCTGCGTCGCCTGCTAGATCTCGGTGCACCCGAGATCATCGTGAACAACGAGAAGCGCATGCTGCAGGAAGCTGTTGACGCGCTTTTCGACAACGGTCGTCGTGGCCGCCCCGTCACGGGCACCGGTAACCGTGCACTGAAGTCGCTGTCTGACATGCTCAAGGGTAAGCAGGGTCGATTCCGTCAGAACCTGCTCGGCAAGCGCGTCGACTACTCGGGCCGCTCGGTCATCGTGGTCGGCCCGCAGCTCAAGCTGCACCAGTGTGGTCTGCCAAAGGACATGGCGCTCGAACTGTTCAAGCCGTTCGTCATTAAGCGCCTCATCGACCTGTCGCACGCACAGAACATCAAGGCTGCAAAGCGCATGGTGGAGCGCGCCCGGAGTGAGGTCTGGGATGTGCTCGAGGAGATTATCCGCGAGCGCCCTGTGCTGCTGAACCGTGCACCAACGCTGCACCGCCTCGGCATCCAGGCCTTCGAGCCGCAGCTCGTTGAGGGCAAGGCAATTCAGCTGCACCCACTCGTGTGTGCTGCGTTCAACGCCGACTTCGACGGTGACCAAATGGCAGTGCACCTGCCACTGTCCGTCGAGGCTCAGGCCGAGGCACGCGTGCTGATGCTTGCGTCCAACAACATCCTGAAGCCCTCGGACGGCCGCCCCGTGACCCTGCCTTCGCAGGACATGATCATCGGCCTGCACTTCCTGACTACGGTCAAGCAGGGTGCACTCGGTGAGGGACGCGCATTCGGTTCGGTGGCTGAGGCTATCCTCGCGAAGGATGAGGGCACCCTCGACCTCGCGGCGCTGGTGAAGATTCGTCTGACCGGATACACCGATGCGAACGGCCAGACCTATGACCGTCCGACCGTCGTCGAGACCTCGCTTGGCCGCGCGCTCTTCAACGAAGCGCTGCCAACGAACTACCCCTACTTTGAGCGGGTCGCCGACAAGGGCACACTCTCGAGCCTCGTTAACGACCTGGCAGAGCGGTACCCGAAGGTCGAGGTAGCTGCGACGCTTGACCGCATCAAGGATGCGGGCTTCTACTGGGCCACCCGTTCGGGTGTCACCGTTGCGCTCAGCGACATCGTGACCCCTGAGGGCAAGGCGCAGATTCTCGCTGAACACGAGAAGGCTGCTGCCGCGGTGCAGAAGAAGTACGACAAGGGTCTCATCACCGACGCCGAGCGTCACACCGAGCTCGTCGACATCTGGACCGAGGCGACCGACGAGGTGGCCGCCGCCATGCGCGACGCCTTCCCGGTCGACAACACGATCTTCCGCATGGTGTCGTCGGGTGCCCGTGGTAACTGGCTGCAGATCCGGAACATCTCGGGTATGCGCGGTCTCGTGAGTGATCCGAAGGGTGAGATTATTCCTCGCCCGATCATCAACTCGTACCGTGAGGGCCTCTCGGTAGCCGAGTACTTCATCGCGACGCACGGCGCGCGTAAGGGTCTCGCTGACACCGCGCTTCGTACCGCGGACTCGGGATACCTGACCCGTCGTCTCGTTGACGTCTCGCAGGACGTGATCATTCGCGAAGAGAACTGTGGCACCAGCCGCGGTCTCGAGCTCGTGATCGCAGCTGAGGTCGA